>JBDLJD010000057.1:0-24668 GCA_039714495.1 Thermodesulfobacteriota bacterium
GGTCAGGGCCTGTCCCGGCGGAGGCCCGTGCCACTGAACTTCCAGGCGTTTGCCATTGATTTCGATGGTTATAATGTCTTGCATGACCTGATTTAAAGCCTTTGTGGTTCCGCCTTGTCCGCCTGGCGGATTTATCCGGGTTAGGCTTCCAATGCCTGTTCCAGATCTTCGATCAACAGGTCGACATTTTCGATGCCCACCGAAAGCCGCACCAGGCTCTCGCTGACCCCTGCCTTGGCCCGGTTCTCAGGGCTCAAGGCCACGTGGGTGTTGGTGATGGGCTGGTTGGCCAGACTGGTTACCCCGCCGAGGCTCGTGGCCAGTTTGATGATGCCAAGGGCATCCATAAAACGCTTGGTCTGGTCAAAATCCCCGTTGATTTCAAAACTGAGCATACCGCCAAAACCGCTCATCTGATGCTTGGCAACCACATGGTCCGGGTGGGAGGCCAGCCCAGGGTAGTGTACACATTTCACCTTATCCTGTGTTTCCATAAATCGGGCGATCTGCATGGCATTTTCGTTGTGCCTCTGGATGCGCAGCGTTAGCGTGCGCATCCCGCGCAGGGTCATGAAAGCCGTCATGGGATCCATGATGCCGCCCAGAACCTTGCGCAGGCTCCATATCTTTTGAAAATAGGGCTCGTTGCAGCACACAAAACCTGCCGTGACATCATGATGGCCGCCCAGGTATTTGGTGGCGCTGTGAATGACCACATCCACCCCCAGGTCGACGGGGTGCTGGTTAACCGGCGAAGCAAAAGTCGCATCCAGCAGCACCACAGCGCCCTTGGCATGGGCGGCATCGGCCAGGGGTTTGATATCCACCACCCTGAGCAGCGGGTTGGTGGGGGTTTCCAGGTAAAGCAGGGTCAGGCCCTTGTCGATTTCAGCAAACAGCTTTTCCCGATCCCAGCAATTGACCATGACGGTATCCACATGATAGGCTGGCAGTGTATCGTGCAGCAGTTCGTAGGTGCCGCCGTAAATTTCCTGGGTTGACACGATGCGGTCGCCGGCCTTGACATTGGCCATGATAGCGGTCGTGATGGCTGCCATGCCCGACCCGAATCCAACTGAGGAAGCATAGCCCTCCAGCTGGGCCAATTCTGCTTCTACCGCCGCAACCGAGGGGTTGTCCCAGCGCGAGTAAATATAGCCGCTGCGGTTTTGCACCACGTCGATCAAGTCGTCCGACCTATCGAATTTGTAGGTTGCCGTCATGTAGACCGGATCAACCACCGGTTTTCCTTTCATACGTGTACCTCAGGAAATGATCAGATTATCCAATTCATCCACATCGTCTTCCCGCACGGGAAAGTGTTCCACCAGAATCCCGCCCATTTCTTTAACGGCTTCGCAGATGGCGTCTGCCTGTTGTCCGCTCTTTATGCCGGCCACGACGTGGGCGACAATACCGTCCCATTGCCCCTGGTCCACCTTGGCATTGATACCCCGGTCGGCCAGGACCCAGACCCTGTGCTCGAACACGGAAACAAAAACCAGGATGCCCGTTTCGTCCCGTGTTCGATAAAGCTCTTCCTTAAAAAAGGAGATCAGCGCAGCCTCCTGGACCTCTTCGTCGATTTCCCGGTCGGATATGAAAACCCGCTTCAACGGCCATACGCGCTGAACCACCCGGTGGAACACGATAAAAGCAATGCCGAATATGCCCATGAACAGCCACATATTCGTCGGCCCGACCCACAGCATGCTGCCCAGGAAATAGGTCAGCAGGATGGCCACGGGCAGGGCCAGAGAAGCTCCTCCCAGGACATCCGCCATGGGATAGTGGTAGCTGGCCGGGACGATCATGGGTACGATCTCGCCGGACGTATTCTTTTCAGCCTTGTTCACCGCCGCCCGGATCCGTTCCCGCTCTTCTTTATTTAAAAATTTCTCAGCTAAATCTTTCATTTCTTTCCTTGTTTTTCATGCAGCCTTAGGGTTACCATCCTCCAGACGCACCCCCTCCGCCAAAACCGCCGCCGCCCCCACTGAAGCCGCCAAAACCGCCCGAAGACATACTGCCGCCGGAACCGCCTATCCAGAATCCGCCCCGCGCGCGCCGGCCGCCGGCCGCGCCGGCTGCCCCCAGGGCAGAACCCAGCAGGGAGAGGATGAAACCGGCCACCAACCCCAGGGGGATCAGCAGCAGGGTGATGAGGCCAAAGGGCAGAATCATACTTCCGAATATGGGCAGCAGCAGGCCGCCGGCCAGCACGCCCAGGCTGCGCCGAACTCTTCCGAGCTGCGTGATGAGAAAGATAAACATGATGAACGGTACAAAACTCACCGATGAATCACGGCCCCGGGGCTGGTGCTTTACAGGCTGCGCCTTATATTCCCCTTTGACCGCCGCCATCATGGCCGCCACCCCGCTGGCCACCCCCTGGTCAAATTTGCCGGCCCTGAATGACGGCACGATCACTTCGCGAATGATGCGGCCGCTCAGCATGTCGGTCAGGCTGCCTTCCAGCCCGTAGCCCACTTCGATGCGGATTTTTCGATCATTTTTCGCGATGAGCAGTATGGCGCCGTTGTCCAGGTCTTTTTGCCCCACCTTCCAGGCTTCTGCCACCTGCATGGAATAATCTTCCAGGGATTCCCCCTCGAGCGAGGTCACGGTGAGCACCACGATCTGGGTGGACTGGGATTGCTCAAATTCCAAAAGCGCCTGTTCGAGCTGGTTTTTCGTAGCCGGCGCAAGCAGGCCGGCATAGTCGTTCACCCGCGCTTTTAGTGCCGGGACCTCGAGCGCTGCGGCCAGGCCGCTGCCCAGCACGAAAAACAACAAAATAGTTACCAGTATTACAAACCGTTTCATTAAAACTCCACCTTGGGCGCAGCTTTGGCGCCGGCCTCGGCCTTGAAATATTCCTTACGATCCAATTTCAGCAAAAGGCTGTTGGTCAGGCTGTAGGGAAATTTTCGAATCGAGGCATTGAAGGTTTCCACCGCCTTGTTATAACGCTGCCGGGCGACATTGATTCGGTTTTCGGTTCCTTCCAACTGGTTCTGAAGGTCCAGGAACCCCTGATTGGCTTTCAGGTCCGGATAACGCTCAACCACCACCATCAGCCGGGAAAGTGCACCGGACAGGGCCCCCTGGGCATCGGCCATACGCTGCATGGCCTGCGCGTTGTTGAGGTCATCAGCGCTCAGATTGATGCCGGTCGCCTTGGAACGGGCTTCCACCACTGCCTGGAGCGTCTCCTTTTCATGGGCAGCATACCCCTTTACGGTTTGCACCAGGTTGGGAATCAGATCTGCACGACGCTGGAGATTGGATTCCACATCGCTCCAGGCCCTGAAGACCCCCTCCTCCATCTGCTGCAGCGAGTTGTAGCCGCATCCAGTCAGCATGGCCGCCACGGCCACCACCATCATCAGTCGAAACAAGATTTTCATTTTAGGGCCCTTCCTTTCCCGTGTAGGTCAAAAAAAGTGTTCATCGGACAGTCAACCACATTCCGGTCACCAGCACACCTATGCCCAGAAGTCTCGACAGGTCCAGCGGTCGCGGATCAGCCCCCAGAAGCCCGAAATGGTCGAGAACGGCCCCGGTCAGGAGCTGGACAGCCACTAGCATGGTCATACTGGCCACCAGGCCCAGCCTGGGAACGCTGAATCCAATGGATCCGACAATGATCAGGCCGAAAATGCCCGAAGTGAGCGCATACCAGGGGATGCTGCGCCACTCCCCCAGATTTCCCCCGCGCATCAGGAGCATGATCGCTGCGATCAACACCCCGCCTCCGCAATACGTGATGAACACCGCTTCTACATTCCCAACACTGCGGCCCATCAACCCCATTAACTGGGCCTGAATGGCGACGGCCATGCCCCCGGCTGCCGCGATGAACATTGCCGCTGTCGAACTTGTCATTGATTTATTCTCCAAAAAATAGGGGACGTATATGATTTTATTCTTTTGTAGTCAATTTTAGCCTGTTTTTCCTAACGAACCTTTCTCCTCGATATGACGCCTTAGTGACGGCAGATTGAGTCATGTTCAAACGACGTGCAATATCTACCGTTGTCATGCCCAATTTCCGATAGGACCAGAAACAAACCAAATCCCGTGCTCTTACCCGCCATGGCTGCTTACCAGGCACCATCACCTCTTGCGGATCGATTTTGATGATATCCGCGGCACGCTCAATGACCGTTTTAAAATCAAATCCAGCTTTCTGCAGATCATATTTTTCCTGCAAAAACCTGTCTTCATCTGCCAGTACCCTTTCAACGAAGTCACCATTGCCCAATATCCGTGAATCACCCCGTACCTTAATCCCTGCCCGCCGCAGTGCCTTGATTTCCGCCCAGCCCCCTGCGCTCCGAACTAGACCGCCTCCGGTCAGGTCGGAACGATATCCACTACCGACCCCTTTTTCTACAAATTGGTGGTACCTGAGGCGACATTTCCGATGTTTATCCCCAAAGAAGCCAAGCAGATAATCAATATTCTGGAACTCATTGGATGTATACCCCATAACTGCACTATGACCAGTCCAAGGATATTTATCAAGCGCTTTTAGATCGGCAACTATTCCTTTTCTCAAAGGATTCAGATGAATATATCTTGCCAATTCTTTCAAATAGATATCTTCCTGGCAAAGAATCGATTTATAACGGTTCTGAAACAAGTGACCTTTTCTACGGTATTTTAAGTTAAATGATACCGCATACCCGGTCAAAAGACGGCGCATGACCGCCTCCATGGGCATACTACCGGTTCGCAGCAGCAGATGAAAATGATTAGACATCAGAGCCCATGCCAGGCAATCCGTTGTTGTATCCCTTAACGTTTCAGCCAATCGTTCAATAAAACTATACCTGTCTGAATCATTTCGGAAAATTATTCTACCTTCAATACCCCTTGCCATGATATGTTGCACGGCATCGACTGCATCAATTCTTGCTTTTCGCGGCATACTTGTTTGGTACCATTGCTTGAAAGGCAAGTAAAGAATATTTTCATAAACGTCCCCTACTTTGTTGGCGATGAGTATTTATGGGTCCCCATTGAAGGACAATGCAAACCATATGGATGTACTGGTTATCGGCCGCAACTGCCTCGACTACATCGCCGTGGTTGAAAAGCTTCCGGCTGAAGACGAAAAAGCCCCCCTTGCCTTCAGGCTTGTGGAGGGCGGGGGCCAGGGGGGCACCGCCGCCTGTTGTGTTGCCCGGCTGCAGGGCCGGGTGGCCCTGATCGGGAAGATTGGCGGAGACGACGAAGGCGCCCTTTGCCTTGACCGTCTAGATGCTTTTGGCGTGGATACCCGTTTTGTGGAAATCGCCGAGGACGGGCGGACCCCGGTGGCCTACCTTTTTGTCACCCGCAAAAGCGGCAGCCGCACCATTATTTATGAACCGAGTCAGCTGCCGAAGATCGAGCTTACCCGTGAACACCTGGCCACGCTGTCAACCGCCCAAACTGTGCTGTTGGACCCTGAAACCACCTACCTCGCCGCCATTGTAAAAAAGAACGCGGGCCCCAATACACGCATTATTTACGACTGCGAACGATGGAAACCAGGGATTGAACAAATGATGCGCCTAGCAGATTATTTCATTCCGTCAGCCGCATTTTTGGAATCAACTTCCCTGGGTTACGACAACATGGATTTCTACCAAAAGATGCTCCGGCTCAAAAAGGACATAAAGGGCCAATTGATCGTCACCCGGGGGAAAGAAGGCGCCTTTTACCCGCACAACGGCCGCCTCTATCGTGTTCCGGCCCCCAAGGTGCCGGCAATCGACACCATCGGTGCGGGCGACAATTTCCACGGGGCCTTTGCCCTTGCCGTTAGCCTCGGCTTCGACCTGCACGGTGCCGTGCGTTTTGCAGTGGCCACCGCCTCCCTTTCCTGCAGGGGCTACGGCGGCAGGCAGGGGCTGCCCAATAAGACTCAAGCCCTTGCCGTAACTGCCCAGATCAAAGAGGAGATCGTATGCACACCCAGATAAAGATGCTTTCCCATGAAAACCTCAAACGCATTCACGAAAGGAGCCTGCACCTTTTGTCCCGGACCGGCGTCCGGGTGGACTCGGCCAAAGGCAGGGCCCTATTGGAACAGGCCGGTGCCGTATCCCAAAAGGGCTCCAACGTCATCCGCTTTCCCGAAGACCTCGTGGAAAATGCGATCCAGTCCGCCCCCAAGGCCTTTACCCTGGGAGGCCGGCGGGAAGGATGGTCATTTGACGTCAACCGTGGTGACAACACCCTCTGCCTGAATGGCGAAGGGACCCTGGCCATCGACCGGGAGACTGCCGAGCTCAGGCCCGCAACCCGCAAAGACTGGCTTGCGGTGACCCGTATGGCTGATTATACGGACGAGGTCGGTGTTTACTGGCGCTCGGTCACCCCCCACGACCAGGGTGACAGTATGGCGGATTTTGTGGAGGGCATGGGCGATGTTTTTAAGAATTTTTCCAAACACGTCATGGACCCTTTCATGGCCCCGGAACAGGCGTCCTGGCTGTTGGAAATGTTACAGGCCGTTTTCGGAAACCGCGAGGCTATCCAGAAGGCCCACCCCTACTCCACCCTGCTCTGTCCGCAATCCCCGTTGATCATCACCGAGGACTACACGGACGCCTATCTCGAACTGAAAGGGTGGAACATACCCGTGGCGGTCATGCCCATGGCCCTGATGGGGGCCACGGCCCCGGCCAGCATGCTGGCGACTCTCATCCAAGTAAATTGCGAAGTGCTGGCCACCCTGTGCCTGGTCCAGGCCAACGAACCAGGGACCCCTTTTCTCTATGCGCCGGCCCTCACCCTGATGGATCCCAAAACCGGCCGCTATTTCAGCGGCGGGGCGGAAAACGCCATTATGAACAGTGCGGCTGTGGAGCTGGCCCGGTTCTACGGCTTTCCAATCATGGCCAGCGGGTTCGGAACCGACACCTTCCGGCCCTCGCGCCAGGCAGGCTACGAAAGGGCCCTGAACACCGTCATGCCGTTGTTGGAATGGCCGGACATCCTGGTGGGACCCGGCCTGTTCGGCGGGGACATGATGCTGAGCTTTGACCAGCTTCTGGTGGACCTGGAGATCTACCGGATGATCAAACAGATCCGCAAGGGCATAGACTGCAGGAAAGACAAATGGCTTGACAGCATCATCGAAAAAGTCGGGCCCGGCGGCAATTATCTCATGGAAGATTCAACCCTCAAAGCCGTGCGCAGCGATGAGTGGTACATCCCCCAACTGGGTGTTCATGACAGCTATGAAAACTGGCTGGAAAACGGTCAACCCACCCTGGCTCAGGAAGCCAGGGAAACGGTCGATCATATTCTCTCTTCACACCGCCCAGAAGCCCTGGACGCCGACGTCGAGCGAGAATTGCAACGCATACATGCCGCTGCCCAAAAGATCCAGGGACGGTATCCATTGGTATAGCAACATGAAGAACCCCGAGAGCAATTACAGCTCCGTTATTACCGTCAGCCTGCCCCTGGTATTGAGCATGGCCGCCACCACGGTCATGGAATTCACCGACCGGGTGTTCCTGGCGAACCACAGCCTGGACGCCATTGCGGCAGCGTTGCCCGCGGGCATCACCGTATTCCTGTTTTTGACCTTTTTCAGCGGCATCTCCGCCTACATGAACGTGTTCATTGCCCAGTACAAGGGGGCCGGCGCCGAGGACCGCATCGGTTTGTGCCTGTGGCAGGTCATCTATTTTTCCATCCTCTCAGCGCTTTTGCTCATGGTACTCTCTTTGTCAGCAAAGTCGATATTCGAGCTCGGCGGCCACTCCCCAGCCATACAAAAACAGGAAGTCATCTACTTCAGAACCCTGTGCCTGGGGGGCGGGCTCAATGTGCTGGGCGCCGGCCTGGCCACCTTTTTCACCGGCAGGGGGCAGACGCGGCCGGTCATGTTCATCAACATCATCGGTATGCTGATCAACATCCCCCTCGACTATGCCCTGATCAACGGCTGGCGGTTTTTCCCCGAACTGGGCATCCTGGGCGCAGCCCTGGCAACTGTATTCTCGTGGCTGCTCATCGCTGTATTGTACGGTGTGCTCATCTTCGACCGTGAGAACATCCTGCGCTTCGACCTTCGAGGGAGCAGAAAACTGGACCGCGATCTCATGGGGCGCCTGATCAAATTCGGCCTTCCCGGATCTTTACAGTTCACCCTGGATGTGTTCGCTTTCACCTTTTTCGTTTTCATGGTCGGTCGACTGGGCCCGGCTGAACTGGCCGTCAACAATATCGTCCTGTCCATCGAATCCATCGCCTTCATGCCAGCCCTGGGTTTTTCCATCGGATTGAGTACCCTTGTTGGGCAGGCCCTGGGAAAGAACGACGTCAACCTGGCAATAACGGTCACCCGCCAGACGGCCCACATTCTGGTGGGCTACATCCTGATACTCGACCTTGTCCTGATGGCGGCACCGCATCGGGTTTTGGGACTTTTTCTAAATGCCGAAAACCCCGAACACCTTGCCCTGGGTATTGTCCTGATCCGCATAATGGGCCTTTACCTCATTTTCGACGGCCTGTACATGGTGTATATCGGCCTGCTCAAAGGCGCCGGCGACACGCGTTTCATCATGGTTGTCATTGGAATTGTCTCCCTGCTGTTTCTGATCATACCGATCTATATCGCTGTTACCTATCTGGGGGCCGACCTCATCATCTGCTGGTGGATTCTGACTTTTTTCGTCCTTTCCCTTTTTGCATCGGCCTGGTTACGCTATCGGCAGGGCCGTTGGAAATTCATCCGCGTCATCGAGATAGCCACGCAACCGGTGAGCAAGCTTTAAAATTAAATGCCCGAGCTTGACAGCATCAGGATGAACCATTATAGCGGTTGTCATCTTTCTATACAATTTGACTGCTTAGACAAACTATTTCTTATGTGCAACGAAGTTTGTATCGGAACATAGTTATGACAACCGGTATAACCTGAACCACCAAGAGCATACTTTAAAAAAAACCACATCAAAGGGAGGCGTAAATGAACATCGAAGACCTAAAAAAAATTGGTGTAGTCGGTGCCGGTAATATGGGGCACCAAATATCAACCCTCTGCGCCCTCGCCGGGTACAAGACAACGGTGACGGATGTCAGTGAAACAACATTGAAAAACGCAGAAAAATTTGTGGACAACTATCTGCCGGGGCGAGTGGAGAAAGGCCGACTGACCCAGGAGCAGGCCGACCAGGCACGCGCCAACATCGCCTTTACCGGAAACCTGGAAGATGCGGTCAAGGATGCGGATTTCATCATCGAGGCGGCCATCGAAGTCCTGGACGTCAAGCGCCAGTTGTTTACCGACATGGACAATATGTCCCCCGATCACGCCATCCTGGCCACCAACAGCTCCGCCATCGTCAGTTCGAAAATTGCCGATGCCACCAAGCGGCCGGACAAGGTGGTCAACATGCATTTTTTCAACCCCGCTCTGGTCATGAAACTGGTGGAAGTGGTCCAGGGACCGCATGTTTCCGATGAAACCACCCAGGTCACCATCGAACTCTGCAACAAACTCGACAAGGTCCCGGTGCATCTGAAAAAAGAGGTGGACGGATTTTTATTGAACCGGATTTTCGGCGCCATCTTCCGCGAAGCCAGCTGGATGCTGGAAATGGGCGTAGCCAGTCATGAAGACATTGACAAGGCCTGCGTTTTTGGGGCCGGGCATCCCATGGGACCGTTCCGTCTGAACGACCTCACCGGCATCGACCTGTCCTATACCATGGGCATGGAAGCCTTCAAGCGCACGGGCGACCGCGCCCTTCTACCCTCCCCGAAACTGGTGGAACACTTTGTCAACGGTGAATATGGACAGAAAACCGGCAAAGGGTGGTACGATTATAAAAAATAGAAGGTATAGTGTATTTTTCTCATTGACATACAAGATATAGTATGAAACAGATATTCCTTGTTAGCAGATGTCTGCCCGCAAATGGCCCGTTGTACCGCTTTTTGTGATTTCTCTGATCGCTTTTTTAAATGCTCTAGCTGATGCTCTCATTTGCGGGTAGACGCTGCTTCAACCACTCTGAGTACCCTGGTTGATGGAACTGTCAAAGTGATGGATTCCATAGCCCCCCCTTAAAGGGGATATTCAACCTGAACATTAGGAACACTGTCGTCCCCTTGAATTGCCTGACATTCTGCTTGCGGGTAACGATTTTTGACGGAAAAACAGTTGCCTGTTTCTGATGTAATTCATATAATTAAATAGCGTAAGCCGTGGAGCGATTAATGGGTCAAAAACGAAAATTTTTAGTGACGGATAACGCGCGGATCGATTTGAACACTCACAGATGGGACGACAATCTGTTTTCCAATTTGCTGGTCAAAGAAAACCGCATAGAGAAGGAAAAAGCGCTTGGTATCAGCAAATTTATCAGGGAAGCCATCAACCAGACCAAACTTGAAACCATCACGCTTCCGGCCATAGATAAAATGGTCGGCGCCAAGCTCCAGGAAGTCGGATTGAAGGATATGTCTTCGCTCAAACTGAACCCCTCGATTTTCATGAAAGACCGCCTGGTCCTTTCAGACAATGCCAAAAGCGTACTCAAAAGGCGTTACCTGAAAAAGGACAGCCGGGGTCGGCTCGTGGAATCGCCCAGGCAGATGTTCAAACGGGTTGCAAAGCACATTGCAAGGGCTGAAAAAAACTACGGCGATGAATCCGACGTGAAAAAAGCGGAAGAAACCTTCTACCGTATGATGACGGACCTCACGTTTTTGCCCAACTCCCCCACGCTGATGAACGCCGGCCGCAGGCTCGGGCAGTTGGCGGCCTGTTTCGTCCTGCCGGTGGAAGACAGCATGGACGGCATATTCGACTCTTTGAAAAATGCCGCCCTGATTCACAAGTCCGGCGGGGGAACCGGGTTTTCATTTTCCCGCCTGCGAGCCAAGGACAGCCGGGTGGGCACCACCGGCGGCGTTGCCTCCGGGCCTGTCTCTTTCATGAAAATTTTCAACACCGCCACAGAGCAGGTCAAGCAGGGCGGCACCCGCAGAGGCGCCAACATGGCGATCTTAAGGGTGGATCACCCCGATATCATGGAGTTCATCAGCTGCAAGAAATACGACGGTGATCTGAACAACTTCAACATATCCGTGGGATTGACAGAAAAGTTCATGCAGGCGGTCAAGGCCGATGAAACCTATGATCTGATCGACCCCTACGAAAAAGTCAAAACAGGAGAACTCAAAGCCGCGGAGGTGTATGGGACCCTGGTGGCGCAGGCCTGGGAGACCGGTGATCCTGGCATCATTTTCCTGGACAGGATCAACCGCGACAACCCCACACCGCTTCTGGGTGAAATCGAAAGCACCAACCCCTGCGGTGAGCAGCCGCTTTTGCCCCTGGAAGCCTGCAACCTGGGATCCATCAACCTTGCAAAATTTGTCGACAGCAGCGGCAAAGCGCCGACGGTTGACTACAAAGGCCTGAAAGAAACCGTACACGATGCCGTCCATTTTCTGGACAACACCATCGACATGTCCAATTACCCCATACGGGAAATCGATGAAATGGTGAAAGGCAACCGCAAGATAGGCCTTGGCGTGATGGGATTTGCCGATCTTCTGTTCCGCCTGAATATTCCCTACAATTCCAAGGAGGCCCTTGATGTGGCCGAAGAGGTCATGGGATTTGTCCAGAAGGCCTCCCATCAGGCCTCCAAGGAGCTTGCCAAAAAACGGGGACCGTTCAAAAATTTCGACAAGAGCGTTTATCACGGGAAAAACGGGGACACCCTGCGCAACGCAACCACCACCACCATCGCCCCCACCGGGACATTGAGCATCCTTTCCGATTGCTCCAGCGGCATCGAACCCCTGTTCGCCCTGAGCTTTGTCAGGAATGTCATGGACAACGACAAGCTGATGGAGGTCAACCCCTATTTTGAAAGCGTTGCCAGGGAAAGAGGCTTTTACTCGACGGATCTGATGGACGCCATCGCCCAAAAAGGCAGCATCAAGGACTTCGAGGAGATTCCCGAAGATGTGCGCGAGGTGTTCGTGACCGCCCACGATGTAACCCCGGAATGGCACCTTAAGATGCAGGCCGCTTTTCAGCATCACACGGACAATGCGGTTTCCAAAACCGTCAACCTGCCCAATGACACAACAATAGATGATGTCCGCCGTGTCTACGATATTGCCTTTGAACTGGAGTGCAAGGGCGTCACCATCTACAGGGACGGCAGCAAGAAAAATCAGGTCCTTTCCATTGCCAAGAAGGCCGAAGCAAAGCAAGGCCTTTCCACTGCCGTGCGGAAACGACCGGAAACGCTGGCGGGTTTCACGTCCCGGGTCAAAACCGGCTATGGCAACCTCTACCTCACGGTAACCGAGTTTGAAGGCCAGCCCTTTGAAGTGTTTGCCACCATCGGCAAGTCAGGGCGTTCGACGACCGCCAAAACCGAGGCCATCGGCCGGCTGGTCTCCCTGGCCTTGCGGTCGGGGGTGGAGGTCCATGACATCGTCGAGCAGCTCAAGGGTATCGGCGGGGAGCATCCTGTATTTCAGGAAGGCGGGCTGGTGCTGTCCATACCGGATGCCATTGCCCGGGTGCTTGAAAAACGATACATGAATGGTAACCACCAGAATGCCAATGGTTATGCAAAATCGCTGCTGGGGGAGGTGTGTCCGGAATGCGGGCAGACCATCAGTTTCGAAGAAGGCTGCATGACCTGCCATTTCTGTGGTTACACCAAATGCGGCTAAATTAGGTAATTCATGAAAATGGGTGAAATAAATTTCACTTAATATGGATTGAGATCTTATTTTTCACCCATTTTCACCCTGCGGGCTTTGCAGAACAGCCCTTAGACGGCGTTATTCAGACTTCGAAGTAAGAACACACTACGACTTCAGTCTGAAATGCCTTGTCTAAGGGCTGTTCTGCTTTGTGAATCACCTAATTTTATACTATTTTTTCTTTCGAGCTCCTAGGAGACACTATCCTGACAAACAGATAGCCAGGCGATTAACCGCGGGAAATTTCTTTTATTTATCAAATTCCTAAAAAAGTAAAAATCCGTGCAGTAAACTGCAGGGATTTTTACTTTTTTAGGAATTTGGCCTGCTCATAGAGCTGGTTGGCCAGGCGGATGGTGGCGTTGTCCACCATGCGGCCGTCGATGGCCACCGCCCCGCGTCCTGCCTTGACCGCCTCGGCATGGGCCTTGATCACCTTTTCCGCGCGGGCGATATCTTCCTTCGAAGGTGTGAATACGGCGTTGACAGTCTCAATCTGGCCGGGGTGAATGACCCACTTGCCGTCGAATCCAAGGGAAGCCGCCATGGCCGCGAATCTCTCCAGACCCTCCTTATCCTTGAAATTACCGTACGGTGCATCGATGGCCAGGAGACCATTTGCCTTGGCTGCCATGACGATCCGGCTCAAAGGGAAATGCCAGCGATGACCGGGATAGATTTCCTCCTCCTTCTCCCCGTGGCCCGAGATGGACACCAGCCTGGCTCCCACCGAGGCCGAATAGTCGGCAATGCCGAACACCAGGGTCCTGATCCGGTTGGAGGCACGGGCGGTTTCGGAAATGTTCTCCAGTCCTTCGGCGCTTTCGATGGAAGCCTCGATGCCGATGTGCGCCTGATATCCTTTGTTCATTTCGATGCCGTCCAACAGACGGCTCACAAAATGGATGTCTTGGGGATGGTTCACTTTGGGAACCACGATGGTGTCGATAACATCCCCGGCCTTTTCCGCCATTGCCAGGATATCCTGATACCCGTAGGGCGTATCCAGCCCATTGATTCTTACGGCAACAGTTTTATCTTCCCATGCCAATGAAAGTAAAGAATCGATGATCTGGGACCGTGCAGCCTCTTTTGCATCCAGGGGCACACTGTCCTCCATGTCCAGCATGACCACATCCGCCTCGCTGTTCAGGGCTTTGGCATGCATCTTCTGCACATGCCCCGGGACCGATAAGATTGACCGTCGCGGCTTCATAGGGTGTTCTCCTTTCACATGTGGATATATATTTTACTTTGTTATATAGGATAATCTTATACAGTTTCAAGAACCGATTGGCCTGAAAGCATTCCATGCAGGATTCAAATATTAAAAAGTAGCAGAAAAATGGATTGTTTTTGACTTAAGTCATTTTCTTATTCTACTGCCCACCACAATGTATACATTATAATAACTTCCATATTTGGCATTCTCTTCTCTACAAGTGTTCTTTGTCCCAGCAGGATTTGCGCCAATAGCAATTTTGAATATAGCGTCACTACTCTCCGTCAAAAGAGTTGTGTGTCTATCAACCCATAACCATGGAGGATGGAATAATGAGGAAAATCTTAATTTTAGGCGCCGGCGCCGGCGGTACCATCGTTGCCAACATGCTCCGCAAAGAGTTGGCTGAATCAGAATGGCAAATCACCATTATTGATCGAAAGGAGAAGCATCATTACCAGGCGGGTTATCTTTTCATTCCTTTCGGGGTTTATGGTGAGGATGATGTATTAAAACCTAAAAAGGAATTCATTCCCAGAGGTGTGGAATTCGTGGTGGACAATGTGGTGAAGATCGATACAGATTCGCGACGTGTTACAACCGAAAAAGGGTATTATGATTACGACTGGCTCGTTATCGCCACCGGATGCGATATATACCCCTCTGAAATAGATGGCATGCAGGATGGGTGGCAAAAGGATATTTTTGATTTTTACACCCTTGGCGGTGCTCTCGCACTTCGCAATAAAATGAAATATTTCAGCTCCGGTAAAGTTGTCCTCAATATCGCCGAGATCCCCTATAAATGTCCCATCGCTCCCCTGGAATTCGTCTTTATGGCAGACTGGTATTTTACCGTAAACGGAGTGCGGGACAAAGTGGAAATCGAATTCGTAACCCCTCTCGATAACGTTTTTACCAAACCGGTTGCCGCCAAAGCACTGGCCGCGTTTGCTGCCCGGAAAAACATCAAAGTAACGCCCCATTTCGACCTGGCCCAGGTGAATGCCGGTGAGAAAACCATTGAATCGCACCGGGGGCAGAAAGTCGGATACGACTTGCTGGTAGCGATACCGCCAAACATGGGAGACAAGGCGTTAATCGATTCAGAGGTTAGCGACCCCGTGGGATTTGTACCTACCGACAACGGAACCCTGAAAGCCGAAAACACAGATCGTGTATTTGTTATCGGGGACACAACCAATGTGCCAACCTCCAAGGCAGGCTCAGTAGCCCACTATATGGCCTACACTCTGGTTGAAAACCTGATTCGCGAAATCGACGGCTACGAAGCGCTGCCGAAATTCGACGGGCATGCCACCTGCTTTCTTGCATCCGGGTTCGAAAAAGCCATTCTTCTTGACTTCAACTACGACGTGGAACCCCTGCCCGGAAAATTCCCGTTTCCCGGCATGGGGCCATTTAGCCTGCTCCAGGAAAGTTTGAGCAATTACTGGGGGAAAATGATGTTTCGGTGGGTATACTGGAACCTGATGATGAAGGGACTCGATCTGCCTCTTGAGCCCCAGATGAACATTGCCGGCAAGATACGGAAAGCAGGATAAAAGGAGGGACTGGCATGAAAAACGAGGAATTAATCCTGGATCGGCTGGATCGACTGGAAAATAAGATCACCCCTATGATCGAATCCGCCAGGTCCATCAAAGAGCTCAAGGAAGAACTGGCCCCAAGGGTCAATGAAGCTGTGCAGGCCCTCATCGTGGAACTCGCCGACGTTGAGTCCGACTTTCAGCTCGAGGACCTGCTGTACCTCACTAAAAAGGCAATGCGAAATGTCAACAACCTGAGCTACAGCCTGGACCAATTGAAAAACCTGATTGATTTTGCCACCACGGCAGAACCTTTGTTCAAAACAACCGTACCCCAAATCATCTACTACCTGGACGCCTTGGAAAAAAAGGGCGTGTTTCATTTGTTCAAAGTCTGTATGGATGTCTTCGAAAAGATCGGCGATAAATTTACCCCCGAAGATATGGATCAAATCGGCGAAGGCATGATACGACTAATGGACGTAGCCAAAAAACTGACATCCCCTAAAGCCCTTGACTTTCATGACAGAATTGCCGATATGCCAGAAACCATCGACCTTTCAAAAGCGAAAGATGTAGGCCTTTTCGGCATGATGGGCGCCATGGGAGACGACGATGTTAAAGCCGGTCTTGGCGTTTTGCTGGAACTGACCAAAGCCATGGGAACCCTCAAAGAATGAAAGGAACATAAATCGGCCTTGTGGTAACAGAAATTTATGCATAGGATGACAACCGCTATTATGCAGACCGGAATTATTTTCGACATAAAGCGCTATGCCATCCACGACGGCCCGGGGATCCGGACCACGGTGTTTTTCAAGGGATGCCCGCTTACCTGCCCGTGGTGCCACAATCCCGAAGGCATCGACCAATCGCCCCGGGTGGTTTACCGCAAAAGCATGTGCATTGGCTGTCTTGAGTGCATTGACGCCTGCCCGGAAAAGGCGCTTTCACCTGGACCTGACGGGATCATCACGAATGAACTCTACTGCCAACACTGCGGTACCTGTGTGGATACTTGCCCTGCCGGCGCCCGCGAACGGGCCGGAAAGACTGAAACCGTGGAATCGCTCATGGAGACCATTCGAAAAGATGTGCCCTTTTTCGACACCTCCGGCGGCGGGGTCACCTTTTCCGGCGGCGAACCTCTGATGCAGGCGCAATTTCTATGGGAAATGCTTGAAGCATGCGGGAAAGAGGACATTCACCGGGTCCTAGACACCACAGGATACACAGACCCCGACACCCTAAAGCGCGTGGCGCGCGGCATTGATCTTTTTCTGTTTGACCTGAAATTCATGAACGCCGAACAACACCGGCACTTTACAGGTGTTTCCAATGAACAAATTCTGAAAAACCTTGAATTGCTTGCCAATCTCGGTAGCCGTATCATTATCCGCATCCCCCTTATCCCCGGCATCAACGACAACAAGGACAATATCAACAATATGGCCACCTTTCTTGCCCACTTGCCACAGATAAAAACGGTGCATATTTTACCCTATCATGACTTTCAAAAGAGCAAGTATGAGAAATTCTCGATGAACTACCAGGCCCGCGACATCAAGCCCCCTTCTCCCGAGAGGGTGGAAGCAATCCGAAAGCATTTGGCTGACACCGGGCTTTCTGTTGAAGTAGGAGGTTGATCCACATGAATGCACGCATCCAACAGCTCCGCCGGGAAAGCTTTGAGGCCACGCCCCGCA
Source organism: Thermodesulfobacteriota bacterium (assembly GCA_039714495.1). GTDB lineage: Bacteria > Desulfobacterota > Desulfobacteria > Desulfobacterales > B30-G6 > JAJDNW01. The sequence goes on from JBDLJD010000057.1 coordinate 17,235, forward strand.
TTTCCATCGAACGGGCCCTTATAGAGACCGAATTCTACAAAAAACATCAGGGTCAACACTCGACACCGGTCTTGCGCGCCCTGGTATTCAAGGAGCTCTGCACCCAAAAAACCATCTACATCGGTGACGACGAACTGATCGTGGGTGAAAGAGGCCCCTTTCCCAAATCGGTTTCCACCTTTCCGGAACTGACCTGCCACACGGCCAAAGACCTGCGCATCCTCAACAACCGCGCCATGACCAGTTTCAAGATATCTGATGAGGACATTGACCGCTATGCCGAAGAGGTTGTCCCCTTCTGGCAGGGCCGCAGCATGCGCGAGCGGGTTTTCAGCCAGGTGCCCGAAGCCTGGGCCAAAGCCTACCAAGCCGGTCTGTTTACCGAATTCATGGAGCAGCGCGCCGCCGGCCACACCACCCTGGACAACACCATCTACCAAAAAGGTATGTTTGATTTTAAAAATGATATTGCCCAGGCCCTTATCCGGCTGGATTTTCTTGAGGACAAAGAGGCTGCACAAAAAGCGGATGAACTGAAGGCCATGGATATCGCCTGCGACGCCGCCATCGCGTTTGCCGACCGCCACGCTGACCTGGCCGCTCAAATGGCTGCCCATGAAAAGGACCCCAAGCGCAGGGAAGAGCTTAAAACCATTGCCACTGTCTGCCGGCGGGTACCGGCCCATGCGCCTGAAACCCTGCACGAAGCACTGCAGATGTACTGGTTTGTGCACCTGGGCACCATCACCGAACTCAACGGATGGGACGCCATGAACCCCGGACGTCTGGACCAGCACCTCTACCCCTTCTTTCAGAAAGGAGTGGCCGACGGCACCCTGGACCGCGAAAAAGCCAAGGAACTGATCAGCTGCCTGTGGGTCAAGGTCAACAACCACCCTGCGCCTCCCAAGGTGGGTGTCACGGCCAAAGAGAGCGGGACCTACAACGATTTCACCAACATCAATCTCGGCGGCCTGCGGCCCGACGGATCGGACGGTGTCAACGAGGTGTCCTACATCATTCTCGAAGTCATCGACGAGCTCCATCTGCTGCAGCCCCAAAGCAATGTGCAGATCAGCGACAAGACCCCGGACCGATTTCTAAAGGCTGCCTGCCGGGTCATCCGCAAGGGCTACGGCTACCCGTCGGTATTCAACGCCGACGAGGTGGTCATGGAACAGATTCGGGTGGGCAAGAGCGTGGAGGACGCCCGCGAGGGGGGCTGCAGCGGGTGCATCGAAACCGGCGCCTTTGGCAAGGAAGCCTACATTCTGACGGGCTACCTCAATGTTCCCAAAATACTGGAACTGGCCCTGAACAACGGTGTGGATCCGGTTTCCGGAGAGCAGCTCGGCCCTGAAACCGGCGACCCGCTCTCGTTCGATAAATTTGACGACCTGTATGCCGCATTTGTAACGCAGCTGGAATATGTGGTCGACTTAAAAATCCGCGTCAACAACTACATCGAGCACATGTTTGCTGAAAATGCGCCGGCGCCCTTCCTTTCCGTGGTCATCCGGGACTGCATTAAAAATGGCAGGGACTACTACAATGGCGGCCCGCGCTACAACACCAACTACATCCAGTGCTGCGGCATCGGCACCATCACCGACAGCCTGTCCGCTTTGAAGACACACGTATTTGAAGACAAGAGCGTTGCCATGGAAGATCTATTGGAAGCGCTGAAAACAAATTTTACAAATAACGAGGCCCTGCGCCTCAAGCTCTGGAACAAAACGCCTTTTTTCGGCAATGACGATGACCGGGCCGACGCTATCATGCAGAAGGTGTACGCCTCCCTGTTCAAGGCCATTGACGGCAAACCCAACACCAAAGGCACGGAATACCATTTGAACATGCTCTCCACCACCTGCCATATCTACTTCGGCAAGATGCTGGGAGCCACCCCCAACGGCCGGCTGGCCGAATTGCCCATATCTGACGGCACGTCACCCTCCCACGGTGCGGACCGCAACGGCCCCACGGCCGTGGTCAAATCCCTGGGCAAGATGGACCAGGTCAAATCCGGGGGCACGCTTTTGAATCAACGTTTTCTGCCGGAAGTGCTGGAAAAAGAAAAGGACCTCGATAAACTGGTGCAGCTCATCAGAACCTACTTCCGGTTCAACGGACACCACATCCAATTCAATATCGTGGACACAGACACCCTAAAAAAAGCCCAGGCGGCGCCGGACGACTATGCCGATCTTCTGGTGCGTGTGGCTGGGTACAGCGATTACTTTGTGGACCTGGATGAATACCACCAGCAGGAAATTATCGAGCGCACAGTTCAAAATAGATTTTAATGGAATGATTCATCTGTTGAGGTTTGCCGTTTCATGTTTGCGGAAATGGGCAAAATTTTCAACTTTAGCCTCTTAACGGGCACCACCATCATCTTTGCACTTTTGGCCGATTATTTTGCGGCCCCCACATTGATGGTGATCGTCAACAAGCCGGGAGGCGTCGGACAAGCCAGTTCCAAAGACGCTTAACAAATAATAACCGTTCTGATTTATTCTGAATCCTTGACACCTCCACGATAATCTAGTATTGTATCGATAACTTGTTCGACCCTTTTTTTGAGCAGGCTGTATTGCAGATGGTAATGATTGGAAATTATTGCCCCCTCTCACTGCCGACACCTCTGAACTGCCACCGAATATCGTAAGCATTACAAAATCTGCAATTTCAAATCCATCACCCCAAACACGTAGACGAAGTGAAATATTAACGGGTCGCATGAAAATGACGCGCACGCACACAATGCTTTCCTGGTGTTGTTTTTTGCTGACGTTGTGCATCGCATCGCAAACCGCCGGATCTCGCGGTGCCGAAGCGGCCGATGATTTTAGACATGGAAGTGCGAAAGTAGGCGCCTATCGAGCATTGATCATTGCGATTAAGGATTACCAAGACCCCAGGATCCCAGACCTCGAGACCCCGTTGAACGATGCTCGCGCTATGGAAGAGGTGTTGAGCAAGAAGTACGGTTTCACCGTAGAAACCCTCCTTGGCAGTCGGGCCACAAGCAGATCAATCTACAAAGCCTTGCGAGATCTGTCATCGAGGGCGAAACCAAATGACAGTGTTTTGATATATTACGCCGGGCATGGAGATCTCGACCGGCAGTACAACGATGGATGGTGGATACCTTACAACGCCAAGGCGGGAGATCCCTTTACCTATCTGGACAACGTACAGGTCCAAAAGTCAATGCGCAGCATGAAAGCCCGCCATGTGCTGTTGATATCCGATTCCTGTTACTCGGGCACCCTTTTCGGCCAAGCCAGGGTGATGCCGCGTGTTATCAACGACAAGTATTATCTGAGCCTTTACAAAGAGAAAAGCCGCTGGGGGATGACCTCCGGAAACAAAACACCGGTAGCCGATGATGGTGCCGACGGTCACAGTGTGTTTGCTTACCAGCTTATCAAGGCGCTGAAGAATAACGAGAAACCTTACCTTTCCACGCAGGAAATCTACACTCTGATAGCTCCGATCGTCAGCAATAATTCAGCACAGACCCCGTTGTGCAGACCTATCCGGGATACAGGCGACCAGGGTGGTGAGTTCGTATTCATCGTTGTCGGAGATCCGATTTTTAAAGTAAGGGCGGAAATCAACCGTAACGTTTTCGAGGAAGGAGATCGTATTGAACTCCGCATTACCCCGACAAAGGACGCCTACATCACCGTATTCAATATTTTGGAAAACCAAAACGTTCTCATTCTGCTGCCAAACCGCTACAGAAAGAACAATTTCGTAAAAGCAAACGGAACCTTGATTTTTCCCGATGGCGTTGACACCAAAAACGGTATCATTCTCGAAGCGCTGGTTGGGGCAGGAAAGACCGAAACAAAGGAAATATTTCATGTCTTTGCTTCAAAAAAGCCCATACGGTTTGATAAAGCAAAGTTCAACGAAGGTATTTTTGGAATCTATGCTGGCAGATCAGGGTCGGCACCTGAGCTCGCTGAAGAAATAGGCGGCATACCTCTGTCTCAAAAGGCAGAAGCGTTTCTCCACTATCGAATTGTAAAATAACAGAGGCGTATCCATACCCATAATCGGCCACAATAAATAGTCTGGAAGCCAAAGGAGTGAGTTATGCATTCGCATCTCCCGGGCAATAACTACAGAGCGCGGAAAACACTCTATTCCGCATTGCTACTAACCCTATTGGTTCTCTTTTTATTTTCTTGCAGCCCGAACAGGAGCGTCAAGGAGGCTCCAAAATTAAGTGTTGCTGAGACCACCCTGGCAAAGGGCCTTAAGGATGTAAATAATCGCGAAGTCCTCCTGACACCCACCAACATATTTACGACCCAAGATAACGCTGTCGTAGCCCATGTCAGATTGGCAAACCTGTCGGGACAGCACACAGTAGAGTGGAGATGGTACAGCCCTGACGGCAAGCTTTATTATGCACCAGATCCATACGAAATCGGTACATCCAAGGGCAACTATGCCGAAGAGGCCACCTTATGGCACAAGATATCCATCAAGAATGACAAAGCACAGCAATATCCAGGCGAGTGGACCGTAAAGATATTGTTAGACGGGAGTATCATAGCGTCGAAATATTTCGATCTCAACTCGGATAGTCCGGATATGCTTTACGATGTGGATGCTGACATCCCATCAACGGCCATGCAGAATACAAACGGCATAGCCGTGATCATCGGCAACCGTTTTTATCAACACCAGGACATACCTGCAGTTGCATATGCTCACAACGATGCTGAAAGCATGAAAAGCTATCTGATAAGGGCCCTGGGATATAAAGAGAGCAATATCTTTCTTGAAAAGGATATCACCAAAGCGCGCTTCGAGGCGCTGTTTGGCATACAGGGCAACCATCGTGGGATACTGTACGACTACGTAAAGCCATTCCGGTCAGACGTTTTTATTTATTACAGCGGTCACGGATCGCCAGACCTTAATAAAATGAAGGGATACATCGTACCTGCGGACTGTGACCCCGCAAAGATAGCACTGAACGGTTATTCGCTGGATCTTTTTTATCAAAATCTATCCAAAATGGAAGCCAGAACAATAACGGTTGTTCTGGACTCATGTTTTTCCGGTGGCACCAACTCCGGGCGTTACCTGATTAAAAGCGCAAGCCCTGCGCTGATCAGGGTCGATACGGCTAATATCATACCGGCCGGTGCAGCGGTGTTGACCAGCTCGGATGGTGGCCAGATCAGCAGCTGGTACGATGAAAAAGGTCATGGATTGTTCAGTTATTTTTTCCTGAAAGCTATAGGCGGTTCAGCAGATCGAAACAACGACGGCCAAATCACCTTTCAGGAGATCTATGAATACGTATCGGATCGATCGGAAGGTGTTCCCTATTGGGCAAGGCGATTGCATGGCGGCAGGGAACAGACCCCCATGCTGTACGGGAACAGAAATGAAGATATTTTGGTCAAATTCTAAGGAGGACGGATGCGATGGACACATTCAAGCAAGCGATTTCGGTTGCCCTCGTACTGGCAATGCTGTGGTCCGCACTCCCTGTTGATGCAGCTCAAGTTGAGGCGTCTGAAGCGGAAACCATAACCGAGCATATGCCCCAGAGCAGGGTTTCTGATGAAAAGGAAATCCCTGACAAGAGCAGTGGTAAATGGTTGTGGATTGTGCTGGGCGCGGTGGTGGTTGCAGGGGGTGTTGCTGCGCTGGCAGGTGGCGGTGGCGGCGGATCTTCCGATTCAACGGCGGAAGAAACCGGCAGTGTAGGTGTGACCTGGTAAAAAAATGGTGTCTGTTTTCAAACAAGCAAGGTGGATCGTATGATGCAAAAGACAAAATTAGGTGCCCCGGGGGGTTGCCGGTCTGCACAATTAGGAGCCAAGTCCTGTCTCGGGCTCCATGCAGCCTTGTTCGTCCTGCTGTTTCTGTTTGCCTGCAGCGAGGCCACACAATCGATCGACTCAACCCAAACGGAGTCCGGATCCGTTTCTTTCAACGTGAAATGGGTCGGCGGACCCGATGCAGGAGATAAAATTGGCTCACAGACGCTTCCGGGCAGCTGCCCGGCTGATTCAGTCGTGGAAGCCACTATTTTTACCGCAGAAAGCAACTCTTATAAGGGCGGTCCATGGCCCTGTTCATCCCGGAAGGGGGTCATCAACAACATTCCTGTCGGGAAAAATATGAGCCTTGTGCTGATGGTCGTTAACAATGCAGATGAAATTATGTACTATGGTGAAAAATCAGGTATCGAAGTTTTAGCCAATATAGAAAATTCAGCGGGCGACATCGTAGCTGAATACTCGATGCCGGTTTTGTCATCGCCGGAAAACGGCGCAACCATATCGGACGGCAACTTGATCTTGAATTGGAGCCCGGTGGCTGGCTCGACAGATTATTATTTCGTTATAACCGATGGTCTGGATTCCGAGTATATCGTCCTTGACGCCACCACCTACAACAACAGCTACACCTTAACCAGCCTTGCGGCAGACACAACCTATTACTGGTACGTTGTAGCGCGTTACAGTGAAGCTGATTACGGCCTTGAAACCGATGTATGGAGCTTCAGCACCCCGGCCGGATATACACCGGGCGGGCCGCCGCCGGCCCCCGCAGAATTGTACGCGTACCCCGACTACGAGGAAATGACCATTTCATGGAGCGCTGCCCAGGGGGCGGAAGGTTATTATCTTTATTATCGCATCGCGTCATATTGGGATGAGATACAGGTCATAACGGTGGATAACAGCTTTAAAATAGAACCACTAGGAACCGACACGATCCATATTCATGAAAATCTGACCAACGGGTTGATCTATTCTTATGCGGTTGCCGCATACAACAATGCAGGGCAAAGCGACCTTTCCCCGCAAACAAATATGGTTCCTGCATGGAGCAACAGCTACCAGCCCAGCGATTGGGAAAATCAGTGGGTGTCAGAAATTCTTGGGTACTTTCCCCTTGTGGATGAAGATATCGGAGACCTGTTCGTAATCGATGTTCAAGACGATGAGGCCTTGCTGCAAATTAATTGCCAATTTTGGAACGTAGACGGCGATCTTGATATGGTACTGTATGATGCCACGGGATTTGAACTGGATTTTAGCGAGTCAGACACCGACAATGAATATATCGAATACCCGATCGAGTGGCGTGGACTTTATTACATATGGATCTTTCCATTTGACTCAGCTAATATCTACGACTTGAGATGGACTGTCTCGCCTTATTAACTTAAAATTCTCAACCTCAGAATGCTCCATAATAAAGCCGGCCCAAATATCCCCCATGCTTTTTTTAAGCTTACAAACGCAAATATCAATGTTGTGGGATCGGTACCGATAAAGACTTCATCAAAAAGGAATGTGCCGCCCATTTTCAGGGCGGCACATTCCTTTCTTAAAAACCTTTTAAAACATCTATCCACCATAAGAATCAACAAACCAACCGACA
>JBDLJD010000058.1:0-24625 GCA_039714495.1 Thermodesulfobacteriota bacterium
TTGGCTGCGTCATCCTTAAGCGTTTTCAGGGTTCCGGCCTGTCGCGCAGCCCGGGAAATTTCCTGGGATGATTTGCGTTGCAAAATCATGTCCTGAACCATTTCATCGATAATCAGGATTTCATAAACGCCGGTACGACCTTTATAGCCTTTGTCCATGCAGTTGAAGCACCCGTTGCCTTCCATGAAGTTAGCTGATTCAACCTTATCCATTCCCCAATATTCGAGAGCTGCCTGGGGCGGCGTATAGGGTTTCTTGCAATAGGGGCACACCTTCCTGACCAGGCGTTGGGCGATTGACAAAAGCATGACCGACGAAACCAGGAAAGGCTCGATGCCCATATCAATAAAGCGCGTGATAGCGCCGGCGGAATCGTTGGTGTGAACGGTGCTTAAAACGCGGTGGCCGGTCAAAGCGGACTGGACAGAGATGGAAGCCGTTTCAGGATCCCGGATCTCGCCCACCATGATAACATCGGGGTCCTGGCGCATGATAGAGCGCAGACCACTCGCAAAGGTCATGCCTGCCTTGTGGTTCAGTTGAATCTGCCGGATCTTGTTGATACGGTATTCGACCGGATCCTCGAGGGTGATGATGTTGATATCCGGCTGGTTGATTCGTTTGAGGATGGAATAAAGGGTCGTGCTTTTCCCGCTGCCCGTGGGGCCTGTGCTCAATATCATGCCATAGGGCTTGTAAATCATGGGTTCCAGCTTTTTAATATCAGCCTTGGACATGCCCAGTTCTTCAAGGGAATGCACGCCACCACTGGTATCCAGCAGCCTCAGCACCATATTTTCACCATAGATCGTGGGAATGGTGGAGGCACGGATATTGATTTCCTTTTCGTCCATCTTAACGGTGAAACGGCCGTCCTGAGGGATCCGGGATACGGAAATATCCATGTTGGCCAGAATTTTCAGTCTGGAAATGATCAAGAGGATCATGGTTTTGGGCGGCGCCGGCAGTTCATGTAATTTTCCGTCCACCCTGAAGCGGACCTGCACATAATCCTTTTCCGGGCTGATGTGCACATCGCTGGCGCCTTCACGTACAGCCTGCGACAGGATGGAGTTTACCAGGCGCACCACGGGCGCCTCCTCGGCCATGTCCTGGAGAGAGCTTACCTCTACGTCTCCCATGGAGGGCCTGGGCTCTTCGCCGTCGTCGTCCCTTTCAATCTGCATTTCCTGCATACCCTCGAGGACACCATCGATACCGGAATAGGTCCCGTACAAACTGCCGATCAGGTTGTTCAATTCCTGATAGGTGCAGATAACGGTTTCCACCTCCATGTTGGAGTACACTTCTATGGAATCCAGGGCTTTGATGTCCATGGGGTCGGTCATGGCCAGCGTGAGCAGAAAATTGGTCTTTCTGAGAGGTGCGGCCTGGTACTTCTGGGCAAGTTCCAACGGAAGGGCTTTGGAGAGATCTATGTCGATGGGGTAATTGTCAGGGATATATTTTTTAATCTTCAACTGTTTGGAAATAATGTCGGCAACCTGTGAACCACTGACAAACCCTTCACGAACCAGATACTGGCCGAGTTTCATATTGGTGCGCTTATGGTCAACAATGGCCTGTTTCAGCTGATCCTGATTGAGCAGGCCGGCCTCGATGAGCATTTCGCCTAGTCGTTTTTTTTGTTTCACTTTGATTCTCTCTGATTCAAGGCCCCAGATAGGGGTTGGCATAAAAAACGGTTTCATCGCCCCAGGCCGACAGAAGCCTGCTTTCCGAACGCTTTTCAGGCGACAGACTGTTTAAGGTATTTTCGGCCGTAGCCTCATCATAATAATATTTGTTTGAAATAATGGAAAAATGCAGCCCTGAAGATTTTTCCCAGAAGGGTATCAGCCGTGATGACGTATTGAGTTCATAATCGGATCGCAAATGGGTGACAGCCGCTTTCATACTTTCCATGCGTTTAAACTCAATCCACCAGTGGTTCTGACCATGCGGTTTGACGGCAAGGGGAACTGCCGGGAAAACAATGACGTCACCAATATCGATGGTATTGGGGTCCGTGATATGCGGATTCATTTCCATGACGGAATAGAGATACTGCAGGTTGAAAATGCCATACACTTTCTGGATCAGCCCCCCCAGGGTCTCCATGCGTTGAACCTTTAGTTGCCCTAAAACCTTGGGAGGCTGATGTTGAGGGGCTATGCTCAGGAAGGGGCTCTGGCTTATGGTCCTTTCCGGGCTTTCATTTGAAGCGGCTTCCTGAGGTGTGGCTGTTGATGCATCGTTCTGGTCAGAGACGCTATCGGTCTTTTCCGATGAAGGCGTATCCAAAGGGGCGGCAGGGGCGGCGCTTTCCATTTCTGGTTTGGCAGCCTGAGCCTGTCCGGCATGCGAATCTTCGTTATTTATTGGTATTGCCGTTGCATTGCTGGTGGCGGCGTTGTCCCGGGGGGCGTTGATATCGTAGGATTCCGGTTGGACGGAAATAATGGATGGCGTTCTATCCGGCATGAATCTGGGTACCAGGATGATACCGGCCGCCACCAGGACGGCAACCATGCTTGCCAACGCCCATGATCGTTTGCGGGAACCCCCGAAAGCCCTTTTCATGCACGATTGCACCAAAAACCAGTTGGCTTTGGTTTTGTTCTGGATAATCATGGCCAGCATACTGCGGTGGCAAAGGTTGACGATTTTTCGCGGATATCCCCGGGTTGCCCTGAAGATGGCCCACATGGCGGGATAGGTAAACAACGACATCTTTTGAGCCACAGCGCTGGACTGGTTCAGACGGAACTGGATCATGTTTCTGGTATCCTTGAAACTCATGGGTTCCAGAAGGTGATACAGGTTGATCCGATCCGTGAAATTGGCGTATTTTTCCAGCGTATTTTCAAACTCTTTCTGGGCAAAGATGCCGATCTGCAGCAGCTTGTAGTTATTGGTTTCGTAGTTGAGAAATTCGCGCATGAGTTCAAGGCAGAATTCGGGAATCTTCTGCCCTTCATCGATGATCAGCACGGTTGTTTTCTGTTCATCCACCCCTTTTTGAAACAGGGCGTTCTTTATGCGTTCCTTGAGCTGGTAGTCGTCTTCACTTTTATCGGGTTTTTCAGGGACCAGCATGTCGGTAACTGTAAAAAGAAATTCGTGGGGCGTGGAAAAATAGGGGTCCAGAATAAGATGGGTCTCGATAGCGTCATCTTGTCTGAGTTTGCGGATGAGCTGCCGGCAGAGGGTGGTTTTGCCGGTACCCACATCCCCGATAACCACATTCAGCCCCCGTTTGAGGCGCAGGGACAGTTCGAGCTTTTGAAGACAGCCCACATGCTGCTGGGAATGAAAGAAATAATCAGGGTCCGGTGAGTTGGAAAAGGGTTCCTTATTTAAGTTGAGAATAGTAAAATAATCCATGATAACTAATTATTTATCGACTCCGAAGCGGGTTCTTCCAATGCGGCATCATCCAGTTCAGCGTCCTGCCTTGTTCCCAGGATATGCGGCGTGATGAAAATTAGCAGCTCTTCCATACCTCTTTTGGTTGATTCGCCCTTGAACAGATATCCCACTACGGGGATATCCTTCAGCCAGGGTACACCCGAATCGGCCGCTTCGGTTTGTTCCTTGCTCAATCCGCCGATAACGGTGGTCTGACCGTTGAACACGATGACCTTGGTTTCTGCCATTTTGGTCTTGATGATGGGTTGGCCGCCGACACTGTTGGTAAAATCCAACTGGTCTTTCTTGGTTATGATTTCGAGCTTGAGGGCGTTGTTGCCGATCACATGGGGGATGACCTCGAGGCTGAGCACCGCTTTTTTGTATTCAATTTTTACTTCGCCGTTTTCAACGGTCTGATAGGGGACCTCGTCACCGCTTTCGATGATGGCTTTCTGATTGTCGATGGTGGTGATGGACGGGCTTGAGAGGATGTTTACCTTACCATCCTGCTGAAGGGCGGTGAGTTGAGCAGTAAGGATGCTGCTACCCACGTCTTCCAGGGCAAATCCTAGCGCCAAAGCGGTGAATCCAAAATCGTTTTGGGGTACACCCGTACCAGCTGTGCCTGTTGGAAAATTGACTGCCCATCCTGAGGTGGGGTCGATACCGCCCGAGCTCAACGTGTTACTAACGACCCCTTGGGAGTTGATACCCGGGGTTACCCATAAATCGCCGCTATGGCTTATCCCGCCCCACTGCACACCGAGGTCCCGTGCGGTTGCCTCGGTGGCCTCCACGATATGGGCTTCGATCAGTATCTGGGGGGTGGGCCGGTCCAGTTCCATGATCAGGGGAATCATGCGCTTGAGATCGCTGTACATGGCCTGTATGATGAGGGAGTTGGTGTGCTCGTCCACCATGACAGAACCCATCTGCCCGCCTTCTGTATTTTGAGACAGATAGGTTTGGAGGCTGGCCTGCAGTTTTTTGGCTTCTGAAAACTCCACCTGCACCACCTGGGTAACCAGTGGTTCGGATTTTTCCATGTTGTTTTCCTGCTCGCGGATCTTTTGCTCGGTAGCCATTTGTTCGAGGCTTTTGTTGCGGTCTTGCAGGGTGATGATGCGGAGGATATCACCCTCCCATTCGTAGAAAAGCCCCTGGGCTCGGAGGATGCCGGTAAACACCTGGTCCCAGGAAGCTTCTTTGACGTCAATGTTAACCGTGCCCTTGACGCTGTCATTGATAATGAGGTTGATCCCCACCGCACGCGTGAGGGCCCGCAGCAAGACAGTGACATCGGTTTCGTGCATGCGCATGGTGATCTTCTTTGCGGGTAGTGCTTTCTCCGGTTCCTGGTCTTCCTTATCCAGTGGCTCGATTTCGGTAACTTTCGGCGGCGGAGGGATTACAGTGCGTTGTTTAGCCTTGGGAGAATATCCTCTGGACTTTTCAGCCGTCATTTTCCACTGTTCGACGAACGGATCTTTTTGCTCTTGATCATGAGCGCAACCGAAAAGCAGCGCCAACGAGAGCATAATAGGTATTGTCCAAAGAGCGGCAGGGTTGTATTTTAATAATTTTCTCATTTTCAATGCCGTTACTCCTTTGCTTCCTTCTGAATGCTGACGTTTTCATCCAAGGGAAGAATTATCGTTTTGGGCTGATTCGCAATCCCTATCACCACCTTATTCAGTGATATACTTTTGATATAATACCCGGCTTCGGTGAGCTGTTCCCCGGTTTCGTATTCCATACCGTTTACTATGGCCAGGAGGCTGTTTTCTGTTTGCAGAAAACCTGTATAGGCAAGCTTGATGCTCTCCATCTTTACTTCGGCTTTGGCTTCGAAAGGTTGAGATGTCAAAACGTTTCCGGATTTGAGAAACGGGCTCTCGGGCCATACTTTTTCAGCCTGCTCGATGATGTATTTGTCGGCGGCCGACACAGATTCACTGGAAAGATTGGTCGCGGCATCGACGACAAAGTTTTTAAGCTCGGCCATATTTTCCTTGGTGTTGTGGACAGTCGATTGATCCCCGGGCGCTAGAAACAGGCTGTAGGCGCCGTAAGTGACGGCTACAATCATCAGAAGAACGATTATTCTTTCTCTATTCAGCATTGATCGATATCTCTGCCTTCTAAATTAAGGTGACGGATTAAATATGACATAGTTGCTGTTAAAGCGGGATGCATTTCAGCGCTCCTGTGATATCCAAATGGTCAGGTCGATTCTATTTTTATCACCAAAACGTCCTATCTGAATCAGCTCGATATGTTCCAGATAGGGCAGGCTCCCCAGGTCCAACAGGAGATTCCTTAAATTATGAAATTCACCGGTTAGATTGATGCTCAATTTAAGAATGCCGGATTCCGTCATAAGACTTTCGATATCGGTATCGATATCTTCCAGCTTAAACCCGTTGACCTCAACTATTTCGCGTATAATCGGGGTAATTTTTTCAGTGTCGTTGCGGGACAATTTATCGGCTGGTGGAAACGGCAGCGACTCTGGTTTCTGGAACTGCGCCTTTTTTGAAAGGTCTTCGAAAATTGGGGAAAGGATTTTCTGCTCTTCGATTTTGTATTTGAGTAAACTGATTTCATGTACAGCGTTGGTGTAGGACAGGTAATTGGGAAATATCGCAATCAAAATAAACAACAAGATTCCCCCGCCAAATACCAGGATCATGAATGTATTTCTAGTAGGCAGATATTTCATGGGCATCAACAGTTCCGATCATATTGACAATTATGTCCGTGTTAAAAGAGGCGAAGTGCATGATCCGCGATCCATGGTTACAGTTCAATCGACCTTGACTGCTGCCGGTCATGCCCTTGTTTTCCTTTCAGACCAGGTCAAGCATGGCCCTGAATTGCAACACCTCTTCGTTGTTAAAAAATTTGAAAGATTTGTTCTCGACGCTGGGCGTGTTGAACATGGGTGAACTCCCGATCCTTACGACATATCCCGCCAGGGTCGATTCGAAAGTGAGGCGGTCGCCGGTAATGATGCCTTCGACAACCAGTGTCTGCTTTCGGCCTTCTCCTTCCGTGTTCGGCGCGTTGCCAAAGTGAGCCGTAATGCTCAATAGTTTTATTTCAGATGGCGTAATATTTGATATCTCATTGATAACGGCCATCCCTTTGTACCGTTCCCCCAGTTTTTTCAGGGATTGTCGTTTATTTTTAGTCTGACTGGCAAGATTGATAATCAGATTTTTGTTGACTAGGGGTTTAAAGGTTTCAACTTCCCGTTGCAGTTGTACCAATTCCATGTTTTTTTCATTGAGGAACGAGTTGCCCCAGACATATATGCCGGAACAAATGGCAAGAAAAAAAACAATGCCGGTGGCAATGATGCGATTGATCCTTTTGGCATTGTCATCGGCTTTTTTGTCCTTGTAGGTATAGATGAAATTGGGTGTGAACGCGTTGTTGGAAAGACCCAGTCCGATGGCCGGCGCATACGCTTCCTTGGCCGAAGGATCGATGGGCAAGGTGGTGATGCCTAGGTAATTCAATCTGGCCGAGAACGGATCCAGTGTGTCGATTTGGATATCCAATTGTTCCCGCATGTACTGGATCAAGTTGCCGTAAGCGCTCAGTTGACCGGATACGAATATTCGGCTCATACGCTCATTGCCGAAGTGAAGATAGTAGTGCTCCAGGGTCCTTTCCACCTGTTTGACAAGACGCTCCACGGCCGGCAGAATCATGGTAAAGACATCGTGACCTTTGAGAGACTGGCCGGCGCCCTCTCCTGTGAAGGTGGAATCATGGCTGATATGATCGAAAAAAATCTGCCGTGCCTGTTCGATGTCAAAAATATAGGTTTCTTCGTTGATGCCGAAGATGCTGCTCTCAGATGGATCGATGGTCTGTTCAGTGGTGTCGAGGTTGCTTTTGCCGAGTTCCTGGGCAACGGCTTCAATCATACTGCGAATACCGGCTTTGATGCCCCGGGAAAGAACCAGATTCCCACGTGAATAAATGACGATGCGTGACCAGTCCCTGCCGATAAAGAGACTGCATACAAGCTTTTCGCGGGCGTCAATGATATTGGTTCTCAGCAGGTTCTGGATACCGAAAGGTACGATGGTGACACCCGTCAAGGGAAACCCGATTTTAGCGAAAAGGTTTTTATGCTGAACGACTTCCTGCTTGGGGGCCACATAAGCCATGGCCTCTATTTTATTGACCCCGTCTTCGATGACATCCCCCAGGATGTCATAATCGAAAATCATTTCATTCTCATCGAAAGAGAGGTCTTTTTTCAGCGTCCAGTAGATGGCGTTGTCAAGCTGCTTTTTGGAAACTTTGGGTATTTTCAGGTTGCGTGTTTCCACACGGGCGGCTGAGATGGCAGCCCAGATGGCAGTCTGCCTGCTCCTGCCGCAGAAATCTTTAAGCGCATTTTTCAAGAAGGCCGGGAAGGCCGGACTGTTCTGAGAAATTCCTTTAGGGTAGGAAATGGCGGCGAAGTCAAGCAGTTCGCGCTTATGCTCCGAAACCTGGTTGACCATGGCCAATTTTAGTTCGTGATACCCGATATCCACCCCGACAGTTGTTTTCTTCCGCATGGGGATGACATTGGAAAAAAAGGCGGCGGAAGGGCTTGCTTCGTCTGTCTCCACCGGTGTTTCTACCGGCGCATCAGTCGATGTTTCCGCTGAAAGGTTGGATGGTTTCTGAACCTTGTCGTTGTCTTCCCGTATCAGGTCCAGCAATTTTTCAGTTGAAGAAATTTCATCTTTCCCGGCCAAGGCGAGACTCCATTTTTAAATTGTATAATTATTACAGGTTGGCGTATAAATATATAACTTTGAACTATAGATATATAACAAAGCCTATTTATTCATAATTAGTGATTTTTGTCAAGAGTTCATTATATACAGGCAGTTGTTTTTATTTGAGCGCCGATTTGCAGCGGCTCAATACAATGACCTTGAAAAATGGGCTTAATTCTGATTAAAATTTGCGTGCTTAGAGGGGCACGCGCCCGGCATCTGTTCAAAAGTACCTGTTTGATGCTCCTTGTCGCACCTTAACATGCCAATAATACAGGGAGATACAATTGGGAACAAACCGTAAATTCCGTGTTGGTCTCACCGATAAAATGGTGCTCATCGGTATTGGACTTGCAGCCGTTTACTGGATATTAGATACGCTTCTATCCATTTTCATGTCTGTCGATCTGAATGTGTCCGCTCGTCTTTTCGGGACCGGGGCAGCTGAGATCTGGCCCAGGGTCATCGTTATCTGCCTGTTTGTCATCTTCGGATCCCATTCCCAGTTTACCATAAACGAACGCAAAAAGGCTGAGGAAAAAAGCAGGCGGGAAACTGCCACCCGCGAACGGTTTCAACGCCTGTTGTCGCCTGACCTGGCGGAGATGGTCGTGTCCGGTGCTTTGAACGTTGAAAAAGGGGGCATCAACAGGGTGGCCACGGTCATGTTCGTCGATATCAGGGGGTTTACCTCCATGAGTGAGAATATTCAAGCAGCAGAAGTGCTGCAAATGCTGAATGAATATTACGAAAAAATTGTCGATATTGTCTTCGCCCATGAGGGTACCGTGGACAAGTTCATCGGTGACGCCATCATGGTCATCTGGGGGGCGCCGGTCTCCCATGATGACGATCCTGCAAGGGCCATCCGGGCAGCGGTTGATATCCGCCGCGAACTGATTGCCTTCAACCGGTATCGAACCCATTGGAAATGCAAATGAACCGAAAAAAAACCTATCACATGCAGGATTCAAGTGTCAGGGCCGGATCAGGCTATGATGTGCATCGCCTGGTGTATGGCAGGAAACTCGTCCTCGGCGGTGTGGCAATCCCATTTGAAAAAGGGCTCCTGGGACATTCGGATGCCGACGTTCTGGTGCATGCCGTGTGCGACGCGCTCCTGGGAGCATTGGGTCTTGGGGATATAGGCCTTCTATTTCCGGATACCGACCCTGAAAATAAAAATGCCTCCAGCATGAAATTCCTTGAAAAAATTTCCCGCCTGATTCATAAAAGCGGTTTTTATGTGATAAATGTCGATGCCACACTGATAGCCGAGGCGCCGCGTTTGGCCCCCTATCGGATAAAAATGGAAGATAACATAGCGGCATTGTTGGAAATCGACAAAGAATGCATCAATGTTAAGGCCACAACCACCGAAGGCCTCGGTTTTGAGGGCAGGGGCTTGGGGATTGCCGCCCGATGTGTGGCCCTGATTCAGAAAAAAACGGAAACCGCATGAACCTGAATATTTACAATACGCTGACCAGAAAAAAAGAGCCGTTCAAGAGCATAGAACCTGGAAAAGTCAGGATGTACGTCTGCGGGCCCACTGTGTACGATTCGTGCCATATCGGGCATGCGAGGGCGTTTGTGGTGTTTGATGTCGTTGTCAGGTATTTCCGGGCCGCGGGCATGAAGGTCACCTATGTTCGCAACTTTACGGATGTCGATGATAAAATCATCAAGCGGGCCACCGAACTCAACATGTCGTCCGTGGCATTGGCAGATCTTTATATCAAGGAATTCCAGGCAGACATGAAAGCACTGCACGTGGCGGAGCCCTCTTTCGAACCACGCGTTACCGAACATATGCCTGAAATAATCGCTTTTGTGGAAAAGCTGATCCAGAAAGGGGCCGCCTATACCAAGGAAGGGGATGTCTATTTTTCAGTAGAGTCTTTCGAGGGTTACGGGAAATTATCCGGTCGCAGGCTGGAGGACATGGAGGCCGGGGCGCGCGTTGATATTGACACACGCAAGCAAAATCCTTTTGATTTCGCTCTCTGGAAATCAGCCAAGCCAGGCGAACCCTATTGGGAGAGCCCCTGGGGACGAGGACGGCCCGGCTGGCACATTGAGTGCTCGGCCATGAGCTCAAAATTTCTGGGCCGGACGTTCGACATTCACGGTGGCGGCAAGGACCTTGTTTTCCCACATCATGAAAACGAAATCGCCCAATCGGAATGCGCAACAGGCGAGGTTTTCGCCAACTACTGGATCCACAACGGATTTGTCAATATTAACCAGGAGAAGATGTCCAAGTCGCTTGGCAATTTTTTAATGGTTAAGGATGTGCTGCAGCACTTTCACCCTGAAGCCGTACGCTTGTTTCTGCTGTCCAAACAGTACCGCAAACCCATTGATTTCAGCGACGGCGCTCTTCTGGAATCGACAACCGCACTCGACAGGATTTATGCAATGCTGCAACGGATTGAAAATCGGGCCGATTCTTACGCGGAAGGGGTTGCGGATGAAGACAACCTGGCCGATACTTACTGGCAGCGGTTTTGCGAAGCCATGGACGACGATTTCAACACCGCCAGGGCGTTGGCCGTTGTATTCGATGCCGCCCGCCAGGCGAACCGCCATATGGATGATAAAATCGATGCGGACGATCCCACAGTCGCCGCGCAGTTAGGCCTCCTGCGGCACGCCATCCTGAGGATGGGAAAAGTGCTGGGTGTGCTGAATCAATCTGCAGATAGCTATTTCTCGGAAAAAAAATCGATGCAGGCGGAGAAGCAGGATATCGACCCGGCCGAAGTCGAATCCCTGCTGAAAGAACGCACAGCCGCCCGCAAGGATAAAGACTGGGCAAAAGCAGATGAAATCAGGGACCGCCTTGCAGCCATGGACGTGGTCATTGAGGATCGTCCTGATGGAACCGTTTGGAAGATCGACAAATAAAGAAATATCCAATATCCAATAACGAATGATCAATATCCAAGTAAAGACAATCAGCATGAAATTCGGTATTTAGCGCACGGATTAGCAGGGATAAATCCCTGCGCTACAAGGCATTCGGCTTAATGCTATGTAGTCCAGGGCTTCAGCCCTGCTGTAATTTGATCATTGGAAATTGGATATTGATTATTGGACATTCGCTTTTCAATTCTATAAATAACGAGCCCCCTACGGATGGTATTTCGCAAGGTCTGTATGCCCCCTTTTAAAATAGTATCCGACTTTCAACCCACCGGCGACCAACCCCAAGCCATCGATAAATTGAGCAGCAATGTGGATGCCGGGAAGGAACACCAGGTACTGCTGGGGGTTACCGGTTCCGGCAAGACGTTTACCATGGCGCAGGTGATCGAAAGGGTAAACATGCCCACGCTGGTCATTGCTCCCAACAAGACTCTGGCCGCCCAGTTGTACAACGAGTTCAAATCGATCTTTCCTCACAATGCTGTGGAGTATTTCGTTTCCTACTATGATTACTATCAGCCCGAAGCCTATATCCCTTCGAGCGACACTTACATTCAGAAAGATTCCTCCATCAATGAAATGATCGACAAGTTGAGGCACTCGGCCACACGCTCGGTGTTGACCCGCAAGGATGTCATCGTTGTCGCCAGCGTTTCCTGCATTTACGGCCTGGGTGAGCCGGAAGACTACCTTTCCATGCGGGTGGAGGTGGAGGCGGGGAGCGAATTGGTGCGCGAGGATCTTCTGGCTGACCTCGTGGCCATGCAATACGAGAGAAACGATGTCGATTTTCACCGCGGTACCTTCAGGGTGCGCGGCGACCGGGTCGAAGTTTTTCCGGCCTATGAGGATAATACAGCGCTGCGGATCGATTTTTTCGGCGATACCGTGGAGGCGATAGCAGAAATAGATTCACTCAAGGGCAGCGTTAAACGCAACCTGAAAAAGTTGTTGATTTTTCCCGCCAGTCACTACGTTTCACAGCAGAAAACGCGCAGGCGTGCCGTAAAAACTATATTGGACGAGCTCAAGGAGCGCGTTGACTATTTCAGGGATCAGAAACGGCTCATAGAAGCACAGCGTATAGAGGAACGCACTCACTTCGATCTCGAAATGCTGCAGGAAATCGGTTATTGCAACGGCATTGAAAACTACTCCCGACATTTTACCGGACGTGCTCCCGGGGAACCGCCGCCCACGCTGCTGGACTACTTTCCTGAAAAATATCTCGTATTCATTGACGAAAGCCATATTGCCGTGCCGCAGCTGAGAGCCATGTACAAGGGCGACCGGTCGCGCAAAATGACTCTCGCGGATTACGGTTTCAGACTGGTGTCCGCACTGGACAACCGCCCCCTGAAATTTGAAGAGACCGAAAAACGTTTCTCCCAAGTCGTTTTTGTGTCCGCAACCCCTGCCGAATATGAACAGGACAAGGGGCGCGATGCCATTGCCGAGCAGATCGTCCGTCCCACCGGGCTGCTTGATCCTGATATCCAGGTCCGCAAGGCGGAAAACCAGGTGGATGACCTGCTGCATGAAATAAGGCTGCGCGAAAAAGCGGGTGAGCGCGTGCTGGTAACCACCCTGACCAAACGCATGGCAGAAGACCTGAGCGAGTATTATGCCGATCTGGGCGTCAGGGTGCGCTATCTGCACTCGGACATCAAGACCATGGAACGTATGGATATTATCAGGGATCTCAGGGAGGGGGAGTTCCACGTCCTCATCGGCATCAACCTGCTGCGGGAAGGTTTGGATATCCCTGAAGTTTCGCTGGTGGCGATAATGGATGCCGACAAGGAAGGCTTTCTGCGCTCCGCTCGATCCCTGGTGCAAACCTGCGGCCGGGCCGCCCGGAATGTGAACGGGCAGGTAATCATGTACGCCGACGATGTCACCAGATCCATGGGGCAGGCCATTGATGAAACCAGGCGCAGAAGAGAAATACAAAAGGCCTACAACAGAAAAAACGGCATCACGCCGGAGACCATTAAAAAGGAAATTACCTCTATTTTTGAGTCCGTATATGAAGCAGATTACGTGACAGTCGACAAAGCCGCTGAAAAGATCGAATCCTATGACTCCCTGGACGACCTTGACGGCACCATCAGGGCGCTTGAGAGGGAAATGGCGGCGGCTGCCAAGGAGCTCGCTTTCGAAAGGGCTGCTCTTTTACGGGACCGCATCAAGGAGCTCAAACAACTGACCGGGGGCTAAGGGTAACCCACTGTAAAAAAGACGAATGACCAATATCCAATAACGATGACATCGAGCCCAAGCAAGGAACATCCCCCAGGCAACAACATCCAGGCGCAGTTGCGACAGGTGTCGCAGCGTCCGGGCGTATACATCATGAAAAACGCGGGCAAGCAGGTCCTCTATGTCGGCAAAGCAGCCAATCTAAAAAAAAGGTTGCAGTCCTATTTTAATAGATCAGGCCCGTCTGACCCCAAGACCCGAGCCCTGGTCGGCAACATTGCCTATTTTGAAGTCGTGATAACAGCGACGGAAAAAGAAGCCCTGATACTGGAAGCCAACCTCATCCGGCGCCACAAACCGCGCTACAATATTGTTTTAAAGGATGACAAACGGTATCCGCTGCTGCGGCTGAACTTGAAACACCCTTATCCGAACTTGCGGATTGTGCGCAGAATAAACAAAGACGGTGCAAGATATTTCGGGCCTTATGCTTCTGCCGGGGCTGTCCGGCAGACCCTCAGGATTGTCAACCGGACTTTCATGCTGAGGAAATGCAAAGACAAGGAATTCAAACTCCGCCGCCGTCCCTGTCTCCATTTCCAGATGAAGGCCTGTCTGGCCCCCTGCTGCCTGGAAGTGGCGTCATCCCGTTATAAACGTCTGGTGAATGAGGTGGCCCTGTTTTTGAACGGTAGAACGCCGGATCTCATTCGAACATTGAAAGCCGAAATGACGGCAGACGCACAGCATCAACGGTTTGAGGAGGCGGCTGTTCTGCGCGATAAAATTATTGCTCTGGAGCGCACGCTTGAAAAGCAAGTCATCGCCTCCACCGACCTCAAGGACCGGGATGTCATTGCCATGACCGAAGGGGAGGGTCCTTTTGTCGTCATGATGCTGTTCGTGCGCGGCGGGTTTATCCTGGGGTCCCGACATTTTGAGTTTGCGGACACCATATCGACCCGTGCTGAAATCTGGGATTCTTTTTTGCGGCAGTACTATGAAAAAAACCATTACCTGCCCTCCGAAATATTGGTTTCAGCCCCCCTTGAGAAGATTAGCCTGATGGAGGAGATGCTCGGTCGTCTCAAAGGCAGGAAGGTTGCGGTCAGATTCCCCAAACGAGGCGAGAAGAGGCGATTGATGCACCTGGCAGTGGAAAATGCCGATACCAAGCTGAAAGACCACCTCACATCCATGGACATGGAAAAAGACCTGCTCTCCCGGCTGCAGCAGCGCCTTAACCTGCGGCATTTACCCGAGCGCATCGAATGTTTCGACAACTCCAGCATATACGGTAAATCACCTGTCTCCGGGATGGTGGTTTTCGAAAAAGGCCGGCCGGCTAAACAGTTCTACAGAACCTATAAGATCAGATCCCCGAAGGCCAATGACGACTATGCATACATGGCCGAGGTGCTGCAAAGACGGTTCACCGGCCATACCAGCCAGGACCCTTTCCCGGACCTGCTGATGGTCGACGGCGGCAAAGGACAGCTCAACATAGCGGTATCCATTATCAAAGACCTGGGGTTGGACGGCGCATTCGATATTATCGGCATTGCCAAGAAAGATGATGAACGGGGCGAAGACGTGGATAAAATATACAAACCCGGGCGTATGAATCCTGTCCCCTTGTGGCGGGATAACGAGGCACAGTTGCTGCTGCAGAAAATCAGAGATGAGGCGCATCGGTTCGCCATTGGGTTTCACCGCCGGCAGAGAGGCAAGGCTTTGATGCGATCCGAACTGGACGGCATTGAAGGTATCGGCAGTCAGCGGAAAAAAGCCTTGTTGCAGCATTTCGGATCGATTGAGAACATCAGGAAAGCCACGGTGGGGGAAATGGCGGCTGTTTCGGGCATTGGTTCGCGTGTCGCCCGGAACGTCAAGCAGGCCATCCAGAAACCAGAAGGCAGTAAGCAGTAGAGAGTAGGGAGAAATTAGAAGCTGGTGCAGGGCTGAAGCCCTGGCCTACATGCCCATTCTTCGAACCGACCGTGTAGCGCAGGGATTTATCCCTGCCAGAAGCTGGTTGCCAGTAAAATAAAACTAAGGTGAAAGACGAATGTCCAATAACGAATAACCAATTTCCAAGTGTCCTCTGCGGCTCCGACCTCTGTGGTTCTGGTCCTCTGTCCTCTGTCTTCCGGCCTCTGAGCTTTTAGGAGAGCTTTTTAAGGTCGTCCTTGAGGCCCTGAACCGCATTTGCAGATTTTTGCAGGGCGCTCTTCTCTTCTTCGGTCAGATCTATCTCGATGATATCCACAATGCCGCCTTTGCCCAGTTTGACAGGAACGCCGATGAACAGATCGTTAAATCCGTATTCTCCTTCCAGAAGGGCAGCGCACGGCAATATCTTTTTCTTGTCCTTGAGGATCGCTTCCGCCATTTCAACGGCCGCTGATGCAGGGGCGTAGTAGGCGCTGCCGGTTTTCAACAAACTAACAATTTCAGCCCCGCCGTTGGCTGTCCTCTCCACAAGCGCTTGGATCCGTTCCATGGGCATCAGCTCCGTGATCGGTATGCCGGCCACTGTCGAAAATCTTGGCAGGGGCACCATGGTGTCCCCATGTCCCCCGAGGACAAAGGCGTGGGTGTTTTCAACCGAAACATCGAGTTCCATGGAGATGAAGGCCCTGAAGCGGGCTGAATCCAATACCCCGGCCATGCCGATCACCCGATTTTTTGGAAACTGACTGGCTTCGTAGGCAACATGGCACATGGCGTCCAGAGGGTTGCTGACGATGATCAGGACGGCTTCGGGTGAGAGGGCGGCAACTTCCTTGGTAACCGATTTCATGATACCGGCATTGGTGCTTATCAGGTCATCCCTGCTCATACCTGGTTTGCGGGGTATCCCGGCTGTGATGATAACGATGTCCGAGCCTGCGGATTCTCCGTAGCCATTGGCACCCTTAAGGTGGGCATCGTGCTTTTCTATGGGGGCGGCTTCGGTGAGATCCAAGGCTTTTCCCTGGGGGACGCCTTCCACTATGTCAATCAGGACCACATCGCACAATTCCTTTTCAGCAAGGCGCTGGGCAGCGGTTGCACCTACATTTCCGGCGCCGATGACGGTAACTTTTTTATCCATTTCATTCTCCTTTGCTTCTTTTTTCGGAACAGGTGTCGATTTCAATAGAGTATCGGTGAGTAGTAACATAATTTGGTTTGGTGTCAAGCCCAACATTGCAAACCTTGGTGTCAACCTAAAATCAGGTTAGATTTTTCTATAATATTGACTTTTTGTATAAAAACAGGGTAGAGGGATAGTTTAAAAATAAAAAGTTTGATATATAAACCACATTGCTTTAATACAATTCAACATACATTATCCGGTGTTAAGCCTCAGTTGCGGGGATATAGATGGGCGATAAAGAGAACATAAAACGACTCCTGCAGGAAGCCGAACTGTATCAGGGACAGGGATTGTTGTCCGAAGCCAGGCTGAAATACGATGCAGCTTTAGATCTTATAAAAAACAATCCCAGAATCAAAAACAAGGAAAAACTGCTCGCAGGTCTGGCCAAAAAGATCAATATGCTGGAGGTGAATACCCAGAAAGTGGAGATGGGGCCTTCCTCTCCGGAACTTTCTTCCAGGGCCCAGGATCTGATCCAGAAACTGTTTTCTTTTTCCAAAGAGGAGAGCGAAGAAGAAGCTGCACTGGAGGGGGCGCTGGCATTGGCAAAATTCGGGCAGTTTGAAAGGGCTCTTGCCGAATTCAACCAATTGATTGCAAACGAGACCCATCGCCTGGTGGCCGCCAAAAATGTACTGCGCTGCCACATCGCCCTGGATTCGGAAGAATTGGCAGGCGATAAATACGAGGAATGGGCCAAAAGTGACATGTTCACCCATGACCAGTTGGAAACATTGCGCGTTTTCATGGAGCAGGTGCTCGAAAGCAAAGGGGTGGACAGAAAACTTACCGTGGTCGGCGTCAAGGCTGAAGCTGTTGTCGAGGAGAAAAAGGAAGAGGAGTTCATCGATATCAGTTCCATTGGCATCTATCTGGATAGCGGACCCGGCAAGGGGAAGGTGGTCGAGTTCGATGTCAATTTTCAATCCGGAAACCTCCTCAGCCTCATCGTATCAAAAAAAGACGGCACGATGATCGAGCACCTGGCCATCGACAATCAATTAGAGGACCTCCAATTCTATTCCCCCATTGCCATCTTTAACGGTTCCGGAGTGGTGGCCGCCAAATCTGAAATTAAATCAGGGCCCAAGCAGGGGGATTACTGTTTGGACATAAAAATAACCAGTACCTGAAAATATTTTAACGCTTCAAGTGGAGTCAGGCTGAATGGCTATATTCAATTTGAAAAAACGTGAGATCGAATGCAAAATCGTGTACTACGGTCCCGGAAGGGGGGGGAAGACCACCAACCTTGAATATATATTCAAAACGTTCCGGAAGCAGATCACCGGTGAAATGGTATCCATAAATACCGAGGGTGACCGAACGCTGTTTTTTGATTTTCTGCCCATGGGTCTCGGAAAAATCAAGGGGTGCGAGATTAAGGTTCAGCTCTATACGGTTCCGGGGCAGGTGCGATACAGTTCAACGCGGAAACTGGTATTGCGGGGAGTCGACGGTATTGTATTTGTGGCGGATTCACTGGAAGTGCGGCGTGAAAAAAACATGCTCTCCCTGAAGGATTTACAGTCAAATCTCAAAGAGTACGGGTTGAACATTTTCAAGGTGCCGCTGGTGCTGCAGTACAACAAACGCGACCTTGGAGAGCAGGACATCCCGGTGATGAGCATAGAGCAGATGGACCGCGATATGAACCGCCAGTTGAAAGTCCCGTCGTTCCCGGGCAGCGCCCTCAAGGGCGACGGTGTGGGCGTGGCCCTTAAAGAGTGCATGATGTTGACCCTCAAATCACTCCAAAAAGAATTGAAGTGGGCACAATAGTAATCACATGAAGAATAGCACGGTTCTCGAAGGTAATCTGAGATTCCTCAGTCTGGGGGACATCATGCAGCTGCTGGGCAGTAACGGCAGTTCCGGCATTCTCAGGATCCACAGTCCCCACATGCCTGAACCAGGAATCGTGTATTTTGAAAACGGCAACCCTGTCAATGCTTCCGACGGAACCCTGGCGGGGTTGGATGGTCTGTATGCCTTGTTCGGGTGGACCGGAGGCACCTACGCTTTCAGTGAGGAGAGTGTCCCTGTGGAAAGAGTGATCAGCCGCAGCCGTATGGGCATTATTCTCGACAGTCTTAAAATGCTTGATGACGGCGATATCGTGCGTCTGGGACAAACCACCTCCGATCCGGAAACGAAAAAAGAAATCACCGACGAGTCAGGTACCCCAAGGGTCAATGGCCCCATGGTGGACTACATGTATGTAGTGGACGAGGAGGACTTTTATGATGGGGAAGCCATTGTAGAAGAGGGGAAGCACGGCAATTGGATGTGGATCATACTGGAGGGGGTCATTGAAATACTGAAGGAGACCCCCAAGGGGCCATTGAGTATTCTGCAGATAAGCAATGGGTCTTTTGTGGGCAGCCTCTCTTCCTTCATCGTCAAAGACCATATCCGGGGCGCAACGGCCAGATCGCTGGGCAATGTGCAGCTTGGTGTTCTTGACTCCCAGCGTCTGTCACAGGAATACGCCAAAATGTCGGCCGATTTTCGGGCCATGGTCATGAGCCTCGATAAGCGTCTGAAGCAGCTCACCAACAGAGCCGTGGAATATCATACCCAAAGCATCAACATCGAAAATTTTATAGAGGATAAACAAAAGGTGGTGCGACAGGGCGAGACGGAAAACAGGCTGTTCAGGATTCAACAGGGGCACGTTCATATCGTCCAACAGGAAAAAGACAATTACCTGCCGTTGGCAAGCCTCAGCAAGGATGACTATTTCGGCGCTTTCCCGTTCTTCGATATGGGACACGAACCGGAAAAGGCCTCTGTTCTGGCGTCAAAGGACCTGAAAATCGTGTCCATGGATACGGGCGTGTTCCAACAGGAGTATGACAATATTTCGGCGACTTTCAAAAATATTATTGAAAACGTGGCAGCGTGCATCACCGCCACAACACGTGTCATTCAAAAAATACAGCATCAGAGCTGATAGGATTTTAAGAATCATTTAAATAATATATTACAGGGAGTCAACGGGTTACGAATATGGAAGAGAACAGGAAGCATAAACGGATTCATTCGACAAACCTGCTGAATTACGTATGTCTGGACGAGAAGGGAGAGGCATTTGCCCAAGGGATGGGCAGGACCTTGAATGTGTCGGAGTCTGGGATACTTTTGGAGACATACGCAGCCTTGCCCCCACAGACCCTGGTGTCCCTGACCATCGGCATGGAGGAGCAGATCATCGATATCCAGGGGACTGCTGTCTACTCAAAGTTGAGCGCAGACGGATCCTATGAAACCGGTATTGAATTTATTGATATCGAAGCCATTGAATTGACGGTCCTGCAGAAATTCATACAAGCCTTCGAGCAGAAATAACCTTTTTTGAGAACAACGGCTAAAACCTAAATAAATTCCAACCAAAAGCGATAAAGGCAGTGTTTTATGAAACCCTATGTATTGGAAACAGATTTCCCGGACTTGAAGCTGGTAAAAAGGGGAAAAGTGAGGGACATTTACGACCTCGGTGACACCCTGTTGATGGTTATGTCGGACCGCATTTCGGCCTTTGATGTGATCATGCCCAACCCTGTGCCCGGCAAAGGCAGAGTACTGACCCAGATTTCCTTGTTCTGGTTCGAAGCCATGCAAACATTGATCGAAAACCACCTGGTGGCTAGTGATGTTGCCGACTATCCGGCAGAGTGCCAACCCTACGCCGAAGACCTTTTTGAGAGAAGCATGGTTGTCCGCAAGGCGGAACCGCTGCCTATTGAGTGTGTGGTGCGGGGCTATATCAGCGGATCGGGCTGGAAATCATATCAGCAAAGCGGCGACATTTGCGGCATCAAGCTGTCCTCGGGATTGAAGGAATCCGACCGGCTGCCGGAGCCTATCTTTACGCCTTCAACCAAGGAAGAGTTGGGTCAGCATGACATCAACATCGATTTCGATGCCGCTGCAGATATGGTGGGAAGGGACATTGCCGAAAAAGTCAGGCGGATAAGCATCGATATCTACAAAAAAGGGGCCGAGATAGCTAACGAGAAAGGGATCATTATTGCGGACACCAAGTTCGAGTTTGGCCTGATCGACGACAAGCTCATTCTCATCGACGAGGTTCTCACACCTGATTCTTCTCGGTTCTGGCCCAAGGACACCTATGCACCGGGAGGACCCCAAAAAAGCTATGACAAACAGTATCTCAGGGACTGGCTCCTCTCACTTGACTGGGATAAAAATCCGCCGGCACCAAATCTTCCGGATGATGTCATCGAGAATACCATTCGAAAATACGAGGAAGCGTTGGCCCAGTTGACAGGTCGTTAACATCTTTCATACAAGATTCAGGTAGCGACATGGATTGGGATACGCTAGAAACCGATCTTTCCAGCATCGATATTGAAAACAGCATCTACAGAATCACAACCGAACCATCCATTGAGCCCCTGGCCGCCTCCATAGGCGCCCTGGGGCTCTTGAACCCGCCATTTCTCCATGTTCAAGACGACCAAAAATACCTGATTGTTTCCGGATTCAAACGTGTGGCCGCCTGCCTGCATCTCGGGTATACCAAGATCCATGCGCACCTCCTGAAGCAGGATACGCCCCCGGAACGGATGGCGGAACTGGCCATCGGCGACAATGCCTTGCAACGTTCGCTTAATCTTGTGGAAACGTCACGCTCGTTAAATCTTCTGAATAGATTTGTGGAAGATCCATCCACACTCGCGGAAACCTGCCGGCGGTTGGTTCTGCCGGACCATCCTTCGATGATGGGAAAAATCATGCGTGTGTGCCGTATGCCGGCTGCTGTTCAAGAAGGCCTTCTTGAAGGTATGATTTCCCTTAATACGGCCCTCACATTGGACGACCTGGGGCCTGAAGCCGTCGCTGCTTTGGTGAACATGTTCACGGGGCTCCATCTCAGCCACAGCAAACAGCGCGAAATCCTGACCAACCTCGACGATATAAAACGCCGTGACAGGACTGAAATCAGTGCCCTTTTACAAGACTCGCAATTGCGTGACCTTCTCTCCAATCCAGAAACAAGCCGTGCCCAGAAGGTCAATTTGGTCAGACGCCATTTCAGATCAAAGAGATTTCCTTTTCTCACCCTCACCGAAGAAACGTTTCAAGAAGAATCCAAAAAAATAGCCCTCGGGGACAACATACGGCTTCATGCACCGTCCGGCTTCGAATCCAGCGAATATGTCTTTACACTGAAAATTAAAAACTTGCCCGATCTGGAGCGGAGCATTATAAACTTGAAGAAAGCCCTTACCAATCCCGCCCTGAAGAAAATCCTCGGTTTGAACAAAGCCTTGCCTGTAAAATAATCGGAAGAGTGCCTTGATGAAGGTTTTATAAAATGAACAAAAGCCTGAAGATGAGTAGATATAAACTTGTGAACAAATATTACCTTGACAAACACAACACAATAATTATAGGACAATGCAAGAACTAAATAAGGTTCATTTAAATGGGCATACAGGAAAGAAAAGAAAGGGAGCGTGAACGCAGAAGGCAGCAGATCATCGTTGCCGCCAAAAGGGTTTTCTCAGAAAAAGGCTTCAACAAGGCAACCATGGAAGACATCGCCAAAGAAGCCGAGCTAAGCCCGGGGACGCTCTACCTTTATTTCAAAAACAAGGACGAACTGTATGCTTCTCTCTCCCTTCGAATACTACATTATCTATATATAAGGCTCGAGAACTTGAACAGAGGTGAGGGCCTCGATTTCCAACAGCGGCTGGATGCGCTTAAGGACGCCATGTATGATGTTTACCAGTTCGATTCCATGATCCTCATCAATATGTTTCATTTGCAGTCCAGTGAAACATTGCGGAATTTAACGCCGGAATTACTCTCTGAAATCAAGAGACTGTCGCGCGAAGCGCTATCTGAAATGGCCAAGCTTTTCCATGACGGCATAAAGAGCGACGTCTACATCGATGTACATCCTAACGCCCTTGCAGATATTGTATGGGCGATGTTTTCAGGTGTTGTCCTGTGGGAAAACAGCAAAAAGGTCATTGATGACAATAAGGATTACTTGAAAGAAACTTTGGAAGCAGCCTTTGACATATTCGGCCGAGGAATTCTCAAATAAGGCTGCCAAGGGTATCCCTTACCACGGTGAAGAAGGGTAAGGTTATTTAAAACACCTTCAAATTACCTAAGGAGGAACAAAAATGGCGGAGAAAGAGGTCGTCGAAACTTCAGAAGCTCAAATTGCCGTGCACTGGCAGGAGGAGGATTACTATTATCCTTCATATGAATTCATAGCCCAGGCCAACATGACCGATCCGGGTGTTTATGACCGGTTCAGCCTGGACAATTTTCCTAATTGCTTCAAGGAATATGCAGATTTACTGGACTGGGATGAGTATTGGCACACGACCCTCGACACAAGCGATGCGCCATGCTGGAAGTGGTTCGTGGGCGGGAAAATCAACGCCAGTTACAATTGCGTGGACCGCCACCTGGAAAAGAACAAGAACAAGGCAGCCATTCACTTTGTTCCTGAGCCCATGGAAGAAAAATATGAGCATATCACCTATCAGGAACTCTATGTAAAGGTGAATGAGTTCGCAGCCCTGCTGCAGGAGTTTGCCGGTCTTAAAGCCGGTGACAGGGTGACCCTGCACATGCCCATGCTGGCTGAATTGCCCATTACCATGCTGGCTTGCGCCAGGCTTGGCGTAATTCATTCTCAAGTGTTCGGAGGATTCAGCGGCCGCGCCTGCGCCGACCGGATCGTGGATTCCAACAGCAGGGTGCTGATCACCGCGGATGCCTACTACCGTAGCGGTACATTGCTGGACCACAAGCAAAATGCGGACATTGCCTGCGACCTTGCTGAAAAGGACGGTCAGAAGGTGGACAAGGTGCTCGTGTGGCAGCGCTATCCCGGCAAGGCATCCAGCCCGACACCCATGGTGGAGGGGCGTGACTATTTTGTAAATGACTTGCTGGAAGACTACTACGGACAGCGCGTTGATCCCGTTCCCATGCCTGCTGAAGCGCCGCTTTTCCTCATGTACACAAGCGGTACCACCGGAAAACCAAAAGGATGCCAGCACGGTACCGGAGGATATCTTTCCTACGTTGCCGGCACATGTAAATATGTCCAGGATATCCACCCGGAAGACGTGTACTGGTGCATGGCCGACATCGGCTGGATCACGGGGCACTCCTATATTGTGTATGGCCCCCTGGCGATATGTGCTTCCACGGTGGTCTACGAGGGGGTGCCCACCTTCCCGGATGCCGGCCGGGCCTGGCGGATTGCCCAGGACCTGGATGTCAATATTTTTCACACCGCGCCCACTGCGATCCGGGCGTTACGGAAGATCGGCCCGGATGAACCTGCAAAATACAATTATCATTTCAAGCACATGACCACCGTGGGCGAACCCATCGAGCCAGAGGTGTGGAAATGGTATCACCGAGAAGTGGGTAAAGGCGAAGCCATTATCGTAGATACGTGGTGGCAGACAGAGACCGGCGGGTTCCTGGCCAGTACCTTGCCCGGCATCACGCCCATGAAGCCCGGCAGCGCCGGTCCGGGTATGCCCGGCATCCACCCCGTCATTTTGGATGACGAGGGTGAGAGGCTTCCCCAGGGAGCCGGCAAAGCAGGGAATATCTGCATTCAGAACCCCTGGCCGGGCGGTTTTCAAACCATCTGGGGGGATCGCGACCGTTTTGTGGACACTTATTACGCCCGTTACAACAAGGATCCTAACTCCAAAAGATGGGAGGATTGGCCCTATCTGACCGGCGATGCCGCCGTCGAAGCCGAGGACGGCTATTTCAGGATCCTGGGGAGAATCGACGATGTCATCAATGTCTCCGGGCACAGGCTGGGCACCAAGGAGATCGAATCCGCGGCACTTGTCTGCGAAGAGGTAGCCGAGGCGGCGGTCGTGCCGGTGGCGCATGAAATCAAGGGCAAGGAACCGGATCTTTACATCGCCTTGAAGCCGGGTATTGAAGCCAGCGACGAGTTGGCCAAGAAAATCAACGATACCGTGTGCACCGAAATTGGTAAGATCGCTAAACCCAGGAAGGTGTGGATCGTGCCTGACATGCCCAAGACACGCTCGGGCAAGATCATGCGGCGGGTGCTGGGCGCCATATCCAACGATGCCGATGAAGGCGATGT
>JBDLJD010000059.1:0-24343 GCA_039714495.1 Thermodesulfobacteriota bacterium
TGCGCGTCCTCATCCACGACACCGATGGGGATGGCCGGAATGAGGTTGTAGCTGTTAGGAACTATGAGATGGTAAACAACGCACTGACCAGCTTCCGTAAATACAACGATGCTGAAATTATTGCTTTTGATTGGAATGGCATCGGCCTGACAGACAAATGGATAACAAAAAAAATAACCGGCTACATGCGCGATTTTGCCATCGGCGACCATGACAACGACGGCCGGGATGAACTTGTCGTGGCGCTGGTCTTGAAGGAGGGCCGCATCGTGGGCACCTCACCCAGGAGCATCATTATTGCCTATCAATTATGACGACAAATCCACAGATTGACCCCTCCTGGCATTTTGGCCCTTAATGCTTAGTGTATGAAATATTGCCCACACGATAAAGGAGGGTCGCTATGAATGCAAAACGAAAAGCCGGTCTTGCCGCCCTGGCGGTGGTTGTCTTCATGGGCTGCAGCGGTCTGGCCACCTATCAAAAACTGCCTGAAAACCAAAAGGATGCCCTGTTTCAGGACCTGCAAAACCACCCTGCAGCATATCGGATCTACCAGTGCCCGAGCCTTATCATTGTCGAGCCTAAAAGTGAAAATAGATCCATTGAAGTGATTGGAACGGGATGCCACGAAATCGATCCGCTGACAGTAACCTTTCCCACCGGAGTTGAAAAATCAAGGACATTCCGCGCTCTAGTTGGCAAGGACGACAAACCGTATGCCTATGCTTACTGGAACTACCGCAGGGTTCGTATCGGCGCCAGGGAAGTCGACGGCAGCACCATGCGTGTTTCGTACACCAGGGTCGAATACGGTGGACGCTAAAAAAAGCCCGGAACCTTTCGGTTCCGGGCTTCAATGTTGAACAATCTAAGATCGGCCAAAGCCGGTTTTAGAAGTTTATCTGCCATTTGGCGCCGACGTAGGTCGTGCTGCCCTGGTCGTTTTCGTTCATATCTTCCATGTTGTCGACAATACCGACTTCAGGAATGACGAAGAAGCCCGGAGCAAAGACGTATGTCATCTGCAGGTACGCAGACATGGCCTCGTCGGTTTCAGGGCCAATGTCTTCATTCTCATCTGCAATGTAGCCGGCACCGGCCTGGAACTGCATGGTCTCGCTGGCGGCCATACCCACGGCAAAGGCAACCGCCATGGTCGTGGTGTCATCCCCGCCCGCTGTGGCGGCATTCGCCCCACTTCCGTACCATCCGGCATTGGTCAGGTTGGTCCCGCCATGGAAAGCGGCATTGAGCCATACCGGTCCGAAAGCGCCCGTGTAACCAATACCGTAAAAGATGGAGTCCACACTTTCATCGAGTGCGTTGTCTTCTTGGGAATTGTAACCACCGGCGAAAGCAATGTTGTGATCGCCGAGGCCCAGGTCATAGCGGGCCTCCAGTTTGGGGATCAGGGTGTCGTAACCGCCCGCTCCCGGGTTTTCGATCAGGGCCAACTGAAAACCGGCAATATTCAACCTGATCTGGTCCTTCCTGGAACCGTAGGAAGCACCCCAGCCGATCAAACCGGCATCAGATGCATAAGCCTGGGAACCGACCCACAAGGAAACCGGGGTGTAGGCCTGGCCGAGCAGCAGGCTGCCGCTGTCTGAGAATGCCCAAGTACCGTAGAGCAGACGATCGCTGATGCCTTTGTCGCCGCCAAAACCATATTCAAAACGGCCGGAAATCGTGTCACTGGCTTTGACCCTGGCGCCGATACGGGAGTTGCCCTGCTGGGCCCAGGTCATGGTTGTTTCAGAATCTCCGGTGGTGGTCTGCTCTTCGCCAACCATATCATAGAAGGTTGCCATACGTGAACTACCGTAAAAACTCCAGTCTGCGGCCATGGTAGTGGCGGCAAAAGCGCCGACCATTGCGATTGCAGCAAATATTACAAATAATTTTTTCATCTTTTTAAATTCCTCCTTAAGGATTTAAAATTTGGACTGTTACACTTAATAATTTTTTTCATTTGGAACTGTGACCTTCTTGCGCTCTGTTTCCCGCACCACCTCCTCTCATGTTGTAAATCCGTCCTGCGGATTTAGGTAACACGGCTGTGCCACTGAAAGATTCTGCGGGCACGGCCCCTTAGAGATGAGTTAATTATGTATAATTAGCCTATAATGTTTTATAAATTAGCGACAGTTTTAGCAAGTTGTAATTAAAAAGTCAAGTTTTTTCACTGTTTCAGTGGAGTTAGACCGCTTTGAGGCCCTTTTGCACAAAATCTTGTAGCACCCGATCCATGCTTATACAACATTTATATCTCATCTTTATTTATTTTTTGTGGTTTTGTTGCTGAAATCCCTATTTTTCCAGGTAAAAAACAGCTCCTGCCAGGTAGAAATCCTGCTGCATCTGTACCCGATTGGTTCGTCTATGGATAGAAAAGATGCTATTCCCTGGTATCCTACTGTACCAACGGGCAACCGTCCATGACGCCTTGCGCCAAATCCATGTTATTTTATGCCATCTGGCCTATCGCAATGTAGCGCGGGGATTTATCCCTGCCAGAGCCAAATGCCTGCAATCTGAAAGCCCCGCCCATAGCCCTTTGTTTTTACAGGGCTGAAGCCCTGGGCTACAGAGCCAATAGCCCATGGCAACGTAGCGCAGGGATTTATCCCTGCCAACGCCGAATACCTTCAGCCAAAAAACTGTGCCCTCTGCCCTTTGCCTTTACAGGGCTGAAGCCCTGGCCTACATACCCCAAACGACCTGCCGCAGAGTAGCTCAGGGCTTTAGCCCTGCTGTCACATCACGCCGTTTATACCATCCCCAAACACTATCGAACCAGAATGCATATATTCCGTGTAATTCCGGACGAGTCCTTTTCTGACGGGATTGTCTAATATATATCTAACAACATCAAGTAGGTCTTCATCCTTGCGCAACACATGATCATAAAAACTGGGCTGCCAGAGTTTCGATTCTTTTTCAGCGCTAAAGCGCTGGGATACGCCTTGACCGTACTTGTAGCCAGAGATCTGCTTGAACACCGTAATTAATCTTTTAAGGTCCGCATCCCTTGCTTCCCCTTCAAGCAGAAGATGGAGATGGTCAGGCATGAAGCAGTAAGCCCAGACTTTGAAATTCATTGCCGTGGACTTTTCTTTCAGGATTTCCAGACAGGTCGCCACAACTTGTTCATCGCAAAAAACTTGATATTTCTGGTGGGTACAAATGGTAATGAAATAACGATGACGGCCTGTATAGCTGAACCCTTTTAATCTTGGCCGTTTGCTATATCTACTCAAAACCGTTGCCTTTCAAATCAGGGCTGAAGCCCTGGCCTACACGGCCGTAAAGCCGGCTGCAATGTAGCGCAGGGTTTTAACCCTGCCAGAGCCAAATGCCTGCAACTCAAAAACCTCGCCTTCTGCCCATTGCTTTTACAGGGCTAAAGCCCTGGACTACAGAGCCAATAGCCCATAGTGATGTAGCGCAGGAATTTATCCCTTCAAAAGCCAAACACCCACAGCCCAAAAACCACGCCCTCTGCCCTTTGCCTTTATCAGGGCTGAAGCCCTAGCCTACATACTCCAAACGGCCTTTCGCAATGTAGCGCAGGGTTTCAACCCTGCCAAAGCGGGTTTCGGGACAGCCTGTGAAGCCCTGAACTACATGCCCAGATGGCTTGCTGCAACGCAGTGCAAAGCTTTAGCTCTTCCCACTTCTATGGCAACCTCGCCAACCACTGGGCTGCGGGAATAATCAGAACTTCATTCGAGCCATTTGCTTTCATTCGAAATGTGCTCCCTGTTTCAACGAGTTGAACAGCGGGAATGTTCAAATAGTTTTGAAATTTTATCAACGCCGGCGAGGGTTCTTTATCCTTCAGCTTTGCTTCCACCAGCAAAAGCGGTTTGTTACTGTCGGCAATGAGAAAATCGACCTCCTGCTGTTCTTTGTTTTTAATGAAGTGAAGCGAAAAGCTTCCGAATCCCATATCGTTCCAGGAAACCACGGCACGAAACAGCTCCAGGGCCACCATGTTCTCAAATCTTGTCCCCGGGTCCTTGATCCTCGGCGTGTCCCACAGATAAAACTTGCGCTCCTTTTGAATGGCCCTTGTAATTTTTTTTGTCCATGGTGAAATTGAAAAGATCATGAAGAACGCTTCCAGGACCGACAACCAGGACTGAACGGAATTGTAAGACACTTTCAAGTCTCTGGAAAGAGCAGGGATGGAAATGGGGCTTCCAACCTTTGAGGGCAAGAGCATATAGAGTGTTTCCACATCCATGATCGATTTAATGCCGGTCAAATCCCGTATGTCTTCCCGAATCAACTGGCGGGAATATGTACTGGACCATCTTCGATAGAACGTTGGCTTGCCACGCAGATAGGGTTCAGGAAATCCGCTGAAACGGGAAAGGTTATCCCAAATGGTCTCAAACGTTTTTCTGTCCGCCATGGAAGCCTGCAGAGGCTTGTGGAAAAAATCATCTAGCGTTGTTGATTTTCCCCCCAGTTCGGCAATGGTAAATGGCCATAGATGAAAAAGAAAATAGCGGCCCGCCAGTGAATCAGATCCCTTCTGGTATAAGTCGAGCCTTCCGCTGCCCGAAATCAAAAACTGATAATTATTCCCGTATTGATCGAACACCCCTTTCAGATAATTTTTCCAGTCACTGTACTTATGTATTTCGTCAAAAACGACCAGGGGCAGGCTATTGTCTCGGCGGGACAATTCAGTAAAAAAAGCCGGGTTGTTGATGAATTCCGTGCGGTGGCCAGCTATATCCCAATTAAAGTAGCGATGATTGATAAACGTTGCTGAAATTATGTCCCCAAGGGTCGTCTTGCCGGACTGCCTTGGCCCGGCAAGAAAAACCATGCTCTTTTCAGCTGATAATTCTTCCCATATTTTGATATATGCCGGACGTTCAACCATGGTGTCAATTATGCACTATAATGAAAAATAGTCAAGACTATTTTTCATTTGACTGAAATATGGTCGACTAGTACATTCCACCGTCAGGGCTGAAGCCCTGAATTACATAGCTCACATCTGAATGCAAACTCACACAATTCGTTTAAACGATTTCTCGAGAAAAGATGTAGGCCAGTTAATCCAGGTTGGCCGGCCGTGGGGGCAGTTGGAAGGATGGTCGCAGGCATCCAGCTGTTCCAGCATTCGTTCGATTTCGCTGAGCGTAAGCTTCTGGTTGGCCCGGATGGCACCGTGGCACGCCATGATCTTGAGGCAGTCGTCCAGGGCATTCTCCAGCACCGCCCCGTGGCCGCTCTCCAGAATGGCATCCACCATCTCCAGCATCAGCGGCTTGATCTCGCAACCGTCCAGGATGGCGGGCACCGCTTTTACCACAAAAGTGCCGCCGCCAAAGGGTTCCACGTCAAAAGCCAGATCCTGCAGCCCGGGGGAGAGCTCCGCCATGACCGCAGCCTCACGATAGCTTAGGTCCATGGTCTCGGGAATGAGCAAAACCTGTTTTTCCAGCCTGTCGTGCGATCGCTTTTGCAGGTGTTCATACATGATGCGTTCATGGGCCGCGTGCTGGTCGATGATGACAAGCCCTTCGTCAGATTCAAATATGAGGTAGGTGTCGTGAAACTGCCCTACGTATTGCAGGTCTTTAAATCGCTTTTTGGACCACAGGGCTTGCTGTTCCGCTGGTTTTGGCAGGATACCGTCTCTGTTCGGGGGCATGTGGCCAATTGCCGGGGGCCGGGAATCGGTCGCCGGTGATCGGTCATCAGTGATCGGGGCTTGCGGGTTGGTTACCACCCAGGCATCATGGGTCGGCGGTTCTTTCAGGGCAAAACCACCGGGCCCCTTCTCCGAAACCAAAGGGGTGGGATCTGAAAAGTCCGCTGGAGGCCGATAGCCGGAAGACCAGTTTTTGCGGTCTGCCTGGTCAAGGGCCTGGGCCACGCAACGCCTGACACTGTCGTGCACTTTTTTCTGCTCCGCGAAACGCACCTCGTTTTTGGCCGGATGGACATTGACATCCACTTTTTCATTGGGAACCCGGATGAACAGTGCTGCTATGGGAAACTGCCCTTTGACGATCCTGCCGCTATATCCTTGAAACAGGGCATGCTGGACAACCCGGTCTTTCACGATTCTGTTGTTCACGTAGATGTAAATACCCCTGGAAGTGCTGCGGCTGTGAGTAGGCGAAGAGGTCCAGCCCCTTATCGACAGGGTTTCGTCTTCATAGTTGAGTTCATGTAAACCCGCATCCACATCTCTTCCCAGAACATCGACAACCCGGTCCCTGGGATTTGCCACACCGGGCCAGTGCTTTATCTCACGCCCGTTGTGAATCAACCGCATGCGAACCTCAGGCCAGCCCAGGGCAATGCCGGACAGGGTTTCCACAATATGACCCATTTCGGTATTGACGGTCTTCATGAATTTTCTGCGGGCCGGCGTGTTAAAGAACAGCTGGCGGACAGACACCATGGTGCCCACCGGCGCTCCTGTGTCCGCTACCCTCTTGACCGTGCCGCCGTCAACGATGATTTCAGCCCCCACATCCGCATCCTGTCCGCGTGTCACCAGCCTGAAACGGGATACCGAGGCAATACTGGGGAGCGCCTCGCCCCTGAATCCCAGGGTGCTTATGGAGAACAGGTCGTCATCGCTGTAAATTTTACTGGTGGCATAACGTTCGATGCAGAGCAGGGCATCATCGCGGATCATGCCCACACCATTGTCCGCCACCTGAATCAGTGTGCGGCCGCCCTTTTCAATCTCCACGACGATGCGGTCACTTCCTGCATCCAGGGCATTTTCCACCAGTTCCTTGACCACTGAAGCCGGACGCTCCACGACCTCGCCGGCGGCAATTTTGTTGGACAGATTCTCGGGTAAAATTTTGATGGTACTCATCAGCTTAAGATACCTATCTCCGATTTCTGCGTACGATTTTCAAACAACTTCCCGTTTATCAAAATTTTACTATATCACTTCGTGATTAGAATTGCTTTTTTTCTATCATCAATATTATTAAATAGGTAAGCTCGTTTTTAGAATTCACTCTGGATTCCCGCCTTCGCGGGAATCCAGAAACCTTAATTTAAACGTGTAAATAGTATCGAGTTCTTCTGCCTGCAAAAGAATATAGCGGATTTATCTTTTTCCGGGATTCGTTACTTTCATCAGATACTCCTCTTCAACCGGCGACAGATTAAACTTTATGCCCGCTTCCTCCAGCAGCTTAAGACGGCTTTTATCCGGACTGGCCTGTTTTTCTTCGGAAATCCATTTAACCGCTTTTCTGATCATCTCGCCTTCGGGTTGGATGGTCGTCATGATTGCACCTCATCTTTACTAAGAATATCCAATATCCAACAAGGAATGTCCAATTACCAAGTTTCATCAGGGCTGAAGCCCTGGGCTACAAAACCACAAACCCGTTGCAATGTAGTCCAGGGATTTATCCCTGCCAAAGCCGAAAGCCTGCCGCCCAATACCTCGTCTTCCGCCCGCCGTCTTTCTCCGGGCTTCAGCCCTGCTACCCCTTTTGATCCTTTTTCGTGTTTTAGAACTTTCGTGCTTTCGTGATGAAAATATTTTTTACGACAATTTTGGTTTTTGCTTATGAAAATCCGTGGCCTGCTCGAAATTGAAGGCCACCTTCAGGAGGC
The DNA here is from genome assembly GCA_039714495.1 of Thermodesulfobacteriota bacterium. Taxonomy (GTDB): domain Bacteria; phylum Desulfobacterota; class Desulfobacteria; order Desulfobacterales; family B30-G6; genus JAJDNW01. Next base: position 7,627 of record JBDLJD010000059.1, read on the forward strand.
TGCCCTCGTCAAAGTGTTTCCCCAGGAGCTGCAGTCCGATGGGCAGCCCCTCTTTTGAAAACCCACATGGGACCGACATGCCGGGAATTCCGGCCAGGTTCGCAGAAAGGGTAAAAATATCGCTGAGGTACATTTTCAAGGGGTCTTCCACATTTTCTCCGATTTTAAATGCCGGGGTCGGCGCCACAGGCGCCAGGATGACGTCACACGCTTCGAACGCCTGTTCAAAATCGTTGCGGATAAGGGTCCTCACCTGGGAAGCCTTGCCGTAATAAGCGTCGTAATAACCGGCCGATAGGCAGTAGGTACCGATAATGATCCTGCGCTGCACCTCCGCCCCAAACCCGCCTGTCCTGGTATGCTTGTACATATCCATAAGGTCAGGGGATGCCGTGTCACGGAATCCGTACCTGACGCCGTCGTAGCGGGCCAGGTTGGAACTGGCCTCACAAGGGGCAATGACATAATAGACCGCCACGACATGTTCTGTATTGGGCAGCGAAACATCGATGCATGTGGCGCCCCTGTCCTGGATCACCTTTTTGGCATTTTCCACGGCTGCCGACACATCCGGATCCAGGCCTTCCAGGTCAGCGTATTCCGTGGGGATGCCTACGGTCATGCCCTCCAGGCCATGGGACAGGTAGGTAGTAAAGTCAGGAACCGGCTCTGGCACGGACGTGGAGTCGGCAGCATCGTACCCGGCAATGGCATTCATCATAACGGCATTGTCAAAAACACATTTGGTCAGGGGGCCGATCTGGTCCAGGGATGAGGCAAAGGCCACCAGTCCGAAGCGCGACACCCTGCCGTAAGTCGGCTTCATCCCCACCACGCTGCAGTGGGAGGCCGGCTGCCGGATGGAACCGCCCGTGTCCGATCCCAGGGTAGCCAGGCACATGTCCGCTGAAACAGCAGCTGCCGAACCACCGCTGGAGCCGCCCGGAATCCTTTGAAGATCCCAGGGATTGCGGGTAACCTTTACACTGGAATGCTCAGTGGACGATCCCATGGCGAACTCATCCATGTTGAGCTTGCCGATAATCACCGCCCCGGCCGCCCTCAACCTGGATATCACCGTGGCATCGTAGGGCGGTACGAAGTTGTCGAGAATCCTGGATGCACACGTCGTGCGCATCCCTTTGGTGCACATCAGGTCCTTTATGCCGACGGGTATCCCGGTCAGCGGCGTTGCATCCCCGGCCGTTATTCTCTTGTCACACTCGGCTGCCTGCTTCAGGGCCGCATCTTCGGCCACGCTGATGAAGGCGTCCACTCGGGGCTCCACGGCCTGGATACGCTCAAGCGCGGACCGGGTAAGGTCAGTGGACGTAATTTCACCTGCCGTCAGCTTGGCATGGGCTTCTTGTATGGTCAGTTCGTGTAATTGCATATACCTCAGTCCTAACGGTCAATTGAAAACGAGCTTTACGATATTTTAAATTTCAATCTCCATCACGAAAGCAAAAAATATTTATCGTAATAAAATGGACGCGATCGCTTTTTGCTCGCGTCTATTTTATTATGCGCGGTACGATAAACGTTCCGTCTTCCTTTTCCGGTGCATTAGCCAGGGAGCCTGCCTGCTCCAGGTGACCTGCGACCTCGTCTTCCCGGAACGCATTGGTCAAGGAAATGGCATGGGAGGTCGGCGCGATCCCAGCGGTATCCACCTGTTTCAGCTTGTCCACATAGGCCAATATGTCACCGATCTGGCCGGCAAACTGTTCCATGGCCTCTTCATCGAGCTCCAACCTGGCCAGATTGGCCACGTGTTCGATTTCTTCTTTGGTTATTTTCATTATCTCTCCAATTTAAAAACCACAAAGACACAAAGGGCACAAAGATTTATTAATTTACAATCCTTCTTATACCTTTTTTCATTACAGGGACATTGAAATTCAATAGCAGTCCCAGCCACAGTTTGGACAGCTTGAGATAGGTTAACAGCTGTGCGTCAAACAAGGGCTCCATGCGTTCAACCGCTTTCAACTCGACGATGACAAGATTATCCACCAATATGTCCAAGCGAAAACTGCAGTCAAGATTCACATCTTTATAGGCTACCGACAGACGTTTCTGTCTTTCAAAAGGGATATTTCTCTGAGAAAGCTCATAACACAAAGCCTGTTCATAGACCGTTTCAAGAAGACCGGGCCCAAGTGTTTTGTGCAACTCGATGGCCGACGCAATAATCTGGTTGGATAATATATCTGATCTTTTCTTTGTGTCCTTTGTGCCTTTGTGGTTCATTTCAATTCTTAACCACCATCCCCTTGTAGCCCAACTTAGCAAGTTTACCCTTGGCCTTCTCCGCTTCCGCAGGTGAATTGAAGCCGCCCACACGCACACGATACCAGGTGCCTTTCCCTGCGACTTCGGCCCTGGTCTTAATAGCCCGGTACCCCTTGCCGGCAAGTTTGTTAACCAGTGCATCCGCTGCCGCCGGTTCTTTGGTGGAAGACACCTGAACCGCGTAGGCTCCTTTTTGAGAAGAAACCGACTTGGTTTTGGTTTTCTTTTTCATGGAGAAGAGCTGTTTCTGCTTAGTCGTGCCGGTCTGGGCCCTCTTTTCCCCTGAAGAGGGGGTTGGTGTGTACACGTCCCCTTTCTTAAAAGTCGGCGTTTCAGCCTTGTTGGAATCCTTGAGTGCTTCATAGAAATCCAGATCCTGGCTGTTCTCCTGGGTGGGTGTCTCAGCCCGCGCTTTTTCCTGTTCCTGCCTGATAATGGATTCTTTCAAGGCAATCAGCTCTTTCTGCAACACTTCGATATCGAAATGAACCGGAGCAGAGCCCCTGCCCACCAGAACCCCCAGCACAAACATCCATGCGGATACTAAGAAAATCAGGCAGATGGCCAGGAAAACCCCTTTGCGGGTCATCTGCAGCAGGTATTTATTTCTGTTGGATGTCTTTTTGGTGGGCTTGGCCTTTTTTTTATCCATTTACATTTTTTCCGGGGCTGATACACCTAAAAGCGTCAGTCCGTTCTTGATGATTATCTTCACAGCCAGCACAAGAAAGAGGCGAGCCTGGGCAAGATCGGGATCATCGGCCAGGACCCTGTGTTTGTTGTAATAGGAATGAAAAGCAGATGCAAGATTCATCAGATAGTAGGTCACCCGATGGGGCTCCATGTTCTCGGCACCCAGGCGAATTGCTTCCGGATAACGGTTCATGGCCTTGATCAGGGCGATTTCCTCCGGCTGGGTCAGTTTCGCCAGCACCTCATCCACACAGGCTTCGGAGTAGATGCCCTTTTCCCTGCCTTTTTCTATGATGCTCGAAATGCGCGCATGTACATATTGGACATAATAGACCGGATTGTCGTTGGTCTTTTTCTTGGCAAGCTCCAGGTCAAAATCCAGGGGGCTTTCATAGTGCCGGGTCAGAAAGATAAAACGCGCGGCATCGCACCCCACCTCCTGGACAACGTCATTCAAGGTGACAAACTCGCCGGCCCGGGTCGACATGGCCACGGGCTCGCCCCCCCGCAGCAGGTTCACGAGTTGGACCAGGATAACGCCGAACTGTTCCCTTTTATATCCCGAAGCCTCCACAGACGCCGTTACCCGGGGGATATACCCGTGGTGGTCGGCACCCCACACGTCTATGACCGTTTCAAACCCGCGGTCATACTTGTCCTGGTGGTAGGCGATATCAGACGCAAAATAGGTGGTCTGGCCGTTTTTCCGCACGACCACGCGATCTTTTTCGTCCCCATAATCCGTGGTTCTGAACCACTGGGCACCCTCTTCCTCATAAATGGCGCCCGATGATTTGAACCCCTGGATCATCCGGTCCACCTTACCTGAATCATACAGGCTTTGTTCACTGAACCACTCGTCAAAAAAGACCCCGAAAGAGGACAGGTCCTCGCGGATGCCGCCGATGATGAGACCGGCCGCATGACGTGCGCAACTATCGATGGCTTCGCTTTCATCCATATCCAGAAGGCTTTGCCCCTTTTCCTTTTCAAGTCCCTGGGCGATGTCCTTGATGTAATCGCCCTGGTAACACTCTTCCGGAAATTCTACAGATTCACCCATAATCTCCTTGTAACGCAGAAACACGGATGTTCCCAGGGTATGGATCTGGCGGCCCGAATCATTGATATAATATTCCTTTTGGACGTCATAACCGCAAAAGGCAAGGATATTGCCGACACTGTCCCCTACGGCCGCTCCCCGCCCGTGCCCCACATGCAACGGGCCTGTGGGGTTGGAGCTTACGAACTCCACCTGAATTTTATGCCCCTTACCGATGTTGGACGCACCGTATTGGGCTCCCTTTTCATGAACGTCCCTTAAAAATGGTATCCAGGCACTTGATTTGACAAAAAAATTAATGAAGCCGGGCCCGGCGATTTCCGTCTTGGCAATGATCTGCCCGGCGTCGTCCAGATGGGCGATGATAGCGTCGGCGATCTTGCGGGGCGCCATTTTCTGACTGGAAGCCATCACCATGGCGATGTTGGTTGAAAAATCGCCGTGCGCTTCCACCTTCGGGACCTCGACTTCTATATCCGGCATGGCTGCCTTGTTCAGGTCCCCATTTTCAGAGGCATTTTCCAAGGCCTCCCCAATGAGCTTTTTTAATGTTTTTTTCATTCGATACCATTCATTAGAAATAATTGAGTTATTGTTGTAATTTCATGGCATGAAATCATGACATTCACTTCAGCCAATAAAGGCTTTTCCATACCAAGTCAAGCAACTTTCATGTGTGCCTGACAGCGTAAAATATTAATAAGAAAAAAGGGTTTACAAGCAATACTGCCCATAAACCCTTGTCTTTGCTGGTAGGCACGAATGGATTTGAACCATCGACCTCTACCGTGTCAGGGTAGCGCTCTCCCCCTGAGCTACGTGCCTATATTTTTGAAAACCTGTTAACACCTGCAAAGAAGGGTGTCAAGCAAAATGCAATTCACTTAAAACCCCAATTGAATATATAGCGGCGTAGCCGCGTTATCTAAAAGATTTCCCCCTCCGACCCCTTCGGAGGGGGAAATCTTTTAGTTGGGGATCAATTCAATGCCCAGCCGCTCCGGCGACACCTCGTAGATGTCGATGCCGAACGAATCATATGTTTTCAGCATTAATTCTTCGGCCAGCGTTTCTCCGGAATCGTTGTATTCAACGCCGATGATCGATTCATTCGGTTTGATTTCCTTGATGTTTATCCCGTTCACACCGGGTATGGTACCCAGCATTTTCCGAAATGCCACGAAATTTTTCAACTCACCTGTTCCGATAACCTCGATCTCCACGCTCGGCACCATGGATGCGGCCTTCTGCCTGGCTGCCATGATTTGTTTTGCCAGCTCCTCACCGGTCAAAGCACCGGCATTGGAAAGCGCCCCGCGCCCGGTCTGGGCTGCGTTTTCACCGGCAGCCACGGCTGCCCGTGAAATAGATGCCATGGTCTCGCCCGTATCCGTACGGTACGCTTTGGCCGCCACACTCCCTTTGTACGATTTTATGGTGCCGCTCATTACATTGGATGATGTTTGCGCTTTGGAGACTCCCACAATGACGATATCCGCAGTCAGGTGCCTTCCGATGGTGATCGCTTCCTTGACAGAGAGGTTGAGATCATGATTGAGCGGCTCCACCAGGTTGCCGCGGGTCACAATGGTAAACCCTTTTTCCCTCAAAACGTCTGCCATGCCCAATTCTGAAGAGGGTACCACGAAAACGAGCTTCTCCCCCCACCAGTATGTCGGCGTGTCCGCCCCGAGGTTCTGCTCGGCCATAAAAATGAGCACCCTGGGCATCTCTGCCTGGCTCAGAATGACGCCGGAGTCGGATAGCTGCTTTTCCACCCTGTCCAGCATGACCGTCACCCGCATGACAACCCTGTATTGCCTGTCGGCTACAAACTCGGTCAGTACCTTGTAATTCTGGACAAAATTATCCACCTGGTTGTAGAGCACCTGGTTGAGCATCTTAAAATTGTCCACCTGCGCTTCCACGGACAACAGGTCGACAGAAGCCAGCGCCACTGCGGAAACAAGGCCGCCGGATATGGCCTGTTTTCTGGCTGCAGCGGTCTTGGCCGCGACGATGGTCCCGGAAGCAGTCACTTCGACCGTCCTGATGGTATCCTTACCCTTGGCCGCACTGGCATCCGTAAAGATCAAGCCCATGGACAAGCAGATCAGCACAACAATGAATATTTTGGCACGATTTTTATAAACTGACATCTTAATATCACCTCTTCCTAAAACAGATTTATCATGTCGCATTTTAAAACATGATCAATCTGTTTTAGAGTTTTCTGGAAACAGCATAATCCGCGATGTCCATCAGGATATCCCGGGTTTCCGATGCTGCGAACGAATTCAAAGCGTCTTTCGCCTTTGTGATGTGTTCCATGGCCAGATTTTCCGTATATGCTATTCCACCGTACTGCCGCAACATCTCTTTCAGGATTTCGAACGCTGCCACAGAAAAATGGTCATCCTGGATAATCTGCTCCATTTTTTGACGATCCGCGGATCCTGCCTGCTGCAACGCATAAATCACGGGCAGCGTCAGCTTGCCCTCCTTGAGGTCGGCCCCCACGCTCTTGCCGATGGTGGCCGTGCTTTCAGAATAGTCCAACAGGTCATCCACCATTTGAAACGCCATCCCCAAATTAAATCCGTAATCAGCCAGTACTTTCTGCTTTTCTTCGGCGGCTTCAGCCAGAAGGGCGCTGATCCGGCAGGCACCCTGAAAAAGGACTGCTGTTTTACAACGGATGATCTCCATGTACTCCGCTTCGGACAGATCCAGTTCTCCTTTTCGCTGCAGCTGGTGGATCTCGCCCTGGGACATGTTTTCCGTAATGTCGGCGATGATTTCGATGATCTTGGGCCGCCCTGTGTCCGCTGCAATGGAAAGTCCCCTGGCAAGCAGGAAATCCCCGACCAATACGGCCGTTGAACTCCCCCACACGGTATGTGCGGCCGGCTTGCCCCGTCTAAGGGGTGCCTCGTCAATCAGGTCGTCATGCAGCAGGGTGGCCGCATGCAGGTATTCGAAAATAACGGAAAACGTATGATCGTAGCCCCCCTGGTATCCGCAAAGTCGGGCACACAGGACCATGAGCAGAGGTCTGAGCCGTTTTCCCCCGCTGAAAAGAATATGCTCGGCCACTTTCGACACCAGGTCGAGATTCGGCTGCAGATTCTCAAGAAGGGCTTTTTCGATTTTTTCGAGATCCCCTGCGGCCGTGTCCAAAATTCTATTTTTTAAATCTTTCATTCCCGTATCGTTCCATATATTTTCATGGCTGACCCGCCTGCATGAAAATTAACAATTGAACCTACAAGGTCGTACGCATAGGCATCGGTAATCTGTACGTTTGCAAAACACCCCGGCTGTAGATTCTCCCCGTGCACAAATGTTATCCCATCAACTTCTGGCGCCTGAAAGGCGGTTCGCCCGACATAGAGCTTTTCCTCGGACGCTTCTTCGATCAGAACCGGCAGAACGGCATCGATATGCCGCTGGTTGCTGGCTTCTGAAATGGCCAGCTGCTGCGACATGATCGTGTCGTACCGCTCCAGGGCCTTTTCTGCCGAAACATGGCCATCGAGCCCATGCGAGGGCAGGTCATCTGAGTCGGAATAGGTAAAAACGCCCAGGTGGTCAAACCGGATGTCCTCCACAAACGACACCAGGGTTTTAAAATCTGCCTCGGTTTCCCCGGGAAAACCGGCAATCAGCGTGGTTCTCAGGCTGGCATCAGGCACCTTTTCCCGAATGTCGTGAAAAAGGCGGTACAGGTCTTCTCCCATATAATGGCGCCCCATGCGCTTCAACACAGGGTCGCTGGCATGCTGCACCGGAATGTCAAAATAAGCACAAATGTTCGAAAGGCTGCCCATGACCTGTATGGTTTCCTGGTCAATACTTTCCGGATGGCCGTAAAGCACCCGCAGCCATGTCTCCGGAGAAATGTCCGCCAGACTGGTTAATAAATCGGCCAGTCCGTGCCGCAGGCCGAGGTCGCTGCCGTAAGCTGTCGATTCCTGAGCCACCAGCACCAGCTCCTTGACACCCGTATCGATCAGGTCACGCGCCTCATGGACAATCTGTTCCATGGGACGGCTTTTCTGGTGCCCGCGCAGGCGTGGAATGATACAGTAAGTGCAGTGCCGGTCACACCCTTCGGCAATCTTGAGGTAGGCCATGTGCGGTTGACTAAGGAATCTCTGGTCATATGTCTGGGACAACACGATGGCATCCGGATCAGGCAGCAGGCATTTTTCGACCGGGCCTGCCGCCTCAACAGCCGTGACGATTTGGTGGAAAGCCCCGGTTCCCAGGAACTGATCCACCTCGGGCAGGGATGCGGCTATCTCTTCCTGATAGCGTTCCGGAAGGCACCCGGCCACCACGATTCTCCGGCAGGCCCCGGTTTCCTTCAACTGCGCAAGCGCTAATATGGTGTCAATGGATTCATCTGCAGCCGACTCGATGAAGCTGCAGGTGTTGACCACGATCACCTCGGCCTGCCCGGCCTCCGGGGTGATGGTGTGCCCGGCTGCCAGGAGGCTTCCAGTCATGCTTTCGGAGTCCACCTGGTTCCTGGCACAGCCCAGGCTGACAAGATGAATTTTCATGACTTGATCTTGTTGATTTCTTCCGTTATCGCCGGAACGAGTTCAAACAGGTCCCCCACAACCCCGTAATCGGATTTCATAAAGATGGGCGCTTCCGGATCCTTGTTGATGGCCACGATGACCTTGGCCGAAGACATGCCGGCCAGATGCTGAATGGCTCCGGATATACCGCAGGCAACGTACAGGTTGGGTGACACGACTTTCCCGGTCTGCCCCACCTGATCGGCATGGGGTCTCCAGCCTTCGTCCACGGCCGCCCTGGAAGCGCCTACGGCGCCGCCGAGCACTTCCGCCAGCTGCTCGATCACGGCATAATCCGCCCCGCCCATGCCTCTGCCGCCGGAAACGACTGCGTCGGCTTCGGTGAGATCGATTTTGCCGGTTTCCATATTCTTTTCGATCAGCTTGACGGGCGGGTCAACCTCGCTCACCTCTATTTTTTCGATGGCACCCGCGCCCTCGGACCGGACGATCGCCATGGCATTGGGCCGCAGGGACACCATTCTCGCGCTTCCCTCCAATTGGACATCCGCAAGCACTTTGCCGCCATACATGGGCCGGGTGGCTTTTGCGGCTCCGTTTTCCCAGGCTATGGCAATACAGTCCGTTGCCAGGGCAGCATCACAGCGTGCCGCCAGGCATGCCGAAAGCTCCTTTCCCTGAACCGATGCGCCGAATAAGACCAGCTCCGGCGCCTCCTTTTCAACTAATCCGCAAAGGACCTCTACATAGGCTGCGCTTGAAAAATCAGCCAGCCCCGGACTGTCGGCCACGATGATCCGGTCGGCGCCGTATTGAGCAAGCGCCTCTGCAGATTCGGCTACATTGGATCCTAAAACCACGGCCACGAGCTCAAAGCCATTCGCAGAAGCTATTTTCTTGCCTTCACTCAAGGCTTCATAGGTGACTTTTCGAAACTGACCGTCAGTCTGCTCCGCTATGGCAAGTATCATGTTTGGCATCTCTTACTCCTATCTGAATTCATGTCTTATACGTTATTTTAAAGCCCAAATTATCCAAATAATGCTCATTCACAGATGAGTATCATATAACCTTGGCTTCTTCGTGCAGGACCCTCACCAGTGCCGCGGCTTTTTCCGTTGCTGATTCGCCTTCAATCATCTGCCCGGCGGTTCTTTCCGGAGGTGTTTTCAGGCCCACCACCTTTGTTTTGGGATCACCCACCTCAGCAGGATTCACGCCCAGGTCAGCCAGGCTTTTGGTATCCAGGGGCTTTTTCTTGGCTTTCATGATGCCGGGCAATGATGCGTAGCGGGGTTCGTTCAATCCCCTCTGAGTCGTAAACAAGACCGGCAACGCCGCTTCCACGACCACACTTCCCCCGTCCACGGTCTTGTGGCAGGTAATTTTCCCGTCCTTTACCTCTTCCTTGAAAACCATGCTGATAAGGGGCATCCCCAGCTTTTCCGCCACAGCCGCACCCACCAGAAAGTTGTCGTCATCCACCGCCCGTTGACCGGCAATGATCAGCTCGTGGGGCAGCTCCTTGACCGCCTTGGCCAGCACCGTGGCCGTACCCAGTCCATCACAGTTTTCCAGGGCGGGGTCGGCAACCAGAACCCCCTTGTCCGCTCCCATGGCAAGTGCCGTCCGGATGGCCTCGGCAGCCTTTTCCCTGCCTGCGGAAACGATCGTCACACTCCCGCCGTGCACCTCCCTGATGCGCAGCGCTTCCTCGACAGCAAACTCGTCATAGGGGTTGATGACCCATTTGATGCCGTCGGGCTTTATGGACACGCCGTCACCGTCAATCTCAATCATAGATTCTGTCGATGGCACCTGTTTCAATAACACGATGATATCCACTTCGCTTACCTCCCTGCCTATCCATTAGAAACAATGAGCCGCCGTTGAAAATAGTGTTCCTGTTCCCAAACAAGGGATATTAACATCAACCGTGAACATGCATGTTTCTAATGCTGTTAAACAAAAACGATCTTTTTATAAATTTTCATGCATGGCTATGCGCGTTTGAGCATGAAAATTTATGCCAACTGCTATAAACGTTATATAAAATCCCATTGCCTTTATATTGTCAATGAGGTTCTTAACCTCAAAGTTGCATAATTGCGGTTTAAGAAGTGATTCCTCAGGATATTGAATTTGAGGGAAATATAACTTTAAAAGAGGATCCGCCGGAATCAGAACAATCTTCCGGCATACGGCAGTATTCACATTGATGGACTGCCCCGGGACAGACATCGGCAGAAGTTGGGAGGTGCCGGCAGCGCTGAGAAGTAAACTCCAAGGTGAACCCAAAGCGTTCCGAAAAAATTTTCATGCGCAAAAGGTCTGCCCCCTTGCCGCCGGCGTTGAAATCAAACGGCTGTTTCGAGGCGTATGCATCCGTCTGCTGGGTGGGAAAAAACCCTTCAAAAATCCGTATCTGGTGATCCTGTAGAATACCTACCCCGAAGTCCCGGACCTCAAGAACTGCGCTATTGCCGGCCGATGTAACCAAAACCCTTACTTTGCCCTCATCAGGTGTGTTCTCAACGGCATTTTTCACCAGCCCCTTTATCACTTTGGTAAGCACTGCTGGGGGGATCGAAATCTTCGGTAAAACCTCCGTCTCGAGCTCCAGATCCAGTTTGCGGTGAGAAAAATCAGGTCTGACGGCCTCTGCGACTGTAGCTGCAAAATCTCCCAGGACAACCTCCTCCGGAATATTTGGCCGCACATTGAAAATAGCCTCGATTCTCTCCCGTACCCGTGACGCCACAGACTCTTCGCCCACCTGCTGGACAACGAGTGATTCCAGTTCATCGGAGCATTGGTCCAGCAGGTCGCAGATCATGCGGCGGCTGTCATAGGCACCTGTCTGCATGATATCCGCGGTTTCCTGCTGGAGGTCGGAAAGCCTTCCCAGGCTTCGTTCGGCTCTTTCAATGGTTCGCGCCCACTTTTCATCGGGCAACTGAACCAGCTTTTTTTTCAACAACGCTAAAGAACCGCCCAGAAGGGCGATGGGGGTTTTCAATTCATGCGACAGATGGTTGATCACCTTGTCCTTGGCCCGGTTCAGGCTGCTCACCTCTTCATACGCATCCTTGAGCGCCTCGGTGGCCATGGCATTTTTCAGCGCTGCAATCAAGTTGTTGACCAGCGTCTCGAGCAAATCCAGGTCTTCATCGCTGAAAGGGTCGCCGACGATCTTCGACCCCAGTCCCAGTATACCCGTGCAGGTATTGGAAACCTCGAAAACCAATACCTGGTCGATCCAATCTGGCAGGATACCCTTGTCCCTATCCTCTATTCTTTTTATGCCGCCACTCTGGTAGGCGTCTTTTGCCAGCAGCCTGCCTGACGCCTGTTCCAGCAATTCACGCTTGCTGTCTTGGATGCCGATGCTCTCGAGTTTGTCGGCAACACCTGCTCGGTGGTCACACAACTGCATGAATCCTTCGAGAATCCCGAAATTGCCGGTGGACATCAAAAGAAAGCTGTGCATGATCGCTTCGATGCTGTCCATCCCGATGAGCTCGCGGCTCACATCGTACAGCGTTTTCAGATGGAACAGCTTCTGGCTGAGCTCAGCTTCGATTTGATCGGCAACGGGCAGTGAGTCTTCGCTCATAAGTCACCTGGCAGCACGGCATGTTCAGGTTTAAGAAACAGTTAGATGAATCTTAACATTATTACGTGTAATCAGGGTAAAACCTTGGGCTTGAATCAGGAATCCATTTTGACGACAATAACGGTGAGATCGTCGTGCTGCTCTGCTCTGGAGACAAATATATTCACGTCTTCCAGTATTTTGTCCAGTATTTCTTGGGCAGAAAGATTGGTTGCATTCCGGACGACATCTTCCAGTCGTTCAAAGCCGTACATCTCTTCCTTGGCATTCATGGCTTCAACTATGCCGTCGGTGTAGAACACAATGGCATCCCCTGGGGACATGTCCAGCCGGGTTTCCTGGTATTCGGCGCTCTCCAAAATCCCTAATGGAAAAGTATCCCCCTCGGTTTCGATTAGTTTGACTTCGCCGGTTTCCGCGGAGAGGTAAACCGGCTGTGTCTGGCCGGCGCTGCAGAGCCCGAAAGAGCGCTCTTCAATATAGAACATGGCATACAGGAGCGCCACGAACATGCCGCTCTTGATGTCCTTTTTCAAGCGCTGGTTGCCCTGGATCATGATGTCGCTCACCGGAAGGTGCTGTTCCGACAGCATGCGAAAAACGCTTCGCGAGGCTGACATCACCAAGGCACCGGTCACGCTCTTGCCGGTCACGTCGCCGATGACCAGGCCCAGTTTGCCCTCGCCCATCTCGATGAAATCGTAAAAGTCGCCGCCCACCTCCCGGGCCTGAGTCGACATAGCCGCAATCTGATAGCCCTCGACTTCAGGGCATTCGCCGGGCATCATGCTCTCCTGGAGATCGCCGGCGCTGGTGAGATCCTCTTCCATGCGCTGCTTGATCAGAAACTCCTTGAAGAGCCCGGCGTATTTGATGCCGGTGGAGCCCAGGAATGCCATAGGTGCCTGGAGCACCAGGGGGATGAACAAGGGGTACCACAGGTGAAAAAATTTGAACTGCACCACCGAGCTGACCAGGTAGAGCACCATCGCACCCACGACGACTGACGCGCTGATCAGCACAGGATACATGCGGCAGACAATGCCCAGGCCCGTTCCCCAGACCAGGATGATAATAAGATAGACATAGATGTTGACGGGCTTGATTGGCGTGTCCTGGAGAATGTTGGCCATGGCCGTGGCCGCGATCTCCACGCCTGAAATAAACACGCCGTTGGCCTGGGAGTAAACCGTGTAAAAACTGTCTTTTCTTTCGGCCAGCAGCACCTCGGAAAGGCCCACGAAAACTGCCTTGCCTGCCAGGTCTACCTGGGGAGCACCTTCCCCGGGCTGGCCGATCTTCAGCGCCTGGTGGTAGGGAATGGTGAAAATGGTGCGGGGCGGACCGTAGTAGTTGATGTGGCGGCTGTCGGTACCGCCGTACATTTTGATGAGGGACCGGACCAGACGGTATGTTTTGTCGTCTGTGGTAATGAGATCCGACTGCTTCAACCCGGCCAGCATCCTGTCCTGGAGCAGTGGGTCGACCTTGAAGATCTCCCGGATGTCGATGATCAGGTTTTTCACATCTCTCGCTTCAACCACCGGGGCTATTTCCGGTGGAAGTTCCTTTGCGCCCCGGGGATTTACTGTTTGAAGCAATTCGAGAAACGGCTGATAGGCTGTGGCAGCATAGAGCTGGAAGGTGACCACCGGCAGGGTGGGCGATTCGCCGGCCCCGGTCTTGAAGGCCCAGTAGCGGTTGACCTTGAAGGGGATGCGCGGCAGGGCGAAAGGGGCCGTAGCTGTGCAGGCCTCGGCGAACAGCGCCAGGGGCTTGACCCGTTTTTCGATGCTGTGCACGGCCGTGCGCTTGCCGTCCTTATTGGTGAGGGGGATCTCCTTGGCGATCATGGGCTCGCACAGGACCACATTGCCGGCATCTACCAGGGCGTCGGCAAACAGGTTGTCTTTTTCAGGATTCTTGGGCTCGATGAAGTGCACGTCAAAGGCCACGGCCGCAGCCCCTTTTTCTGCCAGGAGCGGGGCTAAACGGGCATGGATGGAACGGGGCCATTTGTCGGGATTGTTGGGCAGGCCCAGTTCGTCGGAGGACTCCTTGTCGATGCTGACCACCACCACGTCCGCAGGGGCCTTGCGCTGCCCGCGCAGCTTGAACAGCAGGCCCAGGCCCGAGTCTTCGTCCAATTTGGAAACTGTCTGGGAAAAAGAGGCCAGCAGACCGAGGAAGCCTATAGCCAAGCCAAACAGAATCGCTTTCACCAGACGGCGGGATGGCATAAATATTCTCCTGATAAGCAGGCGCTGTTACTTTCACTAGCGGCGTCAGTATAGGTTAGTCGATGCCCAAGAGTCAAGAATAACAAAAGAAAACGCCACCGCCTTACGGCTATTGTTGTACTCTATATTCATCGAAATGATAATTTCAGATACATGTCTGAATATGTCTTGACATTTTCAGAGGATTGTGTAAATTTGTCGCATGAACCGAACCTTATTACAAAAGCTACGAATTCATCATCCGCCGGAAAAGATACTTTTACTTCCCGGCCCAAGACAGGTGGGTAAAACGACTCTGTCTGAAATGGCGCTGGATGCCTGGCCGGATAAGGGCCTATACTTAAACTGGGATATAACAAATCACCGAAAGCAAATATTAAGCGGCAACGATTTACTGGCCGAATGGCGCAGACCAATGAAAAGGCCAATGATAATCTTTGATGAACTACATAAAATGCGCCGTTTCAAATCCTGGCTAAAAGGTTTTTATGATGAATTCAGAAGGGAGGCAAGCATATGGGTTACCGGAAGTGGTCGCCTGGATTTATTCCAAAAGGGCAGCGACAGTTTGCTGGGACGTTATTTCCTTTATCGCATGCACCCCTTTTCTTTCGGTGAATTGCATGGTTTCAGTAGTGAAACTGAAATCCCGGATCCAGATCTGGCGTGGGAAATTTTCATCAGTGGTGATTTGCAAAACGAAAGTATCGATCCATTGATCAGATTTGGTGGATTCCCGGAACCTTTTATAAAACAAAACAAAGCATTTCATACGAGATGGATCCGATCCAGGCGCGAATTGATAACGCATGAAGATGTTCGCGATTTAACCCGAATTGAAGATGTGGATCGACTGGAACACCTTGTCAGACTCCTCAATCCCCGTATTGCATCGCCATTGTCCCTCAATTCCCTGAAAGAAGATCTCGGTGTTGCCTTCGAAACAATCAGGAGGTGGATTCATACGCTGGAGCGTCTTTACTATACATATGGAGTGCCCCCCTACAGCTATCGCTTGCAACGGGCCATCAAACGCGAACAGAAATATTATTTCTGGGATTGGTCTGAGGTGCAGGATGAGGCCGCGCGGTTTGAAAATTTCATTATGTCTCACCTGCTGAAAACCTGCCATGCCTGGACAGACTTCGGTCTGGGAGAATACAGGCTCTGGTATGTGAGAGATCGCGAAAAACGTGAAGTCGATGCCCTGATTACGCAAGACAACAAACCGTGGCTAATGGTTGAAATAAAACTCAATGACTTAAACTTGTCCAAATCCTTGCAGCGCTTTTCAAGGCTACTCAATTGTAAAAAAGTAGTACAGGTTGTAAAGCCTGATGGTGTTTACCGACAAATGAAAGTTGATTCCCGGATTTTTCATATCGCATCCGCCGGTATTTTTCTTGGATGGCTGGAATAGGGGAGCGCAGGAGGTACTCCTGGATATAAACTCGTAATAAAGGCCCGAGTAGTTTTGCGATTTGAGGATCTATATTTTTTGCTGGACAAAATCAATCCGGGAACATGAGGACCCGGTTCAAATCCTTCTTAAAATACTTTTCTTTTGGACTTTTGGGGACAGGTTCTTTATATTTTCATTTGATTGACAGCAATCCATTCTAATATTGGCGTTTATGCCAAAGAAAAAATCACTATAATTGTCTTTGGCTTTGCCAAAAACACTTTTTACCCAGCTCTATAAGTTAACTTTTTTATGCGATGGGCGCAGTACGACACCTGCATTGCCTGAAAATGCGTTTTAAGGAAGGACTTGGTGGATCAGATCAATTCGGAAAGCCGTTTCAGGGAATAGATCCCCGAAAGGCCCTGGATGGGTTTGGGAATTTTCTCGTTTTTCGACTGAAACAGATGCTTGAACTGCTTATAATGGCGTGCAACAAATTCTTTTGAGCCAATAATTCCAGAATCTGTAAAATAACGGGTACGATAGCGCAACCGGCTGGCCTGGGTGATTTTAAAATCTTTTCTCTTCTCCCTGGCAAGTACACGGGGGTCGATGACCTTGGTCTTGCCCTGCTCAGGCCGATCGATGGAGCCGGCATGGTACATGTACCTGCGGTAGCGTCGCACCCTTTCCTTTTCACTCTTTACATTGAATTCCTGAAGACCGAAATCAGTGGACAGAAAGTCGTCCTTGTTGTTGGTTTGTATGTGATAACCAATGGAGCTCCAGCGATATTCTTCGGGCTTTTTCACGATGCCCGCCCTTAGAGGATTCAGATCGATATATGCCAGGCAG
>JBDLJD010000060.1:0-24335 GCA_039714495.1 Thermodesulfobacteriota bacterium
AAGGGGCCAATCGTGAGGGGAGAATACTGATTTTATGACTATTGTGGACGAACGCCCATCGTGGGAAACCTATTTCATGGATATTGCGCTGCTGGTGGCCAAGCGGTCAACCTGTTTGCGGCGATCGGTGGGAGCTGTTGTGGTCAAGGACAAACGGGTTTTGTCCACGGGCTATAATGGTGCACCCATGAATGTTGCCCACTGCAGGGTAACCGGGTGTATAAGGGAGCAGATGAAGGTTCCTTCGGGAGAGCGGCACGAGCTCTGCCGCGGCATCCACGCGGAGCAGAACGCCATCATCCAGGCGGCCTATCACGGCGTCTCCATTAAGGAGGCAGACCTTTACTGCACCAACCTGCCCTGTTCCATCTGTGCCAAAATGATCATCAACGCGGGTATCCGGACCATTTACTACCTGTCCGGGTATGCGGATGCCATGTCCGAGGCGATGCTGAAGGAGGCGGGCGTAGACGTACTGCAAATAGAAAGCACCTGAGAGGGGCTTTAAACAGACATCAGGGGGAGAATGCATGAAGTGTCCATTTTGCGGGGAGATCGACAACAAGGTTATCGATTCCAGGGTTAGCAAGGACGGGAGCGTGATCCGCAGGCGCAGGGAGTGCCTCTTGTGCAGCCGACGGTTTACGACCTACGAGCACATCGAAGAAATTCCCATTATGATCATCAAGAAGGATGGGCGCCGGGAAGTCTTCCATCGTGAAAAGGTGCGCTCGGGAATCAAGAAAGCGTGCGAGAAAAGGGATATCAGCATGAACCTGATCGAGGAGCACGTGGACGAAATCGAACGGGACCTCCGCGAAACAGGGGAAAAGGAAATTCCTTCTTCCGTGATCGGTGAAAAAATCATGGCAGCCCTGCACGACCTGGACGACATCGCCTATGTCCGATTTGCCTCGGTCTACAGAGAGTTCAAGGACGTCAACGACTTTGTCTCGGAATTGAAAAGCCTCCTGACCAAGCAGTAGCCGGACCAATGAAAGACGATACTTTTTTCATGAAACAGGCCCTTGAGCTGGCAGCCAGGGGCCGTGGTTTTACTTCCCCCAACCCCATGGTCGGCGCGGTGGTCGTCAAGGACGGCAGGGTAGTGGGCAAGGGCTATCACCACGCGGCCGGCCAACCCCACGCCGAGGTGAACGCCATCGACGATGCCGGCGCTGAAGCACACGATGCAACCATCTACGTGACCCTGGAACCCTGCAACCACACGGGGCGCACCCCTCCCTGCACGGAAAAGATTCTGGCCGCCGGCATCCGCAAGGTGGTGGTGGCCATGCCGGACCCCAATCCGGAGGTCAAGGGCGGAGGCAACGCATTCCTGCGTCACAAGGGACTCGAAGTGGTGGGCGGCATTTGCGAAGCCGAGGCCCTGCAGCTGAACGAGGTGTTCGTAAAATATATTCGCACACGCCGGCCTTTTGTGGTGCTGAAATGTGCGGCCACCCTGGACGGGCAGATCGCCACCCGCACCGGAGACTCGAAATGGGTCACGGGCGAGCTTGCGCGTAAGCACGTGCATGCGGTCCGCCATGCAATGGACGCCATCCTGGTGGGGGCCGGCACGGTCAGAACGGATGACCCCAGCCTGACCACCCGACAGGGAAATGAAAATGATTGCGATCCGCACCGCATAATTCTGGACACCCGCCTTTCCACTCCAACCCATGCCCGACTGTTTCAGCAGGCATCGTCAGCCAGAACCTATATTGCCGCAGGACCCCTGTCCCATGACCAGGGCTTGCTTACGCGCAAAGACGCCCTTGAGGCGGCAGGCGCCGTTGTACTGGAAACCCGGCTCGAGGACGGCCGGGTGGACCTGGACGCCCTTATGGGCACGCTGGGGGAGGCCGGGATTACCAGCCTTTTAATCGAAGGCGGCGGCCAGGTGATCGGTGCGGCCCTGTCCGCGGGCATCGTGGACAAGGTCATGTTTTTTTATGCCCCCAAGATCCTGGGGGGCAATGACGGTGTGCCCATCTGCAGGGGCAGGGGGCCGGACCTGATGAAGGACTGCCTCACCCTTAAGGACACACGGGTGGAGTGCTTTGGCGACGATGTGCTGATAGAGGGGTTTCTCAGAACCCCGGAGGCCAGAGCCACAGAGAGCTGAGCCTCAGAAGGCAGAACCACAGAACCGCACTCCAGAACTTCAGGGCCATAGAGGACGGAAGACGGAGGACAGTCGAAAAGCGTTTACAGAAAAGATATTATTAGACAGGACTTTCAGGATTGTTAAAAAAAAAGATTGAATCATGAAAACACGAAATCGAAAAAGCACGAAATGTTCAGAGATATTTTCGTGTTTTCATTCTTTCGTGATCTCGTGATGGAGGTCTTTAATTCGACGCTGGAAATTGAATGTTCGATGTTCATTTATAAATCAAGAGGCGGATTTTGAGGTCGGAGGTCTGAATATCGCTGCGCTGTAATTAGTTGTAATTTGCCTTCGGCGTGATTTATTGCTGCCATCGGCCTCAAGCTCTTGGCAACAATTACTATCAGCGAAGCGCAATAACGCGCGTCAGCGCTAATATCGGGCGAAGCCCTAATGACGCGAAGCAAATGGCGCGCGCAGCGCTAATGACAACAGAAGATATGAACCCATGCAATCCGTGAACTCTACTGTCTGAAAAAATATAAAATATGCCGCCCAGGATGGCCGGAGCCGGTTGCTTATCAGGGTTTAGTGCATATATTACTTTGATTGAGCGCTCCGAAGGTTGCGGTTTTTGACAGGGGCGTGGGGAGTTGGAGATAAATAAATAAAAAACAGACAGTTGGATCCTTTATCGCTTGGATCCATCCAGGTAGATCGAACACATGTTTACGGGCATCATAGAAGGTCTGGGAACCATCAGCAGCGTCCGGCCCACGGGGCAGGGCAGCCGTTTGGCGGTGGAGGCCGGTTTCGATCTGACAGCCACGAAAATCGGGGACAGCATTGCCGTCAACGGTGCCTGCCTGACAGTGGTCACCCTGGCCGGCAGGCGCTTCGAAGCCGATGTCTCGCCGGAAACGCTCGAAAAAACAACCTTTGGGCGGGTGAAGATCGGTGAGCGGGTCAACCTGGAAAGGGCGCTATTGCTGTCGAGCCGGGTTGACGGTCACCTGGTATCCGGCCATGTGGATGCCACGGGCGTTATTGCCGGAAGGGAAGCGGTTGGCAATGCCACCCTGGTGACGGTCGAGGTCCCGCCTGGCGCGGCCCGCTACATCATTCCCAAGGGATCGGTGGCTGTGGACGGCATCAGCCTTACGGTCAACCAGTGCGACGAACGGTCCTTAAACGTGAGCATTATACCGCACACCGGTCTGGTCACCACCATCGGCTTCAAGAAGACAGGCGAGCGGGTAAACATCGAGACCGACATGATCGGCAAATATGTTGAGCGGTTTCTCAGGGCTGATAAAGCAGATGAAAAGGACCCCGCAGGCAAGGGCGTGGATATGGAGCTGCTGGCCAGGTCCGGTTTCCTGAATTCCTGAATTGAGCGTTCCAACTTTCAGGAATTATAATTACGATAAATTTGAAGGTAGCTTCTTAGTAACCGCGGGCAGAAGATACTATGAAAGAGCCATCTGGATTCCCGCCTTCGCGGGAATGACGTTTCGCTTTTAGCGTCTTGTCATTCCCGCGAAGGCGGGAATCCAGATCGTCACCCTGACTTTTTGAAAAAGGACCCATATAGAATATAACTATTTGATATTCGGCATAAAATTTATTTTTATGATATTCAAGATGCCGAGCCAAATGTTTCAGATTGAGGAGTGAAATAAAAAAATGCCACTGTTAAAGATCGAAGATGCCATCGAAGAGATCAAGGCCGGTCGCATGGTCATTCTGGTGGATGACGAAGACCGCGAGAACGAGGGTGATCTCTGTATGGCGGCCGAGGCGGTTACGCCAGAGGCGATCAACTTCATGGCCATGTACGGGCGCGGCCTCATCTGCCTGCCCATGACCGCACAAAAATGCGATTCCCTGGACCTGCCCCTGATGGTCAACGACAATACTTCGCGTTTCGAGACGGGTTTTACGGTATCCATCGAAGCCAAGATCGGTGTCACCACCGGCATTTCAGCGGCAGACCGCGCCACGACGGTTCAAACGGCTGTGGCCGACGAGGCTGTTGCCGGAGACCTGGCCCGGCCGGGCCACATTTTTCCCTTACGCGCCCGGGACGGCGGCGTGATGGTGCGGGTAGGCCAGACCGAAGGCTCGGTGGACCTGGCGCGGTTGGCCGGAATGAAACCCGCAGCGGTCATCTGTGAAATCATGGACGAAGACGGAACCATGTCCAGGATGCCCAGCCTGGAAAAGTTCAGTGAAAAGCATGGCATCGGCATTTGCACGGTGGCCGACCTGGTGGAATACCGGACGCGCACCGAGTCTTTTGTCAACATAGCCGCTGAGACCGTCATCCCTACCCAGTATGGTGGAGACTTCAGGATTATCGCCTTTGAAAACGACATTGACGATCTTTTGCACATCGCCCTGGTAAAAGGCGAGATCGACCCGGAAAAGCCGACCCTGGTGCGCGTGCATTCCGAGTGCATGACCGGAGATATATTCAGCTCCCTGCGCTGCGACTGCGCCGACCAGCTGCACAAAGCCATGGCCATGATCGATAGAGAGGGCTCGGGTGTCATCGTGTACATGCGCCAGGAGGGACGCGGCATCGGGCTGGTCAACAAGCTCAAGGCCTATGACCTGCAGCTGAACCACGGACTGGATACGGTGGAAGCCAACCTGGAGCTGGGTTTCAAGGATGATTTGCGGGACTACGGCATCGGAGCCCAGATCCTGGTGAAGCTGGGGGTGCAGAAGATGCGGCTGATGACCAACAACCCCAAGAAGATGGTCGGCCTCGAGGGGTACGGGCTGAGCATCGTGGAGCAGACAGCCATAGAGGTGGAGCCCAACGAACACAACAAGGGCTACCTGGAGTGCAAGCGCTTGAAAATGGGGCATCTGTTGAACACCTGTGATTTGATCACGGAGTAGTTCGGAGGACAGAAGACAGAGGACAGGAGCTCTTTTGTTAGATATAACTTTGTATGCTTTGTGTCTTTGTGGTGAAAAAAATGAACCGCCAAGACGCCAAGGGCGCAAAGAAGATCCTTTTTACTAACCTTAAGGGGAGAATACCATGCCGAAAATCATCGAAGCCAATCTGATTGCCGAAGGTAAAAAGTTTGCCATTGTGGTCAGCCGTTTCAACGATTTTATCACTGACAGGCTCGTGGGAGGCGCTGTGGATGCGCTGGTCAGAAGCGGTTCCAAAGACGAGGACATCGATGTCATCAAAGTGCCGGGGGCCTTTGAGATTCCGCTGATTGCCAAAAAGGTCGCTGCCCGGGGCCGCTACGATGCCATCATCTGCCTGGGCGCCGTCATCCGGGGGGCAACTCCGCATTTCGACTACGTGAGCGCCGAAGTGTCCAAAGGGGTGGCCATGGTCAGCCTGGAAGCTGAAATCCCGGTTATTTTCGGCATCGTTACCACCGACACCATCGAGCAGGCCATTGAAAGAGCAGGCACCAAGGCCGGCAACAAAGGGTGGAGTGCCGCCATATCAGCCGTGGAGATGGCCAACCTTAACGAAATCGTATCCCGGACCTGACACATGGGAACCCGCCGCAAATCAAGAGAGCTTGCCATGCAGGCTCTTTTTTATATGGACACCAACGGGGACATCTCCCTGGAAAACCTGGAGCTCTACTGCAGCAATTTCCAGCCCGATGCAAACGTACGCCCTTTTTTTCTGAAACTGGCAAAGGGTGTCATTAATGCGCGATCCAAGGTCGATGCAGCCATCGAACGCTTCTCCAGCAACTGGAAGATGCACCGCATGTCAGGTGTGGACCGCAATGTGCTGCGGCTGGCTGTGTATGAAGTGCTGTTCTGTGACGACATCCCCGTGAAGGTCAGCATCAACGAAGCTATAGACATCGGCAAAAAATTCGGCAGCAGTGAATCCGGCGCTTTTATCAACGGTATCCTGGACAGTATCCGCCTGGCGCTGGAAAAGGGGGAGCTTAAAAAAGAGGGGGCCGTGCCCCGGGACAACCAGGAAAAAAGGTGCCCGCGCCTGGGTGGCCCTGTTCCCTTTAAATACTGCATGGACACAGGCGACGGCACCGGCCCGTGCTTCAAGATCATGGATTGCTGGTGGGAGGATTTCGACATCCGGTCGTACCTGGAGCAGAATGTTTCCCCGGAGGCGCTGAACAGGCTGGTAAAAGCAAAGCCGCCGCCCAAGGTGACCAGTCTTGTGGAACTGATCGAACAGGCGAAAAAGCGAACAGCTGAATGATCTTTTAACATTAGAAACAATTATTTTTACCTGCAGACTTTTAATACCGGACAGTTGGGCATGTTAATCCAGGAGATTGAATGACTCACTGTTTCTAATGGGAGGGTACCGTGATTATAAAAGAACTTGCAGTGGGGCCGATCCAGGCCAACTGCTACATTGTCGGATGTGAGGAAACCAAAGTAGCTGCGGTCATCGACCCGGGCGACGATGCGGACCGGATCCTGATGGATCTGGCCGAATCCAAGCTGACGGTAAGCTGCATCATCAACACCCACGGTCATTTCGACCACGTGGGCGCCAACAAGCGGCTCAAGGAAGTCACCGGCGCAGACATCATGATTCACGAACTGGATGCCCCCATGCTGTCCGAACTGGCTGCTACGGCTGGGGCCATGGGGCTCCGGGCTGACGATTCGCCGCCGGCCGACCGGATCCTGGCCGACGATGACACCATCACTTTTGGCAATATCACCATGACGGTGCTGCACACCCCGGGCCACACCCTGGGCGGCATTTCGCTTTTTACCGAGGGGCATGTCTTTGTAGGGGACACGCTGTTTGCAGGGTCCGTGGGCCGCACGGATTTTCCGGGCGGCGATTTCGCGACCCTGAAGGCGAGCGTCAAAAGCAAGCTGTACGTGCTGGACGACGACACGATCGTCTACCCCGGGCACATGGGCAGAACCACCATCGGCAGGGAAAAACAGAGCAATCCTTTTGTACGGGCTTGAACTCGTTTGCCGGGTCTGGTATTCTGCCCTGTATGTCTTTTCCCGTGAACAGGAAGAAAACTGTCCGAATCAGGATCGGTAATGTGAGCGTCGGGGGCGCGGCAAAGGTTTCGGTCCAGTCCATGACCAACACCCGTACCGAAGATGTGGACGCCACCGTGGCGCAGATCAAACGGCTGGAGGCGGCCGGGTGTGAAATCATTAGGGTTGCCGTACCTGACGAGGCGTCCGCCTCGGCGATCCGTGCGATCAAAACGGCTATCTCGATCCCCCTGATTGCCGATATTCACTTCAACTACCGCCTGGCCATCGCCAGTGTCGAGGCCGGTGCCGACGGGCTGCGGATCAATCCAGGCAACATCGGGAGTTCCCGCAAAATAAAAGCCGTGGCCGACTGCGTACGGGGGGCCGGTGTCCCCATCCGCGTAGGCGTCAATGCAGGGTCCCTTGAAAAAGACATTCTGAAAAAATACCAGGGCGCCACGGCGGAAGCCATGGTGGAGAGCGCCCTTAGAAATGTCGATATCCTCAGATCGTTTGATGTCGACAGCATCAAAGTATCCATCAAAGCTTCGGATGTACCCCGTACCGTAGAGGCCTACAGGCTCTTCTCCGCTACGTCAGACCTTCCCGTCCATCTGGGTGTCACCGAGGCCGGCGGGCTTTTTCCCGGTGTAGTCAAATCCTCTTTGGGAATCGGTATGCTGCTGGCGGAAGGCATCGGGGACACCATCCGGGTTTCCCTGACGCGCGACCCGGTGGAAGAAATCCGCGTCGGGTACGAGATATTGAAAGCCCTGGGGCTCCGGCACCGCGGTCCGGACATCATCTCCTGCCCCACCTGCGGGCGCTGCAACATCGACCTGTTCGACATTGCCGAGATTGTTGAGAAAAAGGTCGCCACCATGACCGTTCCCATCAAGATAGCCGTCATGGGGTGTGTGGTCAACGGGCCGGGGGAGGCGCGCGAGGCTGACATCGGCATTGCCGGCGGGGACGGCAAAGGTATTCTTTTTAAAAAGGGCGAAGTGGTGGAAACTCTGGCCCAGGAGGAACTCACCAGGGTTCTGCTTAAGGAACTGGACGGGCTGGAAGCGGCATATTGTAAAAGCAAGGAAACGAAAACATGAATCTTCCAGGTATAGGGGTGCTTTTTACGTCATGCCCGCGCAGGGCCTGCCCCGGTATGGTTTTGGGCCGGGGCGGGCATCCAGAGTTTTTAGCAAGCCGTCTTCTGGGTTCCCGCCTTCGCGGGAATGACACCTGTTACGGTTAATACTCTTCGGCCTTTGAAGTATTCCAACTAGTTTAAAATATAAACGGTTGCTATAGGAAAAATTTAGAAAGGAACAGTATGGGTAAAAAAGTGCAATCGGCCATCAACCCCACGAGGGCGGACGACTACCCCGAATGGTATCAGCAGGTGGTGAAAGCCTCGGACCTGGCGGAGCGCTCCTCGGTGCGGGGCTGCATGGTTATAAAGCCGTGGGGGTATTCCCTGTGGGAAAACATCGTGGACACCATGGACGACATGTTCAAGGACACAGGCGTGCAAAATGCCTACTTTCCGTTGTTCATCCCCAAGAGTTTCCTGGAAAAGGAGGCGGAGCACGTGGAGGGGTTTGCCAAGGAGTGCGCCGTGGTGACCCACCACCGCCTGGAAAAAGGTGCTGACGGTGGACTCGTACCGGCGGGTGAACTGGCTGAGCCGTTGGTGGTGCGCCCCACGTCGGAAACCATTATCGGTGATTCCTTTTCGCGCTGGGTCAAAAGCTATCGCGACCTGCCCCTTTTGATCAACCAGTGGGCCAATGTGGTACGCTGGGAAATGCGCACGCGGATTTTCCTGCGCACCAGTGAGTTTCTCTGGCAGGAAGGGCACACCGTGCACGCCTCGGAAGAGGAGGCCATCGAGCGTACCCGCATGATGCTGGAGGTTTATGCCCGCTGTGCGGAGGAGTATCTGGCCATGCCGGTGGTCAAGGGCCGTAAATCAGCCCTGGAAAGGTTCCCCGGCGCTGTGGACACGCTCTGCATCGAGGCCATGATGCAGGACAGAAAAGCACTGCAGGCCGGCACCTCCCACTTCCTGGGCCAGAATTTTGCCCGGGCCTCTGAAATCAAGTTCCAGACCACGGACGAGAAAGAGGCCTATGCCTGGACAACCTCGTGGGGTACGTCCACCCGTCTGGTGGGGGGCGTGATAATGACCCACGGGGATGATGACGGCATTATCCTGCCGCCCAGGGTTGCTTCCGCCCAGGCCGTTATTCTGCCCATTGTCAGGAAGCCCGATGACCGCCCCACGGTCATGGCCTATGTGGACAAGCTGGTAAACCAGTTGAAGGAGCAGACCTATCATGGGCGCAGGGTGAGGATAGAGGTGGACGACCGGGATATCGGCGGTGCCCGGGGGTGGGATTGGATCAAGAAAGGCATCCCCCTGCGCGTGGAGATCGGCCCCCGTGACATAGCCGAAAATTCCGTGTTCGTGGGCCGGCGGGACAAGGGCCACCGGGAAAAGGAGTCCATGCCCGTGGACCGTTTTGTGGCGGAGTTTACCAATCTTCTGGACAGTATCCAGGCCAACCTGTACGACCGGGCCCTGGTTTACCGGGAGGAACACACCCGTGAGATCACGGACAGGAAAGATTTTGATGATTTTTTTACGCCTCAGAACAGCGATAAGCCTGAAATCCACGGCGGGTTTGCCGTATCCCCCTGGTGCGGGGGCACCGCTTGTGAGGAGGCCATTAAAGAGGATCTCAAGGTCACCATACGCTGCATCCCATTTGACAGCGAGGCTACAGACGATAAATGTATCTGCTGCGGCAAACCCAAAAGCAGCAAGGTGATTTTTGCCAAGGCGTACTAGCGGGTTTCCAGAGGTCAGAAGACAGAGGACAGAGATCAAAGGGCAGAGATCCACAGAGCCCCAGAGGTCGGAGCTGCAGAAAACGGTGGACGGAACCTCAAAAAACACTTGGAAATTGGCTATTCGTTATTGGATATTGGACATTCGCCTTTTGTCTTTTTGAATATCCAATAACCAATATTCAATTTCCAATAAACAAGTATCAAGACAATGAAATGCAACATCTAAAGTGACAACTTTTAATCAGGACTTGACCAGCATTTTAACAATTATTCATTAGCTGTTAATTATTATAATCAGTTGTGTTATAATTTAACAGCTATTTATCAATTGGCAATTGAGTTTTCGGCATTCAGCAGTAACGCTATTTACCTTAATATCGAATTCCAGGAACCACTTAGTATGCCTTGATCGAATGACAACTTCTTATCAGGATTTGACCTGGGGTACGGGTTACTGACGTCTGGCCTCTGAAGTTCTGATCTCTGGTGTTCTGACCTCTGACCTTTGACTTCTGGTGTGGTATGATCAGGATAAACGACATCATAGACAAAATGGTGGAAAACAACCCCGAGGCGGACGTGGATCTCGTGGAGCGGGCCTATGTTTATTCTGCCAGGGTCCACCAGGGCCAGATGCGCCTGTCCGGCGAACCCTACCTGACCCATCCCCTGGA
This sequence comes from Thermodesulfobacteriota bacterium, assembly GCA_039714495.1. GTDB lineage: Bacteria > Desulfobacterota > Desulfobacteria > Desulfobacterales > B30-G6 > JAJDNW01. The sequence continues at coordinate 10,624 of JBDLJD010000060.1, forward strand.
AGTGGCCGGCATTCTAACGGACATGCGCCTTGACCCGGAAAGTGTGGCTGCCGGCCTCCTGCACGATGTGGTCGAAGATACCAAGGCCACCCCCGAACAGGTGGAGGAGATGTTCGGCAAGGAGGTGCGCCACATCGTTGCCGGCGTCACCAAGCTGAGCACCCTGCCCTTTGGCAGCAAGCAGGACCGCCAGGCAGAGAGCATCCGCAAGATGCTGCTGGCCATGGCGGACGATATCCGCGTTATCCTCATCAAGCTCGCCGACCGCCTGCACAACATGCGCACCCTGCAGTTTCACAAGGAAAATAAAAAGCGGTCCATTGCCCAGGAGACCATGGACATCTACGCGCCCATTGCGGCACGGCTGGGCATCTACTGGATTAAGAACGAGCTCGAAGACTCCTCTTTCAAGTACACCATGCCGGAAGAGTACACGTCCATCGAAAACATGGTCAGCAAGGATCGTGAGGAACGGGAAAAGTACATCGATACGGTCAAAAGCTATGTCAAGAAGAAGATAGACGAGAGCAACCTCAAGTGTGTTGTCCTGGGGCGCTACAAGCACTTTTTCAGCATCCACCAGAAAATGATCACCCAGCACCTAAGCTTCGAAGAGGTGTACGACATCATCGCCTTCCGCATCATCCTGGACACCATCCCCCAGTGCTACGAGGCCCTGGGGATTGTTCATTCCCTATGGAAACCCATTGCCAAAAAGTTCAAAGACTACATCGGTGTGCCCAAACCCAATATGTACCAGTCCCTGCATACTACGGTAATAGGCCCCTATGGCGAAAGGATCGAGATTCAGATCCGTACCCACGAAATGGACAAGGTGGCCAAATCGGGCATTGCCGCCCATTGGAGCTACAAGGAGGGCAAAAAGGGCGAGGAAGACATCAATGCCCGGTTTGCGTGGATCCAGAGCATGGTGGAGAACCAGGCCGACTTCCACGATCCCCAGGAGTTCCTGGAGAACGTGCGTATCGACCTCTTCCCGGACGAGGTCTATGTGTTCACCCCCCAGGGGGAGATCAAGTCCATGCCCAAGGGGGCCACGCCCGTGGATTTTGCTTACATGATCCACTCGGAAGTGGGCAACCAGTGCACCGGGGCCAAGGTGGATGGCCGCATGGTGCCGTTGAAGTACGAGCTGCAGACCGGAAACATCATCGAAATCATCACCTCCAAGGGCCACCACCCCAGCAAAGACTGGCTCAACTTCGTGAAAACGGTCAAGGCCCGGTCGCGGATCCGCCAGTGGATCAAGGTTCAGGAAAAAGAGCGCAGCCTGACCCTGGGCCGGGAGATGTGTGACAAGACCTTCCGGAAATACCGCCTCAACTTCAACTCCCTCATCCGCAGTGAGGAGATGAACAAGGTGGTGGAGAACTTCGGGTTTAAAACCGTGGAAGATCTGATCGCCAGTGTGGGGTACGGCAAAACCACGCCCATGCAGATCGTTCGGCGGTTTGTCACCCAGACGGAGGAGCCGGAATCGGAAAACAGCTCGCTTTTAAACAAACTGATCAAAAAGGTCAGGAAGAAAAAAATCCAGGCTGGGGTTGTGGTCAAGGGGCTGGACGACATACTGGTACGCTACGGCAAGTGCTGTCAGCCGGTTCCCGGGGATCCCATCACCGGCTACATTACCCGGGGGTTCGGTGTGACTGTTCACAGGACCAATTGCGTGAATGCCCTGAAGATGAATCCCGAGCGGCAGATCGATGTGCAGTGGAGCGAAGAGGTCACCCAGAGTTATCCGGTCAAGGTCAAGCTCACTTCCCTGGACCGGGTCGGCCTGCTGGCGGATATCGCCTCCTCCATCAGCAAGAACAGCGCCAACATCCTCAGCCTGAACACAGAAACCCAGGATGATAACACGGTGGATTCATATATCACCCTGGGGATCGAAAACACCGCTCACCTCAAGAAGGTGATGTCGGATTTAAACAAGATTAAATATGTTCAAGGGGTGAAACGGGTGGGTTAGGACGCCTTGACCACACGGCCCGATTTAATACAGTTGGTGCAGACAACCATTTTTTTCTTCTTGCCATCTTTAAGCGCCCGAACACTCTGAAGATTGGGGTTGAATCTTCTTTTGTTGACATTGTGCGCGTGGCTCACATTGTTGCCTACCATGGGTTTTTTTCCGCATATTTCACATACTCTGGACATTGTATCTTCTCCTTATAGCGTTTGGCAGGATCACGTTCCAACATCTAATGTGCCAAGCGCCATTTTTACGATTTATAGCATCCAGAACCGATCTCCCCAAACGCTATTAAAATGGGCTTAAAATTTCAGCCGGTGCGTTCTTTTAGAACTGCTTTGGGGCCAATGTTCTGTCATTGCTTTAAGTTATTAAAAATAGCCGATTACAAATCATCAAAACGGCTTGCAAAACATGAATTTCTACACCAAATTATCGGCAATGTAAAGCAAATTCTATATTTTTTAGCATTGCCTTATGGGGTTTGCCTATCAAGCGGGCCAAATAAATTACTATTGATATTATAGATAGTTATGTAGCGACGAAGTCGCGTTACATAAAAGCGCGGCACGCGATTTTATTCGGCCAGCACGATTTCACAGGCCGCTATATATTGGAGGGCGGTCTGGTGGGCGCCCACATCGGGATAATGCAGCACCACCGCCTTGAACCGCTCCAGGGCGGCCTTGTAGTGTTTGCTCTTATAATAGAAGAGACCCACATACAGATCGTGTTCGGCAAGGCTTTTCAAGCACAGCCTGTAAAGTTCCTGGGCCTTGTTGGAATACGGGTCATCCGGATAGTTTTTGATCAGGCGGTTGAAGGTGCCGATGGCCTTCTTGGCGGAGGTCTGGTCCCGGTCGATGGAATCCAGCTGTTCGTAGTGGCACAGGCCGATCTGGTAGATCACATAAGGGATGGCTTCATTCTTCGGGTGGAGCTCTTCGAACTCCTCATAAGCCATGATGGCCTCTTCGTATTCACCCCGGTGGTAGTGTGCGTCAGCTATTTTCAGCTCGGCCAGCTTGGCGTATTTGCTGAAAGGGTACCAGTCCCTCAGCTTTTCAAAATAGGTGATCGCATCCTTGTAATCCCGTTCCTCGAACGCCTCCGTGCCATTGGCGGCCAACTCATGGGCAGGCTTTTCAACATCAGCATCGCGCGGCGCACAGCCGGCAAACATCGCGGCCGCACAAAAAATCAATATGATGAATAATCTGTACATATTATTTCACGAAGAAGCCGGGCCCCTTACCCGAAGGGCCGCAGAACCCCATCTTGGGGGTAAAATAACGGCGGTGAAGGTCAGACGTTCACCGCCGGTCATATCCGTACGTCCGGTCTTACAGCATGCCGTTGATAGCGTCTTCGAGCTTAGACTTGGCCACCATACCGGTGATCTGTTCCACTACGTTGCCGTCTTTGAAAAAGATCAGCGTGGGGATGGCCTTGATGCCGTATTTGCCCGGCGTGACCGGGTTGTTGTCCACGTTGCATTTGGTGAATTTGACCTTGTCACCAAACGCGTCGGAAAGCTCTTCCACCACAGGGCCGATGGCCTTGCAGGGACCGCACCAGGGCGCCCAGAAATCCACCAGAACCGGTTTGTCCGATTGCAGCACTTCCGTGTCGAAACTATTGTCTTCTATCTCCATGATACCTTCAGCCATAATATCGAGTCCTTTCTTTACCCTCTGCCGGGTATATTTCCCCCTGGTTTGCTTTGCCAGGATCGGAAATATCCACAGCGTGTGATACCGCGCTGTTTATCGCGCGGAGATTTCATATTTTCCTGTGGAATATAATGATGTGACACTGCAATGTCAACCTATATAGCGTTTGACAAAATATGGTTCCGATGCTGAATTTGCTGCAGGTCATCTTCCACATCCGATGACCACATCGTCATTTTATTCAAACGCTATTCTAATGGTTTTTAGACTTCAGCCTGTTGGCGATGATGAAAACATGCGGATTGAGAAAAAGGGTGTTATTAAAAATTGAATCTGTTATGAAAATAGATAAAGCGACAGTTTGAGAGGTTGATATGGGAGGGAAGATCAAAATAGGTGCACTGGTGTCCGGCGGGGGATCCAACCTGCAGGCCATTATAGATGCCTGTGAATCGGGTAAAATAGACGGTGAGATGGTCTTCGTGGGTGCGGACAACCCGGCTGCCGGCGGACTTCAAAGGGCGGCCAAGCACGGCATCCCCACCTTTGTAGCGGAATATGCCGGAATTGTCGAAAAATACCAGAACGATCCCCCGGGATTCCGGCCTCCGGATGATTTCAATCTCGAGCAAGCCCTTGAGCGGCAGTCCCTGTTTGGCGGCGGGCACGATCTGCAAAAAATCCAGGCCTTCCTCATCACCAGAGCAGCTGCGGAATCCCGCCTCCTGCATCATATGGGGGCTTTCCCGTTCGACCTTCTGGTGCTGGCCGGGTTCATGCGCAAGCTTTCCCCCTACCTTATCGACCGCATCGACAGAGATCCGGCCCGGCCCCGGATCATGAACATCCACCCGGCGCTCCTGCCGGCCTTTCCGGGGACGGACGGCTACGGCGACACCTTGCGGTACGGCGCAAAGGTGGGGGGGTGCACGGTTCACTTCGTGGATTACGGAGAGGACTCAGGACCTATTATCGGGCAGCGGGCATTTGCCATCGAGCCCGATGACACCCTGGAAACCGTCAAGGCCAAGGGGCTCGCGTTCGAGTGGGAGCTCTTTCCGGCCTGCATTCAGCTTTTTGCTCAAGATCGCCTGACCGTGGAAGAAGAAACCTGGCCGGCCCCCCGGGGCAGAACCTTCAAAAGGCGGATCGTGAAAATTAAAAGGATTCAAGGGGTCTAGGGGTCAAGGGGAGGATCGAATGTGGAATGCGGAGTGCGAAATTCGGAATTAAGGTATTCTGCCGATTTATTAATAAAATGAAAGAGCGAAGCGATACGACAATTCCGCATTCCCAAATCCACATTCCGCATTTTTTACACCGCGAACCAATGTATCAGCGTATCACCGAACGCTTATCTTTAATTATTAACCAGCTTCATTCATTGCAGCGCCTTCACCATCATGGGAATGGCAACAGCCGTGCCCAGGGTGCTGCCCAGGTTGGTGAACACCACCACCAGCAGGATGCGCGTGACCTTGTTGCGCCAGAATCCTTTGATGGTAAGGATGTCCTCGGGCAGGGCCTCGAGGTCCTTTACCTTGGGTTTGTTGGCAAAGGCCTCCACCAGTCCGGAAACCCAGCCGGCGGCGATCATGGGGTTCAGGGATGTCAGGGGGGCCGCCAGAATCGACGACAGGATGGTGATAGGGTGGCCCAGGGCAGCGGCAGCCCCGATGCCGGCCAGAACACCGTTGGCCGCGACCCACCAGGTGAGCATGTCGGTGCCTGCTTTGGACCCGCCGTAGAAAAATCCAAACACCAGCAGCGCCAGGATTATGGCCGGGATCAGCCACTTGATCAGACCGCTGGCTTTGCTCTTGGGAGGGATCACTTCGAGGGCTGCTGTGTCTGTTTCCCTTTCCCAGTATTTTTTGATTCCCGGAACGTGGCCTGCGCCCACAACGGCAACAATCGTTTCACCGGGCGCATCTTTTATTTTCTGGGCCAGGTAACGGTCTCTCTCGTCAATCAGGATGCTGCGCAGCACGGGCAGGGATTTTTCCACCTCGGCCAACAGGGACTCCAGCATGTCCTCCTGCTTCATTTTTTCCACGTCTTCTTCGGTGACTTCTTCCACGCTCCCCAAGGACAGGGCAAGCTGGAAAATGACCTTCAATTTGGCCCACAGCCCCATGACGCGCCAGGTTCTGGAAAGGGTCACCCGGATGTCCCGGTCGGCAAGGTGAATTCCTGCATCGCAGGCGTCTGCAGATTCGATGGCGGCGATCATTTCCGCTCCGGGCTTTATGTCCAGCTTGTCTGCAATCCGTTTCTGAAAAGAGGCCAGGAGAAGATTGGACAGCAGCAGGAAGGTTTTCTTCTCCCTGATCACCTTGATGATGTTCATGTCGCGCCATTTGTCTTTCTGGCGGATGGACTGGTAGCGTGATTCGCAGAGTTCGACGCATACCGTGTCCGGTTTTTCAGCCTGGATGGTTTCCTTGACCAGTTCGGTGCTCTCACGGGAAACGTGCGCGGTGCCGATGAGCAGAATCTCTTTGCCGTCGTGTTCGAGCCTGTGGATCATATCGCTGTTGTTTATCGTATCCATTTTATATTATGGTCCCTTGGCATTAGAAACAGTCTATCGTATTCAGGAACGGTATACCATTTCCATGGTCTGTGATATTAAAATCACCCGCACGGGTACATGTTTCTAATGCCCGTGTTTACGTATGTTGAAAAACAGGTCTTTCTTTATTAATTTTAAATATTTTATGCAAGATGAACATGTATACCGGTTGTCATAAATATGTTCCGATACAAATTAGGTTCTACATAAAAATAGTATTCGAAACAGTCAAATTATCTAAATACGTGACAACCGCTATCCAACAGATTTTCCGCGGAAAATCTTACAACTAAAGCAGCGTCAGCAATTTTTTGTGAGATAATAGGGAGATAATAGAACATGGCAAACGATAAACGAATTGAACCGGTTGCCGCCGTTATGGAGGCGGAACCGTATTACCTGAGCACCGGCAATGAAATCAAGACCTTTGAAGCGGCATATGACGCGCGCCTGCCCCTCATGCTGAAAGGCCCCACAGGCTGCGGCAAGACCCGCTTTGTGGAGCACATGGCGTACCGGCTGAAGCGTCCGCTTATCAGTGTGGCCTGCCATGAAGACCTGTTCGCCTCGGACCTGGTGGGGCGCTATCTTTTGAAGAATGATGAAACCGTGTGGGTGGACGGCCCCCTGACCCGGGCAGTGCGGGAAGGGGCTATCCTATACCTGGACGAGGTCGTGGAGGCCCGCAAGGACACGACCGTGGTCATCCATCCTTTGAGCGACAACCGGCGAGTGCTTTTTATCGATAAGAAAGGGGAGACCATCCCTGCCCATCCGGATTTCATCCTGGTGATTTCCTACAATCCCGGCTACCAGTCTGTGCTCAAGGATCTCAAACAGAGTACGCGTCAACGGTTTGTGTCCCTTATGTTTCAATACCCGGAGGCTGAAAAAGAGGCGGAGATCGTTTCCCACGAGGGGGAGATCGACCGGGAGACGGCCTTGAGGCTCGTGGACCTGGCCAATCGCATCCGCAACATCCGGGAACATGGGCTTACCGAAGGGGCCAGCACGCGGCTTCTGATCTACGCCGCCCAGCTGATCAACCGGGGGGTTCCCGTCCAGGAGGCGTGTCGGACAGCTGTCTGCCTGCCGCTCACGGATGATGAGCGCCTGCAGGAAACCCTGGATGAACTGATCGGGGACATGTTCGATGGATGAGGTCCGCCTTGCCCTGGAAAGGCTGGCCACAGCCGATCCAGAGTTGGCCGAAGAGGTGGGCAATATCCTAGCGTCCCAAGGCCCTGTTCCCGCCGGCCGTATGGACCTGCTGGTGGAGGAAACCATCTGGGGACTATCACAGGAAACAGCCTTTGGCGTGGCCCTGGCCAGGGGATACGCCCGCCTGGCGGGCCTGTGCCCGGACGAAAAATTCCAGTACTACCGGCAGAAGACCAGGGAGAGCGGCCTCCTGGGGGCGACCATCGGCCGCATGATGGCCCAGCACCTCGTGCCTGTGCTGGTGCACGGAGATGATGGTCTGGCCCGGACGTTCTCCGATGTTTTCGACACCATGTACCGCATGGGGACCTATACCCTTAAAGGACCTTTGAAAGAGTTGACCGTCCTTATGCGTTCCGGGGATGGTGCCTCGGGCGCCGCTTACCTCGATCTTCTGAAGAGCGCCTTTTCCCTTAACATATCCTACAATCAGAGCCTGCATTTTGTTTACACCCTGCCTACTGCCGTGGCAGCCTTTGCCCCGGTTAAGCGGGCCTGGCAGATAGCCGCGCTCACCCGCATCGTCAGGATCGACCCCCTGCTGGCGGAGGCCTTTCTGCAGGGCAAGGACCGGGGACTGGACCTGTTGTCCCGGGAAAGCCTGCAGATTTTCGTGGACGCAGCCCTGGAAAAATTCACCCGGGCCCCGGAGCAGGGGATCAAATTCATGGCCCTCGACTCGAGCACCGCACTTGATTTATGCCGTGAGCTACAGGTGGCGGTTCCCCTGGAGCAGGTGCAGCAGACCCTGGCCCGCTATGTGAGGGCCCGCACAGGGTTGAGCGTTGCTGTCCAGCCGGCGGCAACGGGCAAAGGGGTGTCTTACGGGCTGCTTCCTGACGCGCCCATGGGGTTTTCTGACACACGCACCATCTACCTGTCCGGAGAAATGGGGTGCTTTCCGAGCCAGTCCGAAAACAGGGCGCTTTACATGGCCCTGGCCAAGCTGGAGGCCGGTCTGCTCGAGTTCGGCACCCACGATTTTGATTTTGAAAGAGCCCTGGATATGTGCAGTGGAAGGGGCCTTTACATTGGACCGGACCCTGTCCTGCCTTCTTCTGTCGACCAAAAGGAGGTGGAAAAAGGATCGGACCTGGAGCGGTTTTTCAGCCTTTTTCCAGACCGGGCAAGGGCTGCCGGGCTTTTCACGATTTTTGAGCATGGCCGGGTGCGGCAGCTGCTGGCCGAACAATACCCCGGGCTCATCAAAAAGGTCCTGCCCCTTTTCAGGACGGAATCCCGGCGCATGTGGCAGGCCGGGGAGGGTGATCCGGTTCTGCTGCCTCTGTACCACAGCATTGCCCTGGGGGCAGGGGAAAGACTGGCGTTGCACAGCCCAACCCATGCATCTCGTATGCTGAAGATCCAGAATTGTTTTGAAGGCGAAATAAACCGCCCCGGAAAAGGGGACCTTGGGATCGATGGGCCGGCTGGTCCGGAGAGCAGTGCACGGCTGACGGTGATGGCCTACAACATGCTGGAAAGAGCCCCTGCGGAAGGCGGACATGATTGGGAGGCGCTAAACCAGGCCGGGGCAGGGCCGTTGTTTCCGTTCGGGCGCCATTTGCGGCCGGACCTGGTGTACAATTCCTTTGCCGTTTATGACGAATTGTCCCGCAAGATTGTCGAGGCTCTTCGAGAACAAGGCGCCAAGGCGTACAAATCAGACGTGCGGCAACGGCTCGTCAACAACAGCGGCTGCCTGTCGCCCGAAGACCTTCAGGATGCCATTCTGAAAATCAGCCTCGACGAGGATGGGCCTGATCCGGATGAGAACCAGCCGGTTGTGGATCTTTCCGGCATCGACCTTGAGGGCCTTTTGCGGGATAACGGCATCGAAATCCTGGATTGCGGCGATGTTACAGGCGATGCCTGCCGGCACCCGGAGTGGGACTGCAACGTGGGTGATTATCTCGAGGATTACGTCCGGGTGACGGACAACCGCATCCAGGGGTGTGAGGGTGATTTTTATACCAGAACACTGGAGCGGCACGCGGGCCTGGTAAAAAGGATGCGCTATGCTTTCGAGCTGCTGCGGCCGGAAGGCCTGTCCATATTGCGGCAGTGGGTAGAGGGTGACCAGTTCGACTACCGGGCGCTGCTCGATTTTGCCCTGGACCGCAAGGCCGGGATCATGCCCTCGGACCGCCTTTATATAAAAAGGATCAAACAGCAGCGGGATGTTGCCGTGCTGGTGCTGGTGGACCTTTCCCGGTCAACTGCCAACCAGGCTTCAGGATCGGACGAAACCGTCCTGGACGTGGAAAAGGCGGCCATCGTTTTGCTGTGTGAAGCATTGGGCGTGGTCGGCGACAAATTTGCTCTGGCCGGGTTCTCCGGCACCGGCCGCTTCGGGGTCGAATATTTCAGAATAAAAGATTTCGATGAACCCGTGGGGCCGGAGACCTATGCCAACATCAACGGCATGCTTGCCCGCAGGAGTACGCGCATGGGGGCGGCGATCAGGCATGCCACGCGACAGCTGGAACAGGTTGCCGCCAGAGTGCGGCTGTTGATGGTGATCGGTGACGGCTTCCCTAACGACGTGGGCTACAAACAGGCATATGCCATTGCCGACACCCGCAAGGCCATTCTGGAGGCCATGTCGAAAAACATCGTGTTCAAGGGGATTTCGGTCAATATGGCGGGGGACCCTAAGCTGGATGAATTGTATGGGAATCTAAACCATAATGTGATAACCGACATTGCAGAATTACCTGACAAGCTGCTACGGATATATGGCTCTATGACAAAAATTTGAACCTTGAATGAAATCTGATGGAACCATATTGTTTCAAAAGGATATTTTCCTATTTTTTTCCATCAGATTTCATTCAAGGTCCAAATCAAAATCTTGAATGAAATATGATGTAACCTTATCGAACTGAGATGCACGGATGCTGATTTTTGACGACATATTCCACTGGGAGGGATTCGGCGGCAAGCTCCGTCTTGCCAGCGGGAAGTGCCTGCTGAAGATTTTCGATCTCAGCCGCGGTGACACCGGCGGGGTGGTTCATTTGAAGCCCATGGTCGTGGTGGCCACAGACCTTGCGGACAGCAAAATGACCGTGCGCAGCTGCTGCAGCCATATTGCCACCACCGTTACCCAGCAGTTCAACATCCCACCGCAGCGCTTGCAGCTGGTGGAGCACTATCCGGAAAGTGCTTATGGTGAGAAATCCCGGCAGCGAATACCGCAGAAATTCGATGTTGTAGAACTGGTATGGGAAAAAGGGCTGGCCATGCATCCCAAATGGCGCTCGGTCGAGGGGCCGCTGCTGGATTTTTTAAAAGAACAATTCAGCGACTGATATAAATTTTCACATTGTGGGCCGAGAAGATCATTAAAGGCGTTAAATGGGCTTGGTGATGCCTGCCGACGATACAGTCCGGTATGAAAATTTATTTGCAGGGACTTTCCAGGATCTCCCCCCGCGCCCACTGGCTGGCAAAATGCCGGGTAACGGCGATATCGACGTTGGCCTCCCTGGCAGACTTCTCCAGCAATCCCGTGATGTCGAGCGCCTTTTTTTCGTTGCCGAGCAGGGCGTAGATTTTGATGCTGCGTTGGAAGTGGGCTGCGGCGGCGGTGTGTTCCCCCTCGTGCTGATACAAGACCCCGATGGCGGCCAGGTCATCGGCAATGCCTTGGTGGAAGCCGGTTTGGCGGTCATTATCGAGAGCTTTGCGGAAGTGTTCGAGCCCCTCATCATACCGGCCGGTCGTTGACATGAGGCTGCCCAGGGAATAATGGATGGAAGCGGCCTGGGCATGATTTTCCGGGTCAGATGCCGCCAGTGCCGCCATGAGCATTTCTTCCGCCTCGGCATATGCTTTTTTCCTGGTAAGCAACACCCCCCAATTGCTCAGCAGCAACGGATTTTTCCCTCCGTTTCTGTCCAGAAGCTTCTGGGCGGCCTCCAGGGTCGCCTCCGCATCTTCCAGGTTGTCGATTTTGATCAGTACCGCCGCTTGGTTGGAAAGCGCCTGGGCAGCGCCGCCGATATCGTCAAGATCTCTGTAAATGGCCTGGGATGACTCGAAAAAAAGAATCGCGCTTTCAGGGTCATCCAATTTTCCATAAACATTGCCGATATTGTTCAGGCTCATGGCAATACCGGGCAGGTCGTCATAGGCCGTGAACATCTCGTGAGACATCAAAAGATGGGAAAGGGCATTGTGATAGCACCCCTGCTGGTACAATGCGATACCTTTGTGGAGTTCCTTTCTGGCAGGTTCAAGGGGGTCGGGTTCTTTTAACGAGGCGTTGCTGCCGGCACAGGAAATTGTCGCGAACAACATCAATACAGCCAATATGAGCCAGGGTCGTTTCATGGTTTCCCACCTCTTTGATTGTTTACAATGGAAATTCTTTCCAGATTCTATACTATCCCTGTTTCCCAATGTCAAAAAAGGGGGCGATGCTTGCTGAATATGTTATTTAGAATGGCTCTTTCCGCACCCAGCCGCTCGGTAGAGATGGAATGATTGGCAGCACAGTGAATGCTGTAAAGGGGATTCATGGGAGTGGCATAGCTGTCGGAACCGCCACCCACCGGGATGCCGGCGTCAATGAGCGACCCGAGGGGGGCGGAGCGTATGGCCCTCTGCGGGCCCAGCAAATTGTCCAGCCGATGGTGCCCGCCAAAGTGGTGATTGAACGGCGGCTGAATGCGTCATGCCGCCGCCAGACTGTACTCCGATATCAGAGAGTCCATGAGGTCTCTTACCGATATAATTTTCTTGATTCGGTAGGCATTTTCCCCTGCAAAGGCAAATCCGTATTTGAATCTTCCTTTACGGGCGTTTGCCAGGGCCAGCGCAATGCAGTATGGACTTTTTTTACTGTCACAGGTCTTGATGCAATGGAAAGGGCATTTAAACGGGGTTTTGGTGCCCTTGCCCACCTCGTCGAGGAATGGATTGCGAATGGCCCTGCCGGGCATGCCGACCGGGCTCTGGATAACGACCATGTCTTCACTGCGTGAATCGACGTAGAGCTGTTTAAAGGCGTTGTCAGCATCGCATTCGTGGGTGGCGACAAAGCGTGTCCCCAATTGTACACCCGCAGCACCCAATTTCATAAATTTATGGATGTCATCTCCATTGTATATACCGCCGGCCGGAATGACGGGTATGGCCTGGTGTGACTCTTCCTCAATTGTTTTTACAATGTCGATCACCTCTTTGGCCAGTTTCTCCAAAGAAAAATCAGGATCTGTAATCTGTTCCCTTTTTAAGCCGATGTGGCCGCCGGCTTTGGGCCCTTCAACCACAAAACCGTCAGGCAGGTAGTCATACCGGTTGAGCCACTTTTTACAGAGAATCTTAGCGGCCCTGGCCGAGGAAATGATCGGCACCAGTTTGGTCTTGTGTCCCTTGGCCAGGTATCCGGGCAGATCAAGGGGCAGTCCGGCACCGGCAAAGATGATGTCGACGCCCTCTTCCAGGGAGGTGCGCACCATGTCACCGTAATTGGTGAGGGCCACCATGATGTTGACCCCCAGGATACCGTCGGTCAGCTTTCTGGCTTTGCGGATTTCATCTCTCAGCACCCTTCTGTTGGCTTCGTCTGAATTTGTAGATATATCCGGTTCATGAATACCGGGAAAGGCCGCGGATATCACGCCGATCCCGCCTTCCCGGGCTACGGCCGAGGCCAGTCCCGAAAGGGATATGCCGACCCCCATACCGCCTTGTATGATGGGTACCCTGCTTATTAAATTTCCGAATTTCAATGATGGCAGTTTCAAATGTTTACCCTCCAGCATCGCTAAAAAATCTGTCTGATGCTTATAATCGGCGTGCGCTTTTTCTAAATAAACACAGGCCGGTTATGTCGATAAAAAGTATACTTAGGGTTAAACTAAAACAAATGGCAAATGGTAAATTGCAGGTGACATTTATTTTACAATTATCGACGGTAATGCGGAGGTTGCTAACCGGTTATGCACAACAGTTTAACAGACGACATAAGAGACATGGTCAACTCATGCAGAATCGTTTTAAATCATTCTTGTGTGAAGAGGATGTGTATTTAAAAGAATTGGTACGATACATTCACCTCAACCCTATACGGGCATGTATTGTAGAGAATATGGGTGATCTTGGAAAATTTCCCTATAATAATAGAGAGTTTACCCCAACGTTGCAAAAGCCTGAGGGCTTCAGAGTCAAGGCGTCAAGGGCGAAGTCGTAGTGGTTTACTTCGAGCCCTTGACAACACAGAATCTGGAGTCCTCAG
>JBDLJD010000061.1:0-24201 GCA_039714495.1 Thermodesulfobacteriota bacterium
GCGTTTGGGTTAGAATTACATTGTAGTCATCAGATGTAAAACATAGCCTAAGGTCAATTAATTTCGGAACGGTATTTTTCCAAACGCTATAATGCCAACGTTTATCGCAAGGAAAGGAGTGGACCATGAACTTAAGTGAATACAAAGATGTCATCAAATTTGCAATGACAAATGAAGTGGAGGCTCAAAAATTTTACGCTGAGGCAGCCGAAAAAATGAGAAACCCGGCGCTGAAAAAAATGTTTACCCAATTATCTGAAGAGGAGAAGCGGCACCGCGAGATTTTAAAAGAGATCTATGTCAGCAACACCATTGGCGACTATTTTGAAGAGGGGACCGACTACAAGGTGTCGGAAACCGTGGATGAGCCGGAACTGTCCATGGACATGAAGCCGGCAGATGCCTTTGCCTTGGCCATGAAGAAGGAAGAGGACGCCATGGTGCAGTACACGGCCCTTGCGAACGAGTGCCGGGATGCCGAGAAAAAGAAAATCTTTCTGGATCTGGCAGCCATGGAAAGAGGGCACAAACGGAAGATGGAAGATGCTTTTGTGGATGTCGGGTATCCAGAGGTCTGGTGACATGCCCCTTGCTTTCGAAACAATAGACCTTGCCCACCAGACCGCATACCTTGAATTTTTAAAAGCCAGTCCGGTCAAGGCATCGGACTACAGCTTCGTGAACCTATGGGGTTGGTCTCCGTTTTATGGGCTCGAGTTATCCTTTGACAATGATTTGGTATGGATAAGGCAGACACGGCCGGAGGTCAGATATTGGGCCCCCGTGGGAGACTGGGATACGGCCCGCGATCTTTACACGCGCATCCGGAAAGAACTGGGCCGTGAGATGGCCATGATCCGTGTTCCGGAAAAGCTTTTGATCCTATTGCAGGACGCTGCAGGCACAGGCCTAGAGATCGAGGCGGCACGGGGTCAATGGGACTATCTATATGCCCTGCCGGACCTGGTGAATCTACCGGGCAACCGTTTCCACAAAAAGAAAAATCTGCTCAACCAGTTTAAAAAGAAATATGATTTCGAGTACCTGCCAATGGATGAAGCCCTGGTGGGCAAGGCGTTAAACATGCAGACCGACTGGTGCACCTGGCGGGACTGTGAGGCAGAGGATGCGCTCGACGCCGAAAACAGGGCGATCTCGAGGGTACTGCATGACTGGGGATCGTTCAAAAGCCTTCAAGGCGCCGCCCTTCTGGTTGACGGTGAAATGACGGCTTATACCATTGGCGAGCGCCTGACACACGATACCCTGCTGATTCACTTTGAAAAAGGAAGCCCCGGATACAAAGGCATCTACCAGGCAATGAACCAGATGTTCGCAGCACATATAGATTGGGAATGCCGATGGGTGAACAGGGAGCAGGACCTTGACAACGAAGGGCTGCGCAAGGCCAAGATGTCCTATAATCCGGTTGACTATATCAAAAAATATTCCATGCGGTTTTAGGGTTCCAGGAGTCGAGGGGCCAAGGGTTCAAGTGGTAAACAAAAATATTCAATAACGGAGTTCTATTCATCCTGGGGATGATTCATGGCGTTGTCAGTGGTTAATATATATCGCGACATCCTTCCAAAAACCAATTGCGGTGATTGCGGTTTTACAACCTGCCTGGCGTTTGCAGGCATGGTGGTCTCGGAGAAGCATGCGCTGGACAATTGCCCTCACCTGGCGCCTGACACGCTTAAGCAATACAAAAAAGAACTCACGGACCAGTATGCGTCAGGCAAGTGGGTGAAAAAGGATCTTGCCGAAGAAGCCTTGAAATGGGCCATAGAACGGGCCTCTTCATTGGACATACACGACCTGCCGGGAAGGATAGGCGGCGAACTGCTCGACATCGACGGCCATCCGGTTCTCAAACTGCCCTATTTCAATGACCACATAACCATCCGGGCGAATTCGGTGGCAAAAGCGGACGGGACCGATCTCACCCGCTGGGAACAGGTGTTTATGTACAACCACATGGCCCAGGGCGGAGAAAAGAAACCTGCCGGAAACTGGAAGGGATTTATTGAATTTCCCAATACGGTTTCCAAGGCCAAATCCATGCGGGATCAGGTAGAGATACCCCTTCAGGATGCCTTCAAGGGCAGGATTGACGATCTTGCCGGTGCTGCATCCGGTTTGGGAGGGGTGGATATGACCCTTGATTTCGGTTCGGCAGACCTGGCAATGCTGATTAGGCCGCTGCCCAGGGTTCCGGTCATGCTCATGTTCTGGGATGAAGATCAGGAAGACGGCTTCGAAGCCCATGCCAAGCTTTTATTCGACGAAACCGTCACTGAACACCTGGATATCGAATCCATTGTGTTCCTTAGTGAGCGGCTGCGGCAGTTGCTGTGCAAATAAGAAGCCTGGCCTCTGGCAATCTTTACTTTTCCCGGGCGCCCAGGATTTTGCGCAGCAGTTCCGGCTGGAACTCCTCAATGGGTTTGCCCCTTTCTATGAAGTCCAGCATTCCGCCATAGGTGTTTCGGTAGTGGGTCATCAGGGTTTCAAGCCTTCCAAAAAGCGGGTCTTCATTACCCAGGACCTTTTCAAGCTTGCCCAGAAGAATGCGTCCGTCGCTGAAGTGCCGGGTTATATCCGCCATGATTTTCTTGCGGGCGGCATGCTTTTTCTGTTCGTTGATGATGACCGGGAGCAATCGCTGTACCGAGTATTCCACCAGGGCATCCCTGGGGGCGTTGTGTGCCCTGGAGACTTCATCCAGTGAGCAAAGGGATTTGCGGCTGATAACATAGGTCTTCTGCACGCGCGAGAATTTTCGCAAAGAGACATCTCTCAATTCTCCGGCAATGGAATTGAGGGTATTTATATCTTCCACCAGATGATCGAAGAGTGATTTCTGCTTGATCCCCAGGTGGGCAGCTACGATACTGATGGCGCCGATGCAGGCCTCGGTCAGCTTGAATGTTGCCCGCACGGACTGCCGGCCCCTCAGTTCAGACGTCCGGGCACGCGGCAGAGTCAGGTTCACGGTCCACTCATTTTGATCGTTCATTTCTATCCTCGACAATCGCTCAATTCAGGTTTCTGCCCATACGACCCAGAGCGTCAGGCTGCATTACCTAAAATTAAATATTCTATTTAATAATGCAACCTATTTTTCGCATTATTGCCTTGACAGCATGGATATCGAATTTATCATAAAATTATAGCGTTTGGCAGAATACCGTTCCGAAATCAAATTTGCCGTAGGTCATATTTTACACTTGATGACTGCAAAGCCGTTCTACCCCAAACGCTATTCAAATTGCTTTTAGGCTTCAGTCATTTGGTTATAATGAAAATATGTAGAATTAACTGCCTATTATTTCATTAAATACGGTTAGATTTGATTCAGTTTTAAGATTTTCCGTGGGAAATCTGTTGAATAGCGGTTGTCATCTTCCTGGACAATTTGACTGCTTAAGCAAACTATTTCTTATGTGCAACGTAGTTTGTATCGGAACATATTTATGACAACCGGTATAGGGGAGGATGAATTATGGTTTACAGAAAATTGTTTGGTGTTCCGGCCTGGCGCATCAGGTCGCCGTTCGAAGAGCTGGAGCGGATGAGAAACCGGATGGACCGGCTGATCAATGGATTTTCAAGAGGATCCTTTGAAACATCTTCGGCCGGTGTTTACCCGCTGGTCAACTTGACGGAAGATAAAGAAAACTACTATGTTTATGCCGAACTTCCGGGTGTTAAACCAGAGGCTTTGGATATCGAGGCAACGGCAAACAATATTTCCATATCCGGCGAACGCAAGATTCCTCCGGAAGATGAGGGGGCAAAATACCACAGAAAAGAAAGGGAAGCCGGTCGTTTTTCCAGAATTATCCAGATGCCCGGCGATATTAACCCTGAGACCGTGGATGCCAGTCTGGGAAACGGCATATTGTCGGTGAAGGTGCCCAAGGCAGCCACTGAAAAACCGAAAAAGATAGTGATACAGGGGGAATAATGACATCAGCAGAAAACCAGGAACTGACGGTGAGGGATAAGACCGCCCTGAATCGATCAGCGGAGCAGACCAGAGCCGGAGCAGTATTTACGCCGGACGTGGATATATTTGAAACCGAAAGGGAAATTACCCTGCTGGCCGACCTTCCCGGTGTGAAACCGGAAAACCTGAACATCGACCTCCGGGACGACGTGCTTACCATTGCCGGAGAAACCGAAGATTTCAGAAAGGAAGGGCAGGTGGAGGTTGTTGCCGAGTATGAGTCGGGCAAATATTATCGCCAGTTTACGCTTTCCGAGATGATCGATCAGTCCAAAATAGATGCCAGACTGAATGACGGCATCCTGAGGCTGACGTTGCCCAAAGTCGCCAAGGCAGCCCCGCGCAAAATCACCGTTAAAACACATTAATGTGTTGAAATTCTTGCCTGAATCCATATATTTCTAATATGAGCCAAGATTTTTAGACACAATTGTCTGTATTCGCCTAATATATAAAATTCAGATAAATTTTATGTCTAAACAATAACGGCCCTATTCGTAATCAGCCATTCCCGTACGGTCGCGGCCTTGTTCATGAAGGCTATCTAGAACGTTTGCCACAATAACGTTTTGAACACGATTTTATTTCTGCTCTCCAGACAAAGGTGAATATCATGAAACTGATGGGAGATATGCTGCTCAGGAAAGAGCCGTTTGAGGAGATAGTCATTGGGAACACCGCCCTGGTGAGGGCCATGGTCGAGTCCGGCACCCGGGTGGTAACCTCCTACCCGGGGTCCCCTACACCGGAGATTGCCACAGCCATCCAGTCCATTCCCAAGGGCGACCGCCCCTTTTATTTTGAGTTTTCCACCAACGAAAAAGTTGCCACGGAGGTGGCCTACGGGGCGGCTGTGAATGGCCATTTGTCCACGGTTTTCTTTAAAAGCGTCGGCCTGAACGTGGCGGCGGACACCTTCGTACAATTGAGCCTCATGAATATCATCGGGGGTATGGTCGTGGTTCTGGGGGATGATCCCGGGGCCAATTCATCGCAGAATGAGCAGGACAACCGCCATCTTGCCCGTCTGAGTTACACCCCAGTCCTGGAACCGGCCAACCCCGGTGAAGTGTATCTGTTTTACAAGGAAGCGGCAGCGCTCTCCAGTCTGCATCATATGCCCGTTATCCTCAGATTGACCACCCATGTGTGCCACGCCAAGGAAAAGGTTGCTTTTGAAGGGCTGCCGGACATTCGTTTTGATGATACCCCGGGTTTTGATGTGCGCAACGGTCCCTATATTCCTCTGACCACCGAGGTGTTTGCCAAGAAGCGAAGGGCGCTGCAGAACCTTGCCGCGGCAGAGGCTTACGCCGAGGACACATTCATCAATACAGTCGTGGACAATGGCAATGACCGGCAAGGCATCATTACCATGGGGCTGCCTTTTCTTTCGCTGATGGATGTGCTAGAGGGGGCGGAAACAAAGCCCGACATTCTTAAGCTGGGGGTCGTCCACCCCATCCCGCGGTCCCTGGTCAAAGATTTTTTGGCCCGCCACAGGGAAGTGAAGGTGCTGGAAGAGCTGGATGACATTCTGGAGAAAGAGGTCAAGTCCATAGCCTACGATGAGGGGCTGACCACCCGCATCGTAGGCAAGACCGGCCCTGAGGACTGGGTCGGTGAATACACGGCTGACAAGGTGTATACGGTTATTTCGGGAAGCTGGCCGGATCTGCTGCCGCCGAGAAAAAGAAATGCCAAACAATCCCCCGCAACTCCCGCCCGTCCCGCACAACTGTGCCCTGGGTGCGGCCATCGCAGTGCATTTTACGCCATCAAAAAGGCGCTGGTGGAAACGGACATCACCGTGGCCGACATCGGCTGCCACACCCTGGGTTATCTGCCGCCTTACGAAATGGGGCAGCTCCTCATGTGCATGGGGGCTTCACCGGGAATGGGGTCTGGATTGTCGTTGTTTAACGATTCCAGAAAAGTGGTGGCATTTATGGGGGATTCGACCTTCTTTCATGCCGGCCTGCCCGGGATTGTCAATGCGGTGTTCAACCGGCACGCCATCACCCTGATCTTGATGGAAAATGGGACCACAGCCATGACCGGCCACCAGGATCACCCGGCCACAGGCCACAACTTCAATGATGTAACCGATAAAGTTCCTGTGCGGTCGGTCCTGGAAGGGCTGGGGGTTGAGCATATTTACGAAGTGGACACGTATCAGCAGAAAAAGCTGCAGGTCCTCGTTGAAAAGGCTGTTCAGGATGGCGGGTTCAGCGTTGTCATCGCCCGGCACCCCTGTATGCTGAAGTTCACACGGGAGCAGCGCCGTAAAAAAGGGTACCGGCCCAGACAGGTATCCATCGACCAGGCGGTCTGCGATCGTAATCACGCGTGCGTGGCCGAATTCGGCTGCCCGACCTTTACCCGCAATGCAGACGGAAGCGTGGAGATCAATACCGATCTCTGCATAGGGGACGGGTCCTGCATCCAGACCTGTCCCACATCGGCTATACGTCCGGTGGCAGCCAAGATCGATAAATAGAACACTAACTACACATTCATGACCTAAAAGTGTGAGCAGGTGACAACATGGACGCATTCAATGCATATCTGATCGGTGTCGGCGGGCAGGGCATCGGCATGCTGAGCGAGATCATGATCAGAGCGGCCGATTACGCCGGTCACAACGTAAAAGCCGTGGACACCCACGGCCTGGCACAACGCGGCGGCACGGTGGTTTCACACCTTCGGCTGGGGGATCGTGTGCACGCCCCGGTAATTCCGGATGGGGAGGCGCACCTGGTGGTGGCGCTGGAACGCAACGAGGCCCTAAGGGGGCTTGACACGGCCGCAAGGGACGGAGGGGACCTGGTGTTTTACGATACCGTCTGGCAGCCTTTGGGCGTGCGTTTGGGCCGGGAGGCGCCCGTGCATGAAGAACAGCTGGCAAAACAGTGCCGCAACAGGAGCATCCGCTGCCACCGGGTGTATGATCCGAACCTGGATGATCAGCGCATGCAGAATATCGTGGTACTGGCAGAGATCGGCTGCCTTGGATTGATTCCCGATGTTAGCCATGCGCACTTTCGGTCGGCCATGGAGGATCTTCTGGCCGGTTCCCTGCTGGAAAAAAATATGGCGCTGTATAATGCGAAATGTAGGAGGCATCCTCAATGAATCAGACGGAGAATAAATACAAGGTAACGGTGTTTACACCATTTGAATTTCAGGAAGGGCAGAAGATTTATATCGCCAAAGGACCCCGCAAGGGCGACTGGGAGGTGGTCGGAATCACGGAAAGAAAAGTCAAACTGAGATGCCCGGTGAGTTTGCGGGAATTCGAATGGAACCGCTTTTGCTATCAAACCGAAGAGCGTGTCCTGGGTGAGTGGCCCCAGAAGGATTGAGCCCCCCGATCTGCTCCAACCATGGGTTGAAAAGAAAAATGCCTTGGCCGCCCAAAAAAATGTGTAAGCTTTTTGTTTGATCGGC
Organism: Thermodesulfobacteriota bacterium; assembly: GCA_039714495.1. Taxonomy (GTDB): domain Bacteria; phylum Desulfobacterota; class Desulfobacteria; order Desulfobacterales; family B30-G6; genus JAJDNW01. The sequence goes on from JBDLJD010000061.1 coordinate 7,466, forward strand.
GACGGAAATAATAATCCCCATGGCGGCATTGACTGCAGAGGTGAAGAAGATGAGCCAAAACACGCATGAAGCAAAAAATGTATCGGAAAAAGCGTCCCGGGACAGCGTAAAGCACATCCTTTTGAAAGGCGTGTTCTGGCGCATCCTGATCATCGAAGGAATCCTGCTGGTCTGGTCGGTGTTTTACATGCTGATTACCGAAGAAGCCGGCGGCAGGGACCTTTTATGGTACACCCTGCGGATCGTCCTGCTGGTGGGTCTCATCATTCTCTTCATGATGGTTTCTTTAAGGAGCTTTCTGACGAAAAAAGTTATCGCCTCCCTCGAGGCCATTGCCCTGGCCAACCGGAAATTGCGGGACGACGATCCCGCCGCGCGGGAGGTGGTTCTGCCGCCGGATGCACCCGAGGAAATCTGGCAGATTGCGGAATCCCGCAAACAGATGCTGGACACCATCTTCAAGGTGTCCGAAGAGCGGCTGCACCTCATGAATTTCATCAAAGACACCTTCGGGCGCTATCTTTCCAAAAAGGTTGTCGAGGAAATCCTTACTTCACCGGAAGGCCGCAAAATAGGGGGGCAGCAGAAGACCGTGACCATCCTGATGTCCGATCTCAGGGGATTCACCTACATGTCCGAAAACAATGACCCGGAAAATATTGTCAGCCTCTTGAATCGATACCTGGAGCGTATGTCCAAGGTCATCGTTTCCTACGGGGGCACCATCGACGAATTTATAGGGGATGCTATTTTAGCCATTTTCGGCGTGCCCGAAGAACATAACGACGACCCGGCGCGGGCCGTTGCCTGCGGCATTGCCATGCAGAACGCTCTTGAGGAATTGAATGCGGAATTTCGCAAAGAAGGATATCCTCCCCTGGAAATGGGCATCGGCATCAACACCGGTCAGGTGGTGGTGGGCAATATCGGTTCGGAAGTGCGCATGAAATACGGTATTGTGGGCAGCGCCGTAAACGTTGCCGCCCGCATAGAAGCCAATACCACCGGCGGTGAAGTATTTGTGGGAGAATCTGTTTTCAGCGAAACCAAGGACCTGGTTGAGGTTGAAAAAGCACGCTCGGTTATGATGAAGGGCTTGAGGCACCCCCTGGTTTACTACCCTGTAGCGGCGATGGGCGCGCCCTACGATGTAAGGCTTCAGACGCCGACGGCCGATGAGAAGGGTATTCGCATCCGCCTCCCTTTTCACTTGTGGGTGATCGAAGATGAAAAGGTCGGTGATGATAAATTGTCCGGAGAAACCCTGACCATCAATGAAAGCGATATCGTGGCAGCGGTGGAAAGGCCGCTTGACCGGCTCACCGATGTTAAATTGATATTTAATTTCTGTGCCGACGTACACTGCTTCGACCAAATCTATGCCAAGGTGACGGCAAGCGAAAAACGCGAACAAGACACGGTGAACCGCTTTGCCATCACGTCCATCAATCCGGAGGACCGGGCTGTTTTGCAGAAATGGATGCAAGAAGGAGAGGATCATGACTGAATATGATTACGACATAGGCATATTGGGCGGTGGGGCGGCAGGGCTGACCGTGGCATCCGGGGCCGCACAGCTGGGCGCCAAAGCGCTGTTGATCGAGAAGGAGCCGGCCCTTGGCGGCGATTGCCTGCATTACGGCTGCGTTCCCAGCAAGACCTTGATCCACTCGGCGCATGTGTATCATCAAATGAAAACCGGCAGCCGGTTCGGCCTGCCGGAGATGGACGTCCTGCCGGTGGACTTCAGCAGGATCGCCGGCCGCATCAAGGAGGTCATCCGCACGATCCAGAAGCATGATTCAGAGGAACGTTTCTGCGGTCTGGGCGCCAGGGTTGTGTTCGGTGAAGCTCACTTCCACGACGAGCATACGGTCCAGCTGGGGGGAGAGCTTTTTTCAGCCAAAAACTGGGTTATTGCCACAGGCTCTTCCCCGGTGGCGCCACCCATTTCCGGCCTGCATGCAACCGGGTTTCTGACCAACAGGGAGATCTTTTCCCTGGAACGTCTGCCCGAATCTCTGACGATTCTGGGCGGCGGGCCTATCGGTATCGAGATGGCCCAGGCGTTCAACCGCCTGGGCAGCCGGGTGACCGTGGTGGACCGTGCCCATCAGATTCTCGGCAAGGAAGACAGAGATATGGCCGACGCCGCCATGGAGGTGCTTGCCGGGGAGGGAGTGGTTTTTCACCTGGGCGCGGCCATCGAGAAGGTCAATGCCGAAGGCTCGCACAAGGCAGTTGCCCTGACAAAGGCCTCAGGAGAAAAAATGAGCCTGGTATCGGACCAGATACTGGTGGCCATGGGCCGGGCTGCCAATGTGGACGATCTCAACCTTGAGTCCATTGGCGTGGATTTCGAGCCTGGCGGCATTTTTGTGGACAGTCGTCTTAGAACCAGTCAGAAGCATATTTTTGCAGCCGGAGATGTGAGCGGCGGGTTCCAATTTACCCATGCCGCCGGATACGAAGGGGGGATTGTGGTCAGCAACGCTATTTTTCATCTTCCCAGAAAAACCGACTACACGTTGCTGCCGTGGTGTACCTATACCGACCCCGAACTGGCCAGTGTCGGTATGAACGAAACGCGGGCTAAGGAGGCTGGCCTCGACTACACCGTCTGGACGGAAGCGTTTAAGGACAATGACCGCAGCCTGGCTGAAGGCGAGAGGACCGGAAAAATCAAGATGATTCTGGACAAAAAGGAAAAACCCCTGGGGGTGCAGATCCTGGGCCCGCGGGCCGGAGACTTGATCGCGGAATGGGTGGCCGTCCTTAACGGCAGCGTAAAACTGTCCACTCTGGCGGGAGCGGTCCACCCCTACCCCACCCTGGGGGAAATCAACAAGCGCGTGGTGGGCAGCTATTTTTCACCCAAGATTTTTTCTGATAGGGTTCAGAAGGGGTTGAAGTTTATTTTCAATTTAAAGGGAAGGGCCTGCTATTTGGAAGAGTGAATTCGGGATTTGAGCAGTAAGCAGTAAGGAGTAGGGCGTAAGGCGCAAGACAGAGGCCGGAGGGTCAGTAAGGAGTAAGTAGTAGGGAATCTGGACTGACGAAGGCCAGAGGACGGAGGACGAGCTCTGCAGGGCTGAGGCCCTGGCCTACATGCCCATTCCTCGAATCAACCATGTAGCGCAGGGATTTATCCCTGCTGGGCTGGATGCATTACGCCAATTGTCCCCAGGATCTAACATCCAGAAAAGCTGGGTGTTAAATATCAGGAATACTTCAATAGAAAATGACAACTTTTAATCAGGACTTGACCAATGCGGAATGCAGAAGTCCGACCGGCAAAATGCCGAATACAAATAATTCCGAAATTCGCATTCCGAGTTCCGCATTTTGAAGGTTGTCAGGGTGAGAATATGAAAACTACTCAAGAAAGGGGTTAGCAATGGAAACCTACTACAAACCAGAAGATCTGCCGAAATTCGAAGAGATCGGCAAGGAAGCGCCGGAAATGGCGAAGAAATTTTTCGACTACTACAGTACCGTGTTTGCCGAAGGGGAGCTCACCGAAAGGGAAAAAACACTGATCGCCTTGGCGGTGGCCCATGCCATTCAATGCCCTTACTGCATCGATGCCTACACCCAGGCCTGCCTGGAAAAAGGATCCAATATGGGTGAAATGACCGAGGCCGTGCATGTGGCCACGGCCATCCGGGGCGGCGCCTCGCTGGTGCACGGTATTCAGGCGCGCAATATCGCTGAGAAGTTATCCATGTAATATTTGCAGAGCAACTATTACTTGACGCGGCTTCGCCGCTATATAATTTACGGGTAGGGGCGTTTTTGTTAAACCCCCGCGTCATTCCCGCGCAGGCGGGAATCCAGAGAGCGATTAGCTGAATGCCTGGATCCCTGCCTGCGCAGGGATGACGATTAAAGCACCCAGACCCCTGATATAATTATGTTCACTAACGTTGCAAAAGCTAGGGTTATATCCATCGGCACTACTATCAACAAAAAAGTATATATGATATTTGGAGCTGTACATGCTGAAAGTGGGAGAAATAAAAGCCAGGGTGTCGGACATACCTGATGAGAGCATCGAGCCGTTTCAGGCGACGCTGTCCAAACACGACATCCAACTGACCAGGGAGACGACCCATACCCTGCAGGTCAACACGGGCCTTTTATGCAACCAGGCCTGTAAGCACTGCCATTTGAGCGCCGGGCCGGGCAGCGCCGCTGTCATGAGCCGGGAGACCTTGGGGGATGTGCTGGCCTATGTCCAAAGGGCGGCATTCGATGTCATCGATATCACGGGCGGGGCCCCTGAACTGAATCCGCACATCCAGGAATTGATCGAGGGGGCCGGCAGGGCTGCCCCGCGGGTCATGTTCCGGTCCAACCTCTCTGCCCTGAATGACGGGCACCATGATGACCTGATGGAACTTTTGGCAGCACAAAGGGCGGTTATCGTGGCCTCGTTCCCTTCTCTGAATGCCTCGCAGGCCGATGCCCAAAGAGGCGGCGGTATTTTCGAGACCAGCATCGATGCCCTTGCGAAGCTGAATGCACTGGGTTACGGGATAGAGGGAACAGGTCTGGATCTGAATCTGGTGTCAAACCCGACCGGAGCTTTTCTGCCCCCTTCCCAGGAGCAGACAGAAAAACGTTTCAAGGAGCAGCTGGCCAGAAAGTGGGGTCTGCACTTCAACCAGCTGTTCAGCTTTGCCAATGTTCCCCTGGGCAGGTTCAGTGACTGGCTGGTGGCATCTGGAAATTTTGATGCCTACATGAACAAGCTGAAATCGGCTTTCAATCCTTGTGCCGTGCCCGGGCTGATGTGCCGCAGCATCGTTTCCGTCTCCTGGGACGGCTATCTGTTTGACTGCGATTTCAACCAGGCCTGCAGGCTGCACTTGGGCGGCAGGAAGATGCATGTAACCCGGATGGAAGATGTGCCCGAGCCCGGCAGCATAATTGCGGTTGCCGATCATTGTTACACCTGCACGGCCGGTTCGGGCTTTACTTGAGGGGGATCCATCGATTCCTGAGGCCAGGATAAAATTTGCTACGCAACTTTTATTTGACGCGGCTTCCGTCTTCGCTCTTCGAGCTACGCCGAGACAAGCCGCCGCTATTAAACGTTCGACCGGACAATGTCGTTTTCAGTGCATAGGTGGTGATTGCAATGGCCGGTAAAGGCAAACCATTAATTAAACTGATATTCTTGGTTATTTTCATCGTGGGGGCGATCCTTTTGGTGCGATTGACGCCAATAAAGTCCTATTTGACGCCCGAGGCCATGGGTGCGTTTCTGGACCGGGCGGGTTTCTGGGCCCCGGCGGTTTTTATATTGCTTTACGCTGCCGGCGCCTGCCTGTTCATACCCGGAACCATTCTGACCGGCCTGGGGGCAGCCATTTTCGGCCCCTACTGGGGATTTCTGTGGGTCTGGTTCGGCGCCATGCTGGGCGCTGGGGCGGCCTTTTTCATCGGGCGTACACTCGGTCGCGAGTTTGCCACATCGCTAGTCGGCGACAAACTGAAAAAGTACGATGACGGCATTGAACGCAACGGCTTTGCCACGGTGCTCTACCTGCGCCTGGTATATTTTCCGTTTACCCCCATGAATTTCGGCATGGGCTTGACCAAGGTCAGGTTTTGGGATTACATTGCCGGAACCGGCCTGGGCATCATCGTGGGGACGTTTATCTTCACGTTTTTCATCGGTACGCTGAAGAACGTGTGGGCATCCGGCAACTGGGGGGAGCTGATATCCTTCAAGGTGTTCTTTTCCATTGGCCTGTTTATTTTCTCATTTTTTATCCCCAGGCTCATAAAAAAATTCTCAAAATGAAACCTCCCGGCGACAAGTCACTGGGAGGTTTCATTTTTTCTAACCAAGGTCTCGGCTATTTCATGGGTTCAACCGGGGAAGACGTTGATGGGCTGTCGTCTTCCTGTGCTGCTGCGCCAGCCAGCTTCGTCGGGCCGCGGTGACACCTTTAATCAATTTGCGGCCATGCCAATCGGCCTTTATTTGTAGGTCTATGGCCCGATATAGCCGTTGGGCTTCTTTGGCTGTTGGTGGGCCGGAATAGGTGGATAAAAATTGATCCAGACGCGCTGCTTTGTCACTTGTATTTATGCGTGCCAACCAGTGCATTAGAGCATTCAGCGTGTCGGTCGGCCGGCTCGATTGGGCGGCCTTGACAAAGCGTCGGAAACAGGCCTTCTCGGATGCATTCCGCTCCCTTCGCCATGCATTCCAGCGCCGACGAAAATTTTCATGAAATAGCCCTGCAAAAGCAATCAGGACGATCACTACCATGCCGATAGAGAACCATTGCTTTTGGCTGAATACGATGCGTTCCTCCATGGGATCGTTTTGGGGGCCTCCAGATGCGGATATCTCTATAGTTCGCGACGGCAATACCGTTTCACGCAATTTCTTGTTTTGCAGATCCCACCATGTGATGGCAACAGCAGGCAATTCCACGCTACCGGCGTTTTTGAATACATAGGAAACGATTTCGGTTCTCCGGCCAGTAAGCGTGCCACGGTCATATCGGTCTTCTATGGTGGGGGCCTGGGGGTAGACGTCAATGGTATCCGAATCGGAAAATGAAACCGGGATGAAGGCCATCGCCGATACGTTCTGGGCCTTCAAGTGAATGCTGCGTTGGATAGCGTCGCCCACCGCGACCCTGCTGACATCGGGTTCCCATTGCTGATCGGCTGTCAATTGTTCGGTGCTGATCAGCCCACGAACATTTTCACTGCCAGGTGGCATTTCAGCAATAAATTTCACCGGGGGTATTGCGCCTTGCAACGCTTGGTTTTGAGGCTGACTACCCCATTGACTGATCTCGATATCAACGGTCACCGATGGTACGGAAATGCTGCCGCTGCGCTGTGGGAAGAGAGAGAGTTCATAGCGCTGCCCGGTGTAGCTTTCGCCACCGATGGTCTCCGTCAGGCGCGTCCCCTGGCTGTCAAACGGGACAATAATGACTCCCGAAGCTTGAACGTCGGGCATGTGTTGAATTTTTGCCCAGCCGTTTCTCCCTAAAACGTCGACTTGATAGATAACCCGCTGCCCTACCCAAATGCCGGTGTCCGGTAAAACCGAGGCACGCAAAATAAATGGTGCCGCCTCGTCGGCCGTAATCCTCATGGGGGTCAGGCACAAGACGGCCAGAAAAAAAACAATCTTCCCCGTATGTCTACAATGAGCTGCCATCGTTCAATCTGTTTTCTCCTGGGTGGCATGTTGATAAGCAAACTTGGCCCTTAAAAAATCGGCTGGCCGAGTCTGCACGCGGCGTAGCCACATGGCCCGTATTTCAGCATCGCTCAGCTTGACAGCGCCTTCCACCATCTCCACGCCGCCGGTCCGGTCTGTTGACTCGCCCTTGGAGATCTGAATCTCATCCGCACCCAGCTTTCCGCCGGTTCCTTCGCCGCCCTTGCGCTTGAGCTTTTCGGCATTCTGTTGTGCAATCGTTAGATTGATCCGGGCATCCTCCCATGTCGGCTTCCTGGCCAGTGCACGTTCGTACCGGAGGATGGCTTCCTCGTATTTTCCCTGCATGGCAAGTGCGTTGCCATGATTGAAGGCGCCTTCCGCAGTATCGAATCCCGCATAAATGCCGGCGGCCTTCTTGAATTCGCCGGCCCGATACCAGGCCGTTGCCTGCCACAAGGGATCACTAAAGGTTTCAGCAGCTTCGGCGTAGCGCTCCTTTTGAAACAGCAAACGACCAAGCTGATCCGGTGTCAGGAACAACGACATCCATCCGCCGCTGTTGACAACCTGCCAGCCATAGACAGCCACGGCAACCATGGCCAGGCATACCCAGGCGCCAATCCACGCTTTTTTGCTGTAAAACCAACCCTTCATCCGCATGCCTAACGTCTTTCTACTTTTACTGAGCCTAGCAATCCAGGAGTGTGAACCCTGAACGTTCTGCTATTGATTGTTTTTCAAACCTTCCACCCTCGCCTTGCCCACACGAGCGCAACCAGGGAAATGATAGGAACAAGGGCATATCCGGAATCCTTCCAGTGCGCGCCGCTTTGCTCTGCCATCACGGTGGTCAGATCTTGCTCGGCCTGGCGGTTAATACCTTCCAGGTCGGATGCGTCAACCGACAGCATGGCAACCTTTGCGTCCAACACCTTGGCGGCAGCCAAAAGCCCCTTGTCCTTTGGAGCGCCTAAGGCGTTGACAGCCCAAAAATGCACCGGCAGGCGCTCTTGTCGGTCCAATTGATCAAATTTGTTAGTCTGCCCCGCAGAAACCGTATCAGCCATCACCACCACGGAACCGGCCCTGCCGGACTGTTTGAATAGGGTTTCGGCCATTTCCAGCGCATCAGCGAGCGCATCACCCTCCATGGGCATGGTTTCAGGCACCAATCCTTCGGCCATGATATTGATGATGCGTCCATCCCGGGTGAGCGGCATCACCAGATGTGCACTGCCGCTGTATGCAATCAGCCCGGTCACGCCCCCTTCCCGCAGTTCCAAAAAATCATGAAGCTTTTGTTTTGCCCGCATAAGACGGGAGGGCTGAACGTCTTCGGCCATCATGGACGGCGTCACTTTCAGCAACACGATAACGGCGGCCATATCTTCCGTAAAAGGCGAAGGCTCCTGCTTCCAGGATGGACCGGACAGAGACAAACCCATTAACACCCACACCACAAGGAGCAGATGAATCGGCCGTAAGCGCGCCCGCTGATTGCGGCCAACCAGCAGGTGATCGAGCAAATGCGGGGCGATGAGCGCCTTCCACGCGGTGTGTCCATCCTGTCTGCGCCAAAGCAGCCACCATACCAGCACGGCCGGTATCAGTGCTATAAGCCAGTAGGGTCGCAGAAAGTGGAAGTTTTCAATCATTGTTCTTTATGCAGCCTTTTTGTTTTCTACCTGGTAGTTACTTGGCCCGGACATTTTTCCTGGGTCGGTCGATGCCTTCCCTTCGGCGGCCGGCACACCCCGCGAACGCCAACCATGAAGCAGATAAAAGCCCAGACTCAACAGGAAGGCAGCCGCCAGGGGCCAATGAAAAAGGTCCAAGCGCGGGCGGTAGCTGATCGTCTCCACTTGCCGCACTTCCAAGAGGTCCAAGGCCTTGTAGATACCTTCCAAAGCGTCACGATCACCTGCATAGAAGTACTGGCCCCCGGTAGTTTGTGACAGGTCCTTCAAAGCCTCTTCATCCAGTTTTTCTTCGCCCACCGCCGTCGGATCACCCACGGCAATGGTATGGATGACGATGTCCTTGTCAGCCGCAATTCTCGCTGCCTGCGCTGGGGGTACCTGACTGCCCGTATCATTGCCATCCGTCAAAGCGATGATCACCCGCTGTTTTACGTCGCTGCGTTCGAAGAGCGTGATGCCCAGTCCGATGGCATCGCCCAGCGCCGTTTTAGGACCGGCCATGCGGGGGAACAGTTGTTCCAACAGCATCCGGCTGGCGTCGAGATCCTGGGTAAAGGGTACCTGGACAAAGGCGGCATTGCCAAAAACGATCAACCCCACCCGGTCACCTTCACGGCGCGAAAGGAAATCGTCGAGCACCTCCTTTACGGCGGCGAGGCGGGTAACCCGTTCGCCGGCTGCATTCGTAAAGTCTTCAGTCTCCATGGAACCGGACAGATCCATCAGCAGCAGCAGATCACGTGTGGGCACGGTTTTATGAATAGGCGGCTCAATGTATTGGGGCCGTGTCAGCGCGAATACCAAAAGGCCCCAAACGGCAATACCGACGATGGTTTCCTTTAAAGTGCGGTGCTGAACCACGGCGCCATCACCCGGCTGATGACCGGAAAAGCGCACCAGTCGTCCGAACCATGGAGAGCGAACGGCCAACCGTTTTTCGCTGTATGGTTTCACCGCCCAATGGATGAAAAGCGGCAGCGATAGTGCAAAGAAAAGCCAAGGGTATGTAAAGGTAAAGGTCATGGTGTCGCTACCACTCCCCCTTGGTCTGTTTTAACGCGGCGGTGCCCCTTAATCCAGATCCGCGCCTGGCGAATGAGTTGTTTGGCCTCGCGTTTGTCGAGCAAGGAGAAATCAGCCCCTGAAGATAGGGCCATCGCCAGCGGGTGTCCGGGGCCGGTCGAAAATGTGCAGCCCTCGCAGGTCTGGTCCAGGAAGCGCAACCATTCTTGACCGTAAAGCGCTGCAACCGCTTTGCGCTCAAACGCCGCCAGTGCAACCCTTTTCAAAAGGACGGTCAGTTCTTTCAATGCGGATGTTTCGCTGCCCGGCGTCATGAACCGTTTCTCAATCCGGGCCAGACGCGCAAGTCCCTCGCGCCGGTAGGCAACGCTTCGCCAGCGTACCCACCGCCAACGGACCAGAACGACCATCCCAACACCTACTGCCCCCAAAAGGATCCATATAAAGGGCGCCGGCGGCCAGAGCGCCGCTGGTGCTGGGATCACGATATCCCGAAGGTCAAAAATGGATAGGGAGTTTTCTTTCATATCAAGTCAACCAATCTCACTATCTGGAAGGAATCCGTGTTGCCGTGCCAATCAATTTGCGTATTTGATCCACAACATCTTTGGCGGTGCTGATGGGCAGCAGGGGCGCAGATATTTTGCGCAAGACTGTCCGGATGCCGTCCATCTCCTGACGGTAATCCGCAGCTATGCGTTCAAGGAATTTTCGGTCATGAAAATCCAATGCCATCTGCAGCCTGCCATCCGTTACCACATACTGGCCTTTAGAGGGCTGGGGAGATTCCCGCAGCGGATCATACAGCAGCATGCATAGGACATCGTTGTGCCGTGCCAGTTGTGCCGTGAGTCGCGTGGTATTATCGTCAGCACCCTGCCCGTCTGTGATCAAGACCACCAGGGTGTCATGTTTTGCCAGGCGATGGGCCTTTTGCAAGACGGTATTCAGCTGAATTGAATTGGCTTGCACCGTGCTATCTGCCCGCAAAGCATTGTTCATGCGTTCGATTGCCCGAAGGATCGCCATCACCGTTACTTTACTGCGCTGTGGCTCTATCTCTTCGATGGATTCATCATTAAATATGATAGCGCCCACCCGGTCACCGGTGTTTAATGCCCGCCAGGCCCCTAAAGCGGCTGCTTCTGCGGCGACCAAGGACTTCATCCGTTCCCGCGAGCCGAAAAACATGTGCGTGCGCTGATCCACCAGCAGTAGAACAGCCCGGTCGCGCTCTTCTGTGTAAACGCGTACATGCGGCTTGCGTGTCCGCGCGGTCACTTTCCAATCCATGGTCCGGATGTCGTCGCCGTGCTGATATTGACGCAGTTCTTCGAAATTCAATCCGCGCCCGCGCAATCGCGAGGCATAGCGCCCAGAGAGAAGGCTGTGAATGGGTTGGCGCGGCAGAAATGAATATCCTGTCGCTTTGTGCTGAAGCCGCACCATATGCGCCAGACTGACGTAGACGCGTTCATCCGTTTTACCGCGTGTATGTTCCCTCGCAGCCAATGCACTATCCTTTCTTGTGGTCAACGGGATGTGCATGTGAACTCCTTTCAGCTTTAAATAGAAGCCGTGTCAGGCAATCGCCACCTGGGCGACAATCTCCTTGATCACATCGTCTACCGAAACCCCGTCCGCATTGGCTTCGTAGCTCAGTATCAGCCGATGACGCAGGCAGTCGTGCACGATGGCGCGGACATCATCCGGCGTCACCTGTTCACGCCCATGCAACCAGGCGTGGGCACGCGAAGTCTTATCCAAGGCGATCGTGGCGCGCGGGCTGCCCCCGACCAGAAGCCAGCTGCGCAGCTTCTTATCATAGTCTTCCGGCCGGCGCGTGGCCGCCACCAGGTTAACGATGTAGCGCTCGATGCTCTCCGACATCCGAACCTGATGAATCGCTTCCCGGGCGTCAAAAATCACCTGCTGGGCAACCGGCGCTTCCGTCTCCGGTTTTGCCGGGCCGGATTCTCCGCGCACGAGCCGCATGATTTCCAGTTCCGACGCATCGCTGGGATAGTCGACATACACATGCATCAGGAAACGGTCCATCTGGGCCTCGGGTAGCGGGTAGGTGCCCTCCTGCTCGATGGGGTTCTGGGTGGCCAGTACCATAAAAAGCGCAGGCATAGGGTGGGTCTTGCCGGCCACCGTTACCTGTCGTTCTTCCATGGCCTCCAGCAACGCCGCCTGCACCTTGGCGGGCGCCCGGTTGATCTCATCGGCCAATACGAGGTTGCTGAAGATCGGCCCGGGCTGAAAAACGAAGCGATCGTCAGCCTGCTCACCCAGATAAATTTCCGAGCCGGTAATGTCGGATGGCAGCAGATCCGGTGTGAACTGGATTCGGCTGAAATTCGATTCGAGGTGTTGCGACAGGGTTTTGATCGCCCGGGTCTTGGCCAGCCCCGGGAGACCCTCCATGAGAATATTGCCGTTGCACAGCAATCCCAGGATCAGGCGCTCGATGACTGTTTCCTGTCCGATGATCGAACACGCGACATGTTCTTTGAGCTGGAGAATGGCGGCATGGACGCTGTTTGGGGAGGACATCGTAGGTCTCCTTTTTCAAATTCGTATCATATATCCCCTTGATGGCCCCAACCTCTCAGCGACATCAGGAACATCATTCTCTTAATTAACGACAGAAAATAGCTGCCACTTAATGCATGGCAGTGATATTGTATGAATGCTTGACGAGGTTCGAGCCGGCACTGTTGGTGAACTGAGCCAGCGCCGGAGTACGGACGCTGGCTCAGTGTTTATCATAGGGTTAGCGGTTGCGTTATTTAGACCCGGTCGATGTCCGCATTTTTTCCATGACCTGATCGATGCTGAAACTTGCCGGTTTCTGGCGCGGCGGAAACTCCTGGAAAGTCTTCAGAAATTCACCCACATAGGCCTGGGCCGGGACCAGAAAATAGACGTGATCAAGCAACCAGTCATAATAGGTGTTTGAGGTGAAATAGGCACGCTCATAGGGATCACGCCGCAGATTGAAGATCAACGGTACGCGCAATTCCGTCCAGGGTTCAATCCAGGCACGCATTGTGCCCTTTCTTTCCTGCTCCAAAAAGATAGCCTTCCAGTCGTTATAGCGCAAGGCGGTCAGCTCTCCCGTATCAGCAAAGTAAAATATTTCCTTACGCGGGTTTTCTTTGGTTTTCCCTGTGAGCAGGGGCAGCATATTGTAGCCATCCAGGTGAACTTTGTAGCTGCGGCCAATGGCCTGGACACCGCCCTTTTTAAGCTTGGCCTTAATGTCAGGCTCACCGGCGGCGGCCAAAAATGTGGGCAGCCAGTCCATGTGGTGCATAATATCGTTGGAGACGGATCCCGCCTCGATCCTGCCGGGCCAGCGCACCATGGCAGGCACACGCCAACCGCCCTCCCAGTTGGTGTTTTTTTCACCCTGGAATGGGGTCATACCGGCATCCGGCCAGGTATTCATGTGAACCCCGTTGTCGGTGGAATAGAACACAATGGTGTTGTCGGCAATGCCCAACTCATCGAGCTTGTCGAGGATCATGCCGATGTGACGGTCATGCTCGACCATGCCGTCGCCATATTCATCCTGGCCGGAAATACCGCGCAGCTCCGGCTTCACATGTGTCCTGAAATGCATGCGGGTACCATTCCACCAGGCAAAGAACGGTTTACCGCTCTTATGCGCCCGTTCGATAAAATCCAGCGTAGCGGCGACCGTTTCATCGTCAACCGTTTCCATACGCTTTTTCGTCAGCGGACCCGTGTCTTCAATTTTACCATCGGCTGATGATTTTATGACACCGCGTGGACCGAAACGCTTGCGAAATTCCGGATTTTTAGGATAGTCCTCGTTCTCCGGCTCTTCCTCGGCATTCAGATGATAAAGGTTTCCAAAAAACTCATCAAAACCGTGATTGGTCGGCAGCATTTCATCTTTGTCGCCCAGGTGGTTTTTACCATGCTGGGCGGTCATATAGCCCTGTGCCTTTAAAAGACCGGCAATGGTGGGGTCTTCTTTTTGCATGCCCAACTCCGCACCAGGCAGCCCTACTTTGGAAAGGCCGGTACGGTAAACGCTCTGGCCGGTGATGAAAGATGAGCGTCCGGCTGTGCAACTTTGCTCACCGTAGTGGTCGGTAAAAATCATGCCTTCCTTGGCGATACGGTCAATATTAGGCGTCCGATAGCCCATCAAGCCCATGGTGTAGGAACTGATGTTTGATTGCCCGATGTCATCGCCCCAGACGACCAGGATGTTCGGTTTTTCTGCCTTGGCAAATGCAGAAGCAGTAAAACAGAACGATAATACTAGCATTAGCAATACAATCTTTTTCATTTCTCTCTCCTTTAGGGTGAGTATTTCATGTAGCTATGTTCTATGCACGATGCACAGTCGACCAATTTCAAGTTTATGAATATGTTACAGTTTTAATCAAATAGTATAATAGAAGAGGAATATCTTACCAAAGCGATTATGCAAAAAAAATACCAACACGATAGAAAGCCCTAACACCCTGATATTTTAGTAATATATAAGTAATTTATTTGTCCCATAAAGAGTTTTCTGAGACAAATTTGTATCACAGCCATCTAATTTGATACAGACACACTGGTTAGGATACGCGCTTTCAAAGATTAGAAATGGGAGTATCAATGTTGGTGGTATCATTTCTATTCGAAACCTCCTAATCCCCAATTCCTATTCTCCTATAACATCAACATGTTGCCTGTTGAGATTTATGACTAAATCCGGTATAGTTGAAAGATAGATAACGTTGCACGATTTATGTTTTACATTGTGAGTTATTCAAGGATATCAACACTATGAACATCCTCGCCATCGTCGGCAGCCCACGCAAAGGTAAAGCAACGGACATGCTGGTTGACAAAGCCATCGAAGGCGTGACAGCCAAGCACCCGGATGAACCGGAAATTCTAATATCGAATATCAAAATACTAAACAATTTCAAATGATCCAATACCAAACACATAAACGGCAATAGGGCCAAACGCTATAATTGGTGGAGATTGCAGAATGCCTTTGAACAACGGCCATGGAAAACTTGACCGAGAGCAGCTTGAACACAGATTGTTCCTGTACCAGACAATGGTTAACGCCGCTGTTGAACCCATCACCCTCATCGACAGAAACTACACCTATCGCGTGGTCAACAAGGCCTACATCGAGGCGCGCAACCTGAATAAAGAAGATGTTATCAACCACTCGGTTGCCGATGTGTGGGGACAAGAGGTATTCCAGGAGATCATCAAAGAGAAGCTGGATGAGTGTTTCAGGGGCAAGGTCGTTTCGGATGTTTCGGCCTACGAGTTTAAGAAGAACGAAATCAATTACATCGAAACCACTTACACGCCCTGTTTTACCTCGGGACCGGAAGCCTCTTATGTGGTGATCATCTCCCACAACATCACCGAACTGAAGAAAAGCCAGGAAAAACTCAAAACCCTGGCCTATTACGACTCGTTGACCAGCCTGCCCAACCGGCCGCTTTTCATGGACCGCCTCGAGCAGGAAATCAAATGTGCCAGAAGAAACCGGAAAACCATGGCGGTATTTTTTCTGGATCTGGACGAATTCAAGAAAATAAATGACACGTTTGGCCACTCAGCCGGGGATGCGCTCCTGGTGAGTGTGGGGGACCGTTTGAAAGACTGCCTGCGGCACAGTGACACCATCGGCCGCTCCAGCGAGATCATCAGCCGTTCCCGGGAGGTGCCGCCCGGGCATTTTTCAAGGATTGGCGGCGACGAGTTTACCCTGATTCTCCCGAATTTTTCAGATAAGAAATATGTCGCCACCGTAGCGGAAAAAATTATTTCTATTTTCAAGGAGCCCTTTCAGGTGGCCGGGCGGGAGATATTTATTTCCACCAGCATCGGTATTGCCCTTTATCCAGACAACGGGGATACCGTGGAAACCCTCCTCAAAAATGCAGACACGGCCATGTACAGGGCCAAAGAGGCCGGGAAAAACACCTTTCAGTATTACTCCTCCTCCATGAACAGCAAAGCCACGGCGCGCATCAAACTGGAAAACGAAATGCGCCGCGCCATCGACAACCAGGAGTTCCTGTTATTTTACCAGCCGCAGTATGATATCGAGACCGGCCAGCTGGTGGGCATGGAGTCTCTGATACGATGGGAAAATGAAAAGATGGGGCTGGTGTCCCCCGGGGAATTCATCCCTATGGCAGAGGAAAATGGAATGATTTTACCCATTGGAGAATGGGTCCTCCAATCCGCCTGCCGCCAGGGTAAAATCTGGAGCGATCAGGGCCACGGCAGCCTTCACTTGGGCGTCAACCTGTCCCCCCGCCAATTTTTCGACCCGCATCTGGTGGAAAAAGTGAGATCTGCTCTCGATAGCACCGGCTTCAACCCCCATTTTCTCGAAATCGAGATCACCGAAACCGCGATGATGCAGGACAACGACAGGGCCGTTCAGATTTTGAACGCATTGAAGGAGATGGGGGTAAACATCTCTCTGGACGACTTTGGCACCGGCTATTCTTCTTTGTCACATTTAAAAATATTTCACATTGACACCTTGAAGATCGACCAGACCTTTGTTCTGAACGCCAACTTCGAAGGGCGCGACGGTGCTATCATATCGGCCATCATCGACATGGGCCACCGGCTTGAGATCAAAGTCGTGGCCGAGGGGGTGGAAACCGAGGCGAGCCTGGCCTACCTGAAAAAGAAAAAATGCCAGGTGGCCCAGGGGTATCTCTTCAGCAAGCCCTTGCCGGCCGATGAATTCCAGAAACTGCTAGACGATGAAATAAAATAGATGAACG
>JBDLJD010000062.1:0-23811 GCA_039714495.1 Thermodesulfobacteriota bacterium
CAGTCGGGAAGCGCCACCATGATCCCCTCGTCTCAAATTTTCGCATCCCCGCTGCTTTTCGATGGGGATTGGAACCCGCAGCCTTACCTGGCCAAGAGCTGGAAGGTTGCCGACGATGGATTGTCGGTCACCTTGAACCTGGTGAAGGGGGCTACTTTCCATGACGGCAAACCCATCACTTCGGCAGACGTGGCTTTCTCGATCATGACCATCAAGGCCAACCATCCTTTTAAATCCATGATGGAACCTGTGGCTGAGGTGCAAACACCTGATCCGCATACCGCCATTTTGAAACTGTCCAAACCCCATCCGGCCATTCTCCTGTCCTTGTCCCAGGCGCTCTGCCCCATCATTCCCAAGCATATCTTCGGTGACGGCCAGGATCTGAAAACGCATCCCATGAACCTCAAACCCATCGGCTCGGGACCCTTCAAGTTTGTCGAATACAAAGCCGGTGAACATCTGATTTTGGAAGGTTATGACAACTTCTTTTTGGGTGCTCCCAAACTGGATAAAATTGTCATTAAAATTATCCGGGATGCCGTTAACCGCGCCGTATCGCTGGAGCGCAAAGAAGTCAGCATGCATCTCCAGGCTAACGTTGCCCTGGACATCACGCGGGCTCAGAAACTGGATCATGTTAAAGTTGAACCTACAGGCAAGGCGGTCAGTCCTTTGCAATGGATCGCTTTCAATACCAAACGCGGCCCTTTTGAGGACAAACGTGTCCGTAAAGCCATAGCCTACGCCCTCGACCGCGAATTCATTACCAAGCGCTTATGGAAGGGCCTTGCCGAGACTGCCACCGGCCCCATATTTCCGGGCACGCCCTATTATTCTGCAGACGTAGAGCTGTATAAAGCCAATCTGGACAAGGCGGGTTCACTGTTGGATGCGGCCGGATACAAAAAAGGCGCCGATGGCAAACGTTTCTCCACTGTCATTGATTACATCCCGGCCGGTCCGGAATGGAAAGCCACGGCTGAGTATATGCGGACCGTTTTCAAAAAGGTGGGCATAGAAGCCAAGGTGCGCACATCGGCTGATTTTCCTGCCTGGATCAAGCAAATATCCAGCTGGGATTTTGATATGACCATCGACAGCGTCTGGGGCTGGGGTGATCCGGTGATCGGCGTGCACCGCACCTATCTGACCAGCAACATCCGCCAAGGGGTTATCTGGTCCAACACGCAGCAATACAGCAATCCCAAAGTGGACGATCTTTTGGCAAAGGCTGCCGTAGAAATGGACCAGGCCAAGCGCGAGGCCCTCTATGCCGAGTTTCAGAAGATTGTCGTGGATGACGTTCCCATTTACTATTACGGTACGTTCCCTTTTTACGTCATCTATGATAAGAAATTGAAAAATGTAAACACCACCATCTGGGGCCCCTTGTCGCCCATGCACGAGGTGGAATGGGAATAAGATCGTTTCACGATTTTATTAAGCATTAAATTTAGTCCACCGCTGCATACAGCGGTGGACTAAATTTAAAGAGCGTATTTTATGCAAGTATTAAGTACCGTATTAAAACGCGTGTTTTACGCTGTCATCCTGCTGTTGGCCGTACTGGTGCTGAACTTCATGCTCATCCATCTGGCGCCCGGAGATCCGGCCGAAGTCATTGCCGGTGAGATGGGCGGCGTCACCGCTGAAATGCTGGCTGAAATCCGGGCGACCTATGGCCTGGACAAACCCCTGACCAAACAACTAACAACCTACCTTGGAAAGGTGGCCCGCGGCAACCTGGGTTATTCTTTTTATTTCAACGAGCCGGTGACCAAGCTGATTCTACAACGCCTGCCGGCCACCATCCTGCTGATGATCTCGGCTATGTTCATTGCCGTCCTGATGGGTACTTTTCTGGGAGTTCTGGCGGCCCGGAGGCCCACCGGCTGGTTAAGCCATTTTGTGACCATTTTCGCACTGTTAGGCTACGCCACACCGGTCTTCTGGCTGGGCATGATGCTGCTGATATTCTTTGCCTCATGGTTTCCGCTCTTTCCGGTTTCGGGCATGTACAACGTGGTTCTGGAAGGGGGTCGCCTGACCCGCATGTTGGACATCCTGCATCACCTTGTACTGCCAACGGTGACCCTGGGCGTTATTTACCTGGCCATGTACAGCCGGCTGGGACGGGCCAGCATGCTGGATGTGTTGGGTTCGGACTACATCCGCACGGCCCGGGCCAAAGGCGTCAGCGAACGCGGGGTGGTCTATCGGCACGCATTGAAAAATGCCGTGCTGCCCATCATCACCATGGCCGGCCTGCAGATGAGCCAGCTACTTTCCGGGGCGGTCCTGGTGGAAACCGTTTTCAACTGGCCGGGACTGGGCCGGCTGGCATTTGAATCGATCCTGCGGCGCGATCACCCCACCATCCTGGGTATCCTGTTTTTTTCCACCTTGATCGTCATCGCCGCCAACCTGCTGACCGATCTGTCTTACCGGCTCATCGACCCTCGTATCAAGGTAGGGGCGAAGTAGGAAAGGATTATTGTACAAACAAACCCAAATAGGAGATAAATTGTAGGAGAAAGTCATTTTGGAGTCCACCCCACGCCAACAACCCGATGATATGCTGTCTGTAGAGCACCCTTTAAAGGAAATGGCCCGCATGTTTTTCCGGAACAAGTCGGCCATGTTCGGACTGGTGCTCCTGACAGCCATCATCTTTATGGCCCTGGCAGGTCCCTATATCTATTCCATTGACCCTTTTGATATGGTCTGGGCGCCCTTTGCGCCGCCCGGAGAAGAAGGCTATTTAATGGGCACCGACTATCTGGGCCGGGATATCGTGGCCGGCATCATCCACGGTGCCAGCGCCACCCTGGCCGTGGGGGCCGTGGCTGCGCTGTGTACAATTTTTATCGGTGTGACTCTGGGCGCACTGGCCGGATTCTACGGCCGCTGGGTTGACAACGTCCTGATGCGCATCACCGAATTTTTTCAAGTGCTACCACCCCTCCTGTTCGCCATGGTGTTGATCACCCTGTTTTCCCCCACCCTGTGGACCATCGCTTTATCCATCGGACTGGTCAGTTGGACCGGCGTGGCCCGTCTTACCCGGAGTGAATTCCTCAGAATCCGGGAGCAGGAATTTGTCATGGCCGCGCGTTCCATCGGTGCGCGCAACTGGCGTCTGATATGGCGCGTCATCCTGCCCAACGCCCTGCCCCCGCTGATTGTCACCACCACCCTGATCACCGGTGTGGCCATATTATTCGAGGCAGGCCTGAGTTACCTGGGTCTCACCGACCCCAACGTGATGAGCTGGGGGTTCATGATCGGCTCCAACCGGGATTATATTTTTGAATCCTGGTGGGCGATTACCTTTCCCGGCCTGGCCATTTTCCTGACTGTGCTGGCCGTCAGCCTTGTGGGCGACGGTCTCACCGACGCTTTCAACCCCAAGCTGAGGCAGTTATGATGGACAGCACCACATTGCTCGATGTGCAGGATTTACAGGTGCGGTTCCATGTCCGCCAGGGCACGGCAACGGTCATCAATGACCTTAACCTGTCCCTGAAAGAAGGAGAGACGTTGGGCATCGTCGGCGAATCGGGATGCGGCAAAAGCATGACCGCCCTGGCCATTATGGGGCTGGTGCCCTCCCCACCGGGAGAAGTATCTGCCGGCCGGATCTTCTTGGAAAACGAGGATCTGCTACAGGTAGATGCGAAACGGATGCGGCAGGTGCGCGGCAACGACATCTCCATGATTTTCCAGGAACCCATGACCTCCCTCAACCCGGTGTTCAAAATAGGCTATCAGATTGCCGAGACCATCCGCATCCACCAGGGGCTCGACAGGCGGGCGGCGTTGAATCAGGCGATTGAAATGCTTAAGGCGGTAGATATCCCGGCTCCTCAAAGGCGGGCCAATGAATATCCCTATCAGCTTTCCGGCGGAATGCGCCAGCGGGTGATGATTGCCATGGCCCTGGCCTGCAACCCCAAGGTATTGATCGCCGACGAACCCACCACCGCCCTGGATGTAACCGTTCAGGCGCAGATCTTCGATCTTTTGAGGGAGATCCAGGAGCGCAACCGGGCTGCCATTATTTTCATCACCCACGACATGGGTTCCATCGCCCAGATGGCCGACCGCGTGGCCGTGATGTATGCCGGCCGCAAGGTGGAAGACGGGCCGGTGGGCGAAATCCTGGGGGCACCCCAACACCCTTACACCCGGGGACTGATTGCCTGCGTGCCGCACCTGGAGAAAAAACCGTCTTCTGTACGCCGTCCCCTGACCGAAATACTGGGCGTCGTGCCCTCGCTGCTGGGCCGCGCCATGGGTTGCCCCTTTGCACCACGGTGCAAGCATGCCTTGCAACAGTGCCGCGACCAGGTACCGCCGACAATCGAAATGGGCCGGAACCACCACGTCTCCTGCTGGCTGGCGGCCGCAGCAGAAGCAGCAATTCCCACGTCGCAAACGGTAAGTGCCGATGCAACAGAAACGACACCGCCAGAAATTGAAACATCAACTGCAGCAGCGCCCCCCTTGATCCGCGTACGGGATCTGAAGATCCATTTTAACCGGCCACGTAAAAGCCCTTTTGCCCCCAAATCGTGGGTGCACGCCGTGGACGGTGTTTCCTTCGACATCCGCCGGGGTACGACCTTCGGTATTGTCGGCGAAAGCGGGTCAGGCAAAACCACCACCGGTCTGGGTCTCATGCGCCTTAACCCCATAACCTCGGGCCGGATCGTTCTGGACGGCGACGACATCACCAAGCTAGAGGGGGAAGATCTGCGCCATCTGCGCCGGCGCATGCAGTTCATTTTTCAGGATCCCTACTCGTCCCTCAACCCCCATATGCGCACCGGCTCCATCGTGCGTGAGCCCATGGATCTGCTACGCGTCGGCACCCCGGATGAACGCGATCCGAGGGTGGCCGATCTTTTCGGACAGGTCGGTCTGCGCGCCGAGCAGCAGGCCTACTTTCCCCATCAATTTTCCGGGGGACAGCGCCAGCGCATCGGCGTGGCCCGCGCCCTGGCCAGCCGCCCGGACCTGGTGATCTGCGACGAACCGGTTTCCGCCCTGGATGTGGCCATTCAGGCCCAGATCCTGAACCTGCTGAGCCGCCTGCAGAAAGCGTACGACCTGACCTATCTGTTCATTTCCCATGACTTGGGGGTTGTCCAACACATCTGTGATGAGATCGCCGTCATGTACCTGGGCCAAATCGTGGAACAGGCCGATCGGATCAGCTTGTTTCAGCAGCCCCTGCACCCCTATACACGGGCCCTTCTTTCCGCCGTGCCCTCGGCCAAGCCGGACCAGGCAAAAACCAGGGAACGGGTGCACCTCAAGGGCGACCCCCCCAATCCCATTGATCCGCCCCCGGGCTGCCGCTTTGCACAGCGTTGTCACTTTGCCAACTCGAGCAAACACTGTTATACGGAAACACCGCCGCTGCAGGAGGTTGCAGGCGGGCACAAAGTGGCCTGCCATCTTGTGCGGGATGCCGGCACAGCACCTTGGGACATCCAGGGTTGAGGTAGGAAAGCTAGCGCGATTTCGTACTGATACGCAAAGGCTGGATATCTGACAACTGCAAACTTCTTTCACACCAGCGCATACTTTTTATCTTGCCCACTTCGTAACAATAACTCATTGTAAAATGTTCATCAAATTTCACGCAAGATCCAGGTATTACCACCGCAACGGAGGCAAGACATGTTCGAATTGACCAAATCACAAAAACAGATTCAAAAGGCTGCCAAGGGTTTTGCCAAAGGCGAGTTCGACAAGGAGCTGGCCTATGAATTCGAGAAAAGCGGCACCTTTCCTGAAAAGATCTGGCAACAGGCTGCCGAGCTGGGTTTTGTGGGCATTCACTACCCGGAAAAATACTCAGGCGGCGGCTTAGGTCTGCTGGAAGCTGTCCTGGTCCTTGAGGAATTCTGCCGCAAGGACGCCAGCGTTGGCAACGCCCTTGCCATGGCTTCCTTTGCTTCGGAATGTCTCGTCACCTTCGGTTCAGACGAACTCAAAGAGAAATTCCTGCCCCCTGTGACCGAAGGCGAAATGGTGTCGGCCGGCGCTTTTTCAGACAGCCAGCGCGGCGGAAATTACACCGCCATTAAGACCTCGGCAGTCAAAGAAACGGACCAGTGGGTCATCAACGGCACTAAAACCAACGTGATCAACGGCGGTCAGGCCGGCTTCTATATCGTGCTTTGCAGAACAGAACCCGGAACTGAAGGAAATAAGGGCATCAGCATGCTCCTTGTGGAAGGGGACTGCCCCGGCATTTCAACGAAAAGTGTTGGAAAAAAACTGGGAGGCAACATGTTCCCCTCCGCCCAGGTGACCTTCGAAAACGTCACAGTACCCACCGCCAACCTGGTGGGAAGGGAAGGTGCCGGAATAGCCCAGTTGAACGCCTTTCTTTTGGAAAGCCGGCTGCTGTCAGCTGCCCAGGCCTTGGGTATTGCCAGGGGAGCATTGGACCGGGCCATGGATTATATCAAGGAACGGGTTCAGTTTCAACGCAAGCTGGCCGCCTTCCAGGTGACCCAGCACAAAATCGCCGACATGGCCACCAAAATCGAACTGGCGGAACTGATCACCTACAAGGCAGCCTGGCAAAAGAATCAGGGGCGATTGGATCCCAAGCTCACATCCATGGCAAAAATGACGGCCGCCAGAACCGCCATGGAAGTGGGGGCGCAGACCATTCAGCTTTTTGGCGGCTACGGGTATATGACGGAATACGAAGTCGAACGCTACTACCGGGAAGCCAAGATGGTGGAGCTTCACCTGGGCGCCAGAGATGCCCAAAAAGATGTCATTGCCAGTGCTGTTATCGGTAAGATAAAACCCTAACTGGCAAAATAGGTGTCATCAATAGAATTCACCTTTTGGATTATTCAGGAATAATGCTATTTCTAAAACCATATATTTAATAAAAACTATTACTAATGCTTTGCCATGTTGTTTATGCAACGTTAGTAAAGGAGGCTGCATGAATATCTTAACTTATACCGATGCCCATCATCACTTTCGCAAGGAGTTATCCGAGTTTCTTGAAAAGGAGTTGATGCCCCAGGCCGGCCAATGGGAAATAGATCATATCGTCCCTAAGAGCGCCTGGAAAAAGATGGGTGCCGCAGGGTATCTGTGCACCAATGTGCCCGAAGCCTACGGCGGGCCGGGACTGGATTTTCTCTACTCGGTCATTGTAGCGGAAGAGGTATCCACAGCAGGGCTTTCCGGCCTGGTCACAGGACTACACAGCGACATCGTGGTGCCCTATATCGTTTCCTTTGGATCTGAGGAGCAGAAAAAGAAGTACCTGCCTGGATGCATTTCCGGCGATATTATCACGGCTGTGGCCATGACCGAACCCGGCGCCGGCAGCGACGTGGCTGCCATGGAGATGACCGCCGAGCACGACGGGGACGAGATCGTGCTCAATGGATCCAAAACCTTTATCTCCAACGGCATCAACTGCGACCTGGTAATTGTCGCGGCCAAGGACCCCCAAGTGGAAGACCGGCACAGTGCCGTATCCCTCTACATCGTGGAAGACGGCACCCCGGGCTTTACCCGGGGTCGCCAGTTGGAAAAGATGGGTCTGCATGCCCAGGACACGGCCGAACTCTTCTTCACCAACTGCCGCATTCCCAAGGCCAATATCCTGGGGGAGAAGGGGGCCGGCTTTCTCATGCTGATGCAGAAGCTTCAGCAGGAGCGCCTGGTATCCGCCTTTATGACGGTGATCGGCGCAGAGCAAGTCATAGAGCAGGCCATCCAATATTGCAATACGACCATGGTGGACGGAAAACCCCTGAGCAAATTTCAGCAGGTAAAATTTACCCTGGCGGAAATGGCTACTGAGACACGCCTGAACCGGGCGCTGCTTGACGCAACCATCAAAGGTCACATGGAGGGTCAGGATGTGATCTGCGAAACCATGATGAGCAAGTACGCCAGTTCGGAAAGCTTGAACCAGATCATCGACCGGGCCCTGGACCTGTTCGGCGAATATGGCGGGTTGGAGGCCAATCCCCTGGTCAAAACCTTTCGTGATGTACGGGTGATTACCATATTCGCAGGTACCACAGAGATCATGAAGACCATCATTGCCAAATCCATCGGCCTATAAAATCTTGTCCCAAGATTTTATTAAACGCGACTGCGTCGCTATAATTTCAGGGAAGGTCATAGCTGTTAGCGCATAGATCGTAGCCTGCTATCAGCTACGAGCCATGAGCTAAATTCTCACTTGGCCCCTCGACCCCTTGGATCCTTGAATCCTGAATGGTCGCTGCGGGTACGCGCTGGCAATCAAGATAGAAACAAGGGGATGAGTCACAACAGAGAATTATTGTTCAGACATTCTCTTTTCCTCGTCCCGGATTTCCCGGCGCAAAAGCTTACCCACCTTTGATTTGGGGAGCATGTCACGAAACTCGATGTACTGGGGAATTTTGTAGGAGACCAGGGATTCGCGGCACCACTTGAGCAGATCATAGCCGGTGATGCCCTTGATGTCTTCCTTGAGAACCACAAAGGCCTTGATGCGCTCACCCACTTTTTCGTCCGGGATGCCCACCACACACGATGCCACAACAGCATGGTGTTCCTGGAGGACCGCCTCGATTTCAGACGCCGACACCCTGTAGCCTTTGTGTTTGATGGTATCCACGGTCCGGTCCACAAAATAGAGGTTGCCGTCTTTATCCATGGAGACCACATCGGCTGTCCGATACCAGGTCTTGCCGTCCAACTCCACAAACGCGGCTGCCGTCTCCTCGGGTTTTTTGATATAAACCTTAACCATGTGCGGCGAAGAAACGATCAACTCCCCTGATTTGCCGGACGCAACCGGTTCTAAAAAGGCGGGGTCCACAATGCGTACCGACTTGCTGGATACAATACGGCCCATACTTTTGGGGGGATTATCGATGTCGGTGGGGCACATGGCCACGCCCCCGCAGGTTTCCGTGGCACCGTATCCCTGATAGATGGGTTTGCCGAATTTTTCCTTCCAGCGCTTACCCACTTCCACGGGCAGCACGTCGCCGCCACAGTACCAGTAGTCCACGGACCGCAGGTCGTACTGGTCCAGGCGGTCGTGTTCGAGCATCATGCGGTACAGGGTTGGAACACCGAGCATGGTCCTTGCCTTGAACCGCTGGATCGATTCAAACATGGCGTCCAGGTTGACTTTGGGTTGTAGAATCAGCGCCCCCCCCACCAGGAGTGTCGCCAGGCTGCAGGTCTGGCCCAGAACATGAAAAAGCGGGGCGCTGGCCATGATCACATTTTCGTCGGCAGCAAACAGGGATTCGCTCACCCGGATCTGCTCATCAGCAGACGCCAGAAAAAGGTCGTGGGTGATGGGCACCCCCTTGGGGTGCTTGGTTGTGCCGCCGGTGTAGAGAATTTCAGCCAAGTCCTTATCACCGCAAGCCGGCAAACCATTTGAAATTCCGGCATGGGCGCTGATCAGCTTTCCCATCTCAAAGGTATTCTCATCGAGGCCGGTCTTTCCCCGGGGGACAATGTCGAACAGGTAGCCGAAAAAACGCTTCCAGCCAGGCAGCATCTCGGTCATGCGCGTGATGACCACTGTTTTCATTTTTGTTTCCGGCAGCACTTTTTTCACGTAGCCAAAGTTGGTGTCAGCGCACACGATGGCCTCGGCATCGCTGTCGTTGGCAATGTACGCCAAGTCGCTGGGGGTGTAGATGGGGGTGATCGGCACACACACGCCGCCGGCCCGTTGGATCCCCAGCCAGGCAATTACCCACTGGATGCTGTTGGGCACATAGATGACCACCCGCTGACCGGGGGTCAACCCCTTTCCAAGCAGTGCGGCTGCAAAACTGTCCGCCATTTCCCTGATGCGACCGTAGGTGTAGCGGGTGCCCAGGTAAATGACGCCCGTGTGATCTTGGTATCTTTCGGCAACGGAAATGAACTGCGCTGGTATGGTGCGACCTTCACTCATATATCAGACCCCAAAGTACGCGGCTTTGATTTCAGGATTGTCCATCAGTTCGGCCCCGGTCCCGGAAAGGGTGAGCATGCCGTTTTCCACCACATAGGCCCGGTCCACCACCGGCAGCACCGGCCTGGCAAACTGTTCGCTCAATAGAACGGTAATATTGGTTTCCTTATTCAGGGACACAATGGCATCCACCACGGCCTTCTGCATCATGGGGCTCAAGCCTAAGAGCGGCTCATCCAGCAGGAGCAGCTTGGGCCGGACCACCAGGGCCATGCCGATAGCCAGCATCTGCTGTTCGCCGCCGCTCAGGAAACCGGCCTTGCGTGTCTTCAGTTTTTTCAAAGGCGGAAACAGGGTAAAGACAAAGTCCATGGTCTCCCGGATTTCTGCTTTGGTTCTCAAATAGCCGGCGATTTTAAAATTTTCAAGAACGCTGCTTTCCGGAAAAACCGGGTGCCGCTCCCGGGAAAGCACGATGCCCTGCTTTACCCTCTCGCTGGGCGGCATTTCAGTGATATCTTCGCCTTCATAGGTGACGCTGCCGTATATGCTGATGCGCTCGCCGCCCTTTCTCTTCTCCTTGATGCGCATGTCGATGATCAAGCCGGAAATGGTGTTCATCAGGGTTGTCTTGCCGGCACTGTTGGAACCGATCACACCGACAATTTCACCGGCACGCACCCCCAGGCTCAGGCCGTTCAACGCCAGGGCGTTTTCGAAAAAAACCATCAGATTATCGATTTCTAGCATTACATCCCTTTAGAAAATACGTTGTCCTTTACTACCTACTCCCTACTACTTACTCCTTACTGCTCAATCCTTACTGCTTACTCGTCCTCGGTTTCTGTGCCTAAATAAGCACTCTTGACCGCCTCGTCCTCCATCACCTCTGCGGCCGGGCCGTCGGCAATCTTTTCACCGTAGTTCATGACGATCACACGGTCTGCAATGCGGAATAGCTCCTTGAGACGGTGCTCGATCATGATGATGGTCCTGCCGGCCATGCGGATTTTTTCAATGATGGGCACGATGCTGGCGACCTCGGCCAGGCTCAACCCTGAAAAGAGTTCATCCAGAATGTAGAGATCGGGCTGCAGGGCGATGGCCTTGGCAAGCTCCAGGCGTTTCAAATACCCTTGCGGAAGAGCGCCGGCTGTTTTGTAAGCCACAAAAGCATCCCGTTCAAAGCCCACTTCTTCCAGGAGGTCCAGGGCCACTGCATCCCGGTCACCGTACCGGCCGCCGGCCAGCTGCCGCATGCGCGGGGAATAGAGCGGGATGATCATGTTCTTGTACGCCGGCAGCTGGTAGAACGGCTTGACCATCTGAAAGGTTCTGGCAATGCCCAGGCGGACGATTTTATAGGGGGGAAGATGGCTGATTTTTTTCCCTTTGAAAAACACGTCGCCTGCGCTGGGCTTTACAAACCGGGTGATGAGGTTCACCAGGGTGGTTTTGCCGGACCCGTTGGGACCGATCACCCCCAGAAGCTCCCCGGGCTGAAGGTCGAAGCTGACCCGGTTCAGAGCGCGTACGCCGCCGAAATTCTTGCTCAAGTCTGAAACCTTGAGAATGGGCGCGTCCATCATTTATCCACCTCCACCCAGCGTTCGAACTGGTGGTACTTGCGCTGGATGTAATGAAAGATTCCCTCTGGAAGGGCAACTATAAAAACCACCAGGAATACGCCGTACAGGACGATGCGCAACCCCCCGAACCCGCGCAATGCCTCGGACATGGGCACCAGGATAAAGGCGCCGAAGGTGGCGCCGGCCAGGGTTCCGGGCCCGCCCACCACGGCCGCGGCAATGGGCAGGATGGAGTAGTCCAGGGCAAACACCGGCATGCCCACAAACATGTACACGTGCGTCATGAACGCACCGCAGAATGCACCGATGGCGCCGGCAAAAAAAAGCGACTGGGCCTTGAACCAGTATATGTTGATGCCCGCGTTGATGACCGAGCGGTCATTGTCATTGATGCCCTTGAGCACCAGCCCGTAGTCCGAATCCAACATTCGTCTGAAACCGAAAAGTACAACCAGCAGCACCGCCATGATCAAATACAGCTCGAACCACTTGGAGGGTAGCGGCGTCATGCCGCTCAACCCTTCCGTACCGCCGAAAATCTTTGTGGCTTCCACAATGCGCACCAGGATCAACGGAATGATCAGGGTCACCATGGAAAAGTAGATCCCCCTGAGGCGCAATACCGGCAGCAGCATCAGGGTGCAGATCAATCCGCCCAGAAGGGAGGCGATGGGTATGGTCAGCACGGGGCTCAGCCCCCAATAGTGGTTCATCACCCCCGAACAGTAGGCGCCCACGCCAAAAAAAAGGGCCTGCCCGAGAGACACCATACCTGTCTGGGCGAGGATGTCCCAACTGATAGCCAACAGGGCGACCACGGCCACCGACAGCAACACTTTCTGCCAATAGGGATCGAGCAAAAGGGGAAGCGACAGACAGACGATGACCGGCAGTATCCGGGGGGTGGCAAGGTAGAGCATCTCCCGCCAGGACAACAGTGCGAAAATATCTGACGACCGTACCTTTATGCCGCGATCAATGCGCTCTTTCCTTTTTTTCAAGTGTTCCTATATCCTTTCTTCCAGTTCCTTCTGCTTGCCGAACAGGCCCGAAGGCTTGATGGTGAGGACCAGCAGAATGGCAGCCAGACTGACGATCATGGTCCAGTGGGAGCCGATGTAGGTGTCCGTGAACCGTTCGGCAAAGCCCACGATAAAGCTTGCGGCAATGACCCCGCCGGTACTGCCCAGTCCGCCGATGATGCACACGGCCAGGGCTTTGATCAGCACGTCATACCCTTCGCCGGGCGCAATGCTCCCCAAAGGGATAATGAACAGGGCCGCCAGAGCAGCAACCCCCGCCCCGAAGGACACGCTCAAGGTGGCGATCCAGTCCGAATCGATGCCAAAGGTGAGGGCTGTGCGCTCGTCCTGGGCAATGCCCCTGAACGCCAGGCCGATGGACGTGTGGTGGGTGAACCACCACAAGCCTGAAATAAGCACGGTGCTGAACACCAGGATGGCCAAACGCTGAAAATCAACATAGGTGCCGGCGATGATGAAGCTCCGGTCCATGAACACCGGCAGGGTGTACTCGAACCCCACCCAGCCGAAATAGCTGAACAGCTCCAGGATGGCCAGTCCGATGCCGAAGGTGGCGATCACCTCGGAAAGGGCCTGTCCCCGCACCCGGAGCAGCACAAAGCGATAAATCAGCGCGCCCATGAGGACGTTGGCCAGGACGGCGATCAACACGGCCAGAAGATAGGGAATGTGCAGCAGGTTCAGCATACCCCAGATGCCGTAGGCCGCAAAAACATAAAAGGCCCCATAGGCAAAATTAGCCACACCGCTGATGCCGAAGGTCAGGTTGAAGCCGATGGCCATCAGGGCCAGGATAGCCGTGTTGATCAGGGCGTAAAGGGTCGTACCGACAAGCATGAAAAATACAATCTCCCAATTAAAAAAACACCCCGCACTTTAAGCAGTGCGGGGTGATATTACTTTTACTTCGCCGCTTTCAGACCGGCCGGCAGCTTGATCTTCCCTTCTGCAATGGCCGGCGGAAACACGATGGTACGGGATCCGTCGTCATTCCACTGGATAACCGCGGCCACGGCGGCCTCAGCGGGATCCATGTCGTAGATGACCTGATGGCCTTCATCGAACTTGATGCGCCCCATCACGCCCACCCGGTCGGTTTTCTTTAGTTCCGCAACAATGGCATCGGCATCCACACTGCCCGCCCGCTCGATAGCTTCGGCCAGCAGGTACACTGACTCGTATGAAGGACTGATGGCATGGCCGGCTTCGATGGGAACACCCCACCTTTTCTCGTAGGCCTCTATAAATACCTTGGACTTGGGCATCTTGTCCGATGAAATGGCGCTGCCCATTTCAAAGTTGCAATTGATAGCACCGGCGATTTTATGGTCAAAGGTTTTCCAGGCACCCGGACCAGCTAGGGGTGAAATGAACCCGGCCATCAGGGCGGGAACCTTCATAGCATTCCATTGCTTCACCAGGGTGCCGCTCTGGGGCATGTCGAAAATAGGCAGGATCACCTGGCCTTTCTTGGCCCGGACCTTCATCAGGGCGGATGAAAAGTCGGAGGTGCCCGTGGGAAAGGCCTCGTGGCCGACAACTTCCCAACCGGCTTTGTCAAAATAGACCTTGGTGATAATTTCGGCGGTTTTGCGGGCCCAGGCCACGTCCTGGTTCATAATATAAACTTTGTTGAAGCCGTACTGCTTGTTGATGAACGACATGGTGCCGGCCAGGTATTTCACAAGATACTTGGCGTTCAGACACGTTCTGAAAATGTATTTGTACTTTTCCGGATCCTTTTTAACCTTGGCTTCGGAGGCCGGCGACATGGCAAGCGTCCCCAAAAGGGGCACCTTGTATTTGGCGATGATGTCCATGCCCGCCAGGAGGGCCTCCGAACGGAAGGGTCCCACCACCAGAGCGGCCGGTTTTTCCTCGAGAATGATTTTTTCAAGGCCTAGAAGAGCCTCAGGGACAGGCACCCCAGGGGCCGCGTCGCGGATATCGATGGATTCCACGGTAAATTTCCTTTTGGTCCCGCCCACGTTGACACCGCCCTTGGCGTTGATCTCTTCCACAGCCAGGTTGACGGCCTTCAGGGCTTCCTTGCCTTCCAGAAACCCGGTGGAAGTGGGAACACCGATCACAATGGAATCCGCTGCCAGCGCACCCTGGGCGAAAAACATCCCCACGGATACCATGGCTGCCATAGCCAGAAACACACATATCTTCCGTATCATGTCGTCCCTCCTTTTGGTGATTGAAACTTCAATGAAATGTGACCAGCGGTTGGAAGCCGGTCTTTTTGAACCCCGTTTGAGCCCGGTCCGCTGAAGACAGGCGTATCGAATGAACAAATTGCGGGAAATGAATCGCCTTCAATGTTAAAGCGTGGATCTGTTTCGTTGTGCATAATCTCATCATGTACTTGAAAAGGGAACCTGAGTGCTGCTCCATTTATCAGCTCAGGGCGGGTATGTCAATTCCCCTGTAAGGTTGAAAATTACCCGAACGTGCCTATCTTTATCTTCAACAAACCTGAAACACTTACGAATCCGGTCTCGATGCCGCTCATCCGCCGGATTAACAGGGGAGCATGGGATGCCAGTGTCGAGGATTTTGATTTTTTTAATCGTGTTATCTGTTCCGGCTGCCGGATGGGGATCGGGACTCACCTATGTGCTGGATGTCCGCATTGATCCCGCAGCCGCCCGCGTTTACGGCACTGCCAACATCTATGGCAGCCCCACTGCCGACATCCGTCTGTCCGTTGGCAACCTGTCCAACATCCGCGTCAATGGGAAACCGGTATCACCCGCGGCAAGCGACTCCCTTTTGGTCACGCTCGGCCAGGAAAAACCAACCTCCATTCAATACGAAGCCGTTTTTGACAGGTCACATTTGGGCATCATCGATCCGGAACATGTCTTTCTGATGGGCGGCTGGTACCCGGCTCCCCAGGGACTAAATCGCTACACGCTGTCGGTCACTCTGCCCCGGGAGTTCACGGCTGTGTCCGAAGCCGAAAACGTCACAAAGGCCCACAGTGAAAACCTTACCACCCACCTGTTCCATTTCGACCACCTTCTGGACAGCCTGCATCTGGCTGCATCCTCGAACTTTGTCGTCAAAAAAGCGGACCACAAGGGCGTTGCCATCGAGACCTATTTTTTCAAGGCGGACGCCGCCCTGGCCGACACCTACATCGACCACACCAGAACATACCTGGATCTTTACCAAGGCATGCTCACGCCCTACCCCTACCGGCGTTTCGCCATCGTGGAAAACATCCTGCCCACCGGGTATTCCATGCCCACCTTCACCCTTTTAGGACGGCAGGTGGTAAACCTCCCCTTTATCGTGAAAACCTCCCTGCCGCATGAAATTGTGCACCAGTGGTTCGGCAATTATGTGCACATCGACCCCACCCACGGCAACTGGGCCGAGGGCTTGGCCAGCTACCTGGCCGACTACTTTCTCGAGGAAAAAAATGGGCGCGGCCGCGACTACCGTAAACAGCTCCTGGTGAACTTCAACGCTTATGTCAACGAAGGCAATGCCCTGCCTGCCAGCCAATTCCAGTACCGCCGCAGCAAGTCCGAAAGCGCCATCGGCTACGGCAGAGTGGCCATGTTTTTTCACGGGTTGCGAAAGCGTTTTGGGGATGATGCCTTTTTCAACGCTCTTAGGGATTTCATCCATAACAATGAGCTGCAGGCGGCAGCGTGGCACGACATCCGGGAATCCTTTGAAAAAATAGTTGGCGAGGGCCTCGAGGAGCATTTCGATGCCCGGCTCAACCGCCCGGATGTCCCGGCGCTCAAAGTTGTGCAAAGCCAACTTGAAATTATGGACGGCGCCCCTGTGCTCAATTTTACCCTCCGGCAAAAAGGGGAGCCCTTTGTTCTCGACATCCCGGTCCAGGTGCATACGGAAACCTGTATTCAAACCCTGGCCGTACACATGGACCGCCAGGAGCAGACCTTCACGCTCGAGCTGGACAGCCTGCCCACCCAGGTCGTACTTGACCAGGAATACGACCTCATGCGAAAGTTGACCGCTTCCGAAACACCGCCGGTGCTGGCCAATATCATGGGTCGGGAAGAAGTGATTGTTGTCGTCCACAAGGAGCATGAACCTGTTTACCGCCCGCTCATCAAGGCCCTGGGCATTGGGCAAACCCAAGTGTCCTCCCCGGACGAACTCACTTTTTCCGAGCTCAAGAAACATTCACTGATCATCTGCGACCATAACAATCCCATCGCCCAGACCCTTTTAGGCGGACCAGCGCCGCCTGCAACCGGCCTGAGCCTCGATGTGAGCAAACACCCCTACAATGACACAGAAAGCATTTTGCTGGTCCATTCCGGAAACGTAAAGGAAAGCATGGCTGTACAGCGCAAGCTGCGACACTACGGGAAATACAGCCAACTCGCCTTTGATATGGGAAAGGTGACCGTGAATAAAACAAGTGAAACCAGGAACGGCATAGCCGTACTCGAACACCCGGCAAGCCTGGCCTTAACACCGGACCAGGACCCCACTTTGGGACAGATTCTGGACACACTCCTGGAAAACCAAGTGATCTTTGTGGGGGAAAAACACGACCGCTATGCCCACCACCTGAACCAGCTGGAAATCATACGGCACCTGTATGCATCAGGCGCAGATGTGGCGGTGGGCATGGAGATGTTTCACCAGCCCTTTCAGCCGGTGGTGGACGACTATCTGGCCGGCAGGATCGATGAACACGAGTTCCTGGAAAAATCTGAATATTACAACGCATGGCGTTTTGATTTCGGGCTTTACAAGCCCATTATCGATTTTCTTAAGGAAAACAACATCCCATTGCTGGCGCTGAACATCCCGGGGAACGTCAGCCGGCAGGTGGCCCGGGAAGGGCTGGAAAGCCTGAATACAGAGCAGCGCGCCTGGGTGCCTGAAGAACTCGATTTTTCCAATGCCGCCTACCGGGATGACCTCAAGACCGTGTTCGACCAGCACGGTGCCCAGACCGGCATCCAAGAATTCGACTATTTTCTCCAGGCTCAGATACTGTGGGATGAAAGCATGGCCGCAAGAGCCGCCCGTTTCCTGGAAACCCATCCCGACCACAAACTGGTCATTCTGGCGGGCAACGGCCACATCCGCTTCGGGCACGGCATTCCCCAACGGCTCTATCGCAGGTCAAAGGAGCCCTATGTCATCGTCGTGCAGGACGAGGCCATGCAGGCGGGTATTGCAGATCATGTCCTCCTGACCTCGACCGTGAAAGGCAAACCAGCCCCAAAACTAGGGGTTATGGTGGAGGAGAAAGACGGGGCGCTGGCCATTGCCGGCATCAGTAAAAAAGGCCCTGCCGAAAAGGCGGGCCTTGAAAAAGGGGATATTATCCGGTCCTTCGACGGGCAGTCCATAGAAGACCTGGCCGACCTGAAGCTGGCCCTCTACTACTGCCGCCAGGATCAAACCGTTTTCATTAAGGTGCAAAGGGGCGACCAGGTCCTTGAAAAGGAGATCACGCTGTTTGCATTTAACCCTTTCAGCATGCACGGGAAGAAGTGACTAAAACCCAGCATCCCAGTTTACATCACTTATCCCTTCAACAGAGCGTGGTACTCCTGCAGCGACCGGACCTTTGGCTCACCGCCTCGGCGGGCGGCGATGCCCTTTGCCGCGGCAACGGCAGCGGCCGTTGTCGTGATGTAGGGCACACGATACTTGATGGCCGCCTTGCGAATGCTGGAACTGTCCTGCACACCCTTACGGCCGCTGGGGGTGTTGACCAACAGGTTTACGGCGCCATTCTTGATGGCGTCCACCAGGTCCGGCCGGCCGTATCCCAGTTTGCGCAAAGGCGTGTTCTCGATGCCGCGCTCATCCAGAAAGTAGTGGGTTCCCTCGGTGGTCATGATTTTGAA
Source organism: Thermodesulfobacteriota bacterium (assembly GCA_039714495.1). Classification (GTDB taxonomy): domain Bacteria; phylum Desulfobacterota; class Desulfobacteria; order Desulfobacterales; family B30-G6; genus JAJDNW01. The sequence goes on from JBDLJD010000062.1 coordinate 18,473, forward strand.
ACCCAGCTCCTTGAATAGCCGCACCGCTTCCAGGGCAGCATTCTTATCCCGGTCCGCAACAGTGAACAAAACCGAACCTTCCAGGGGCAGGGGCGTCTGGATGGCTTCCTGGGCCTTGAAAAATGAACGGCCATACGATTGGGAAATACCCAGGACTTCTCCGGTGGAACGCATTTCCGGTCCCAGTATCGGATCGACCTCGGGAAACATGTTAAAAGGGAACACGGCTTCCTTGATACCGTAATAGGGAATCGATTGGTGTTCGAGTTTCAGGTCGGCAATGGATTTGCCCAGCATGACCTGCATGGCCATCCGGGCCATGGATATGTCACAGATCTTCGAGACCAGGGGCACGGTGCGCGATGCCCGGGGGTTGGCCTCCAGCACATAGACCGTGTTTTCAAAAATAGCGTACTGGATGTTCATCAAACCGACCACATTCAGTTCGATGGCAATCTTGCGGGTATACTCACGGATGGTCTCGATGTGCTTGGGCGCAATGCTCACCGGCGGGATGACACAGGCTGAATCGCCGGAGTGGATGCCGGCAAATTCAATGTGCTCCATAACGGCCGGCACAAAGGCATCCTTCCCGTCGGAAATGGCGTCGGCTTCAGCCTCGATGGCGTTGTCCAGAAACTTGTCGATGAGAATCGGCCGTTCAGGAGACAGTTCCACCGCAGCTTCGAGGTAGAACCTGAGGGACGCATCATCCTGCACCTCCTGCATCCCTCTTCCGCCCAAAACATAGGAGGGGCGCACCATCAGGGGATACCCGATCTTGGCGGCGATGGTCTGGGCCTCTTCCATGTTGCTGGCCATACCTGATTCCGGCTGGGGGATGCCCAGCTTGCGCATGATGATCCGGAAGCGGTCCCGGTCTTCGGCCAAGTCGATGGTGTCAGGCGAAGTGCCCAGGATATTCACCCCCAGTTTTTCCAGCTCGGTGGCAATATTGAGAGGCGTCTGCCCGCCGAACTGCACCACCACACCTTCGGGTTTTTCATTTTCATATATGCTCAGGACGTCCTCCACCGTCAGGGGGTCGAAATAGAGCTTGTCCGAGGTATCATAGTCCGTGGAAACGGTCTCAGGATTGCAGTTGACCATGATGGATTCATAGCCTGCATCGCGGATGGCCAGGGCGGCGTGCACACAGCAGTAGTCAAATTCGATGCCCTGCCCGATGCGGTTGGGACCGCCCCCCAGGACCATGATTTTCTTGCGATCGCTGACCAATATCTTGTCCGGTGCATTGTAGGTGGAGTAGTAGTAAACCGCATCTTCAACACCACTGACCGGAACCGGTTCCCAGGCCTGGGCAAGGCCCAGCTTTATTCTATGCACACGGATTTGATCCTCCGGCTGATCGAGCAGCTGGGACAGGTAGCGGTCGCTGAAGCCGTCCTTTTTGGCCTGCGTCAGCAGTTCATCCGGCAGCTCACGGCCCTGGCAGGCCAGAATTTCTTCCTCCAGTTCCACGAGCTCCTTCATCTGTTCGAGGAACCAGGGCTTGATATGGGTCTTTTGGTACAGATCGTCGATCGTAGCGCCCTTGCGCAGGGCCTCATACATCATGAACTGGCGTTCACTGCTGGCAAACCCAAGGCGACTCATGAGTTCAGTCAACGACATGGCATTGAAGTTTTTTGCAAAACCAAGGCCGTAGCGGTTGGTTTCAAGACTTCTGATCGCTTTCTGAAGGGCCTCCTTGTAGGTTTTTCCCAGGCTCATGACCTCGCCCACAGCCCGCATCTGGGTGCCGAGCCTGTCTTCGGCCCCATCAAATTTTTCAAAGGCCCACCTGGGAAACTTGACCACCACGTAATCGCCCGAGGGCGTATATTTCTCCAGGCTCCCGTCCCGCCAGTACGGTATTTCGTCCATGGTCATACCGCCGGCCAAAAGGGAAGATACTCTGGCAATGGGAAACCCGGTAGCTTTCGACGCCAGGGCTGAAGAGCGCGAGGTGCGAGGATTGATCTCTATCACGACGACACGGCCGGTAGCAGGGTCATGGGCAAATTGGACATTGGTCCCGCCAATGACCTCGATGGCCTCGACAATGGCGTAAGAATACCGCTGCAGCCGCTCTTGGAGTTCCGGACTGATGGTCAACATGGGGGCGGTGCAGTAGCTATCGCCGGTATGGACCCCCATGGCATCTACATTTTCAATAAAACAGACTGTTATCAACTGGTTTTTGGCATCCCTGACAACTTCCAGCTCGAGTTCCTCCCAGCCCAGGACAGACTCCTCCACCAGGACCTGATTCACCAGGCTCGCGGCCAGGCCGCGGGCGGCAATGGTTTTCAATTCTTCAACGTTGTAGACCAATCCGCCGCCGGTGCCCCCCATGGTGTAAGCCGGCCGGATGACCACGGGGTACCCCAGGTCCTCTGCTACGGTCTCGGCATCCTCAACCGTATTGACAACCTCGCTCTTGGGCATTTCGATGCCCAGCTTTTCCATGGTGGCCTTAAAGGCCAGACGGTCCTCCCCGCGTTCGATGGCATCCACGTTTACCCCGATGATCTGCACGCCGTATTTCTCCAGCACCCCTTCGCTGGCAAGCTCGGAAGAAAGATTCAGGGCCGACTGTCCGCCCAGGTTTGGCAGCAGGGCATCCGGCCGCTCTTTGGCGATGATCTGGGTCAGGGTTTTGAGATTGAGCGGTTCGATGTAGGTCACATCGGCCAGGCCCGGATCGGTCATGATCGTTGCCGGGTTCGAGTTCACCAGCACGATTTCATACCCCATGGACCGCAACGCCTTGCAGGCCTGGGTGCCGGAATAGTCGAATTCACAGGCCTGTCCGATCACGATGGGGCCTGACCCGATGATGAGAACCTTGTGGATGTCATCTCTACTGGCCATTGTCATTCCTTTCAGATTAAAATGTGGATAAGTTGCGCCTTTGGAATCGGCGGGTGAAACGTTTCCCAATAAGGTAACTTGTGAAAATATAGAAAACAGGTCGGCAGCTGTCAATACTGGATAGTGAATCGAATCAGATGAAACAATAACAAATATAGCGTTTTACTATATTCATGGCTATAATGAGTTGACTTCGTCAATATAGGACTGTTTTAATAGCCGAACCTTTCATGAAATTTGATGATTTTTTTATAGGAGCACACAATTCTTGGGACTTCAGGCATTTATTTAGCTTGTGCCCAATTTTTAGTTGGGTTAACCCCAACGCAAAAACCGGAGGGCTTCAGAGTCAATGGCTCGAAAAGTAAACACAACCAGTTCCGACACGCAGATTGTATATAGTGATATATTCAATGATTTCGAACGTCTGGCGAACCATTCGCAAGATGCCATTTATCATTTCGACATCGCCTCCCAGCAATTTCTCTTTTATAATCAAAGATTTCGAACATTTTTCCAGCTCGACGACAAATCAGCCAAACATACGACGCCGGATCAGATTTTCGACGCCATCCACGCCGAAGACCGCGGCTATGTAATCAAAGCATTTGATAAATCATTGATAACCGGGCAAACAGAAGGCGAGGCTGAGTATCGTATTCTCTATCCGGACGGCTCCCTACGCTGGCTGCAAGATCGTTGGATTGTTTTGCGCGACCCAAAAGGCGAGCCCCTCTCATTCCAGGGATTTATCCGTGACAACACCCAACAGAAGCTGTCCGAGCTGCAATTTATCGGCAGCAGACAGAACGCGCTTGTGGGCAGCTATATTGTTCAGGATGGTGTATTCAAATATGTAAACCCCCAATTCATAAGCATTACCGGCTATAAAGAGGAGGAGTTGATCGGCTCGGACTCCCTGGCCCTTGTCCACGAAGATTATCGTGAACACGTGCGCCAGCGTGCGCAAGCCATGCTTACAGGAGAGGATCTTACCCCTTACGAGTTTTGCGTTTTCGATAAATCGGGCGCCACCCATTGGGTAATGGAAACCGTGACCTCCATTATCTACAAAGAGAAACGGGCCGTGCTGGGCTATTTCATGGATATTACCAAAATCCATGAAATGAAGGACAACCTGTCTACGCTGGGATTGATGCTCGGCACCATTTCACACAGTTTAAAGGGATGCCTGACCGGCATGAAAGCCAGTCTGTACCTCATAGAAACAGGCTTCTACAGAGACCGCCCGGCGCATATCGAGGAGGGTCTGGATCTCACCAAACTCATGGTAGATCGGGTTCACAAGCTCATTTTAGACATCCTTTACTACTCCAAAGAGCGGAAGCTTGAAATCGAAGAAGTGGAGGTCTGGCAGTTTGCTAAAGAAATCACCATTCTCATCGAAAACCGCTTCAGAGCTGCCAATATAAAACTGATAACCCACTTTCCCCATGATACCGGGTATTTCTCAATCGACCGGGAGATTATCCGTACGGCCTTGATCAATATCCTTGAAAATGCCATGGAAGCCTGCATCGAAGATACCAGACAAATTACCAACTGGATCCATTTTACGGCTGATGCCGATGACGACAATGTTTATTTTGAAGTTTCAGATAACGGGCCCGGCATTGAAAAAGAACTGGCGGAAAAGATATTCCAGCTTTTCAGTTCCTCAAAGGGGAAAAGAGGCACGGGCATCGGACTGTTCGTAACCCGCAGGGTGATCACCAAGCATGGGGGCACGATAACCGTCGATTCCAGCCCCAATGAAGGCTCTGTATTCCGCATCACCTTACCCCGAAACCAGGTAGGTAACTGAGCCATCGGGGTATTTTTAACGTCATGCCCGCGCAGGCGGGCATCCAGGGCTTTCGGCTTACCGCTTTCTGGATAGCGCTGACGCTTCACTGCGTGTCCCGCCTTCGCGGGAATGACGCGGGCTTTATGTTAAAACTCCCCGACCCTTGAGGTAACTTATAACTTCCCGATAATCTACCGGCAGGGTCCAAGGGTACCGGCCCGGTTGACACAACCACATAGTGGCATTAATTTCTTTTCAATTGGAGAAATAAAATGAAAAATTTGAATTCAACGATCAGATTATGGATATTCGTTTCCCTGCTGCTGGTGCCGGTTCTGGCCCTGGCTGCACACCCAATTGAAGATATCAGTGCCAGAACGGCGGCGGACCTGATCCAGGAAAACCTGTCAAACCCCGACTTCATCATCCTGGACATTCGCACCCCCGGGGAGTTCGACGCCGGGCACATTGCCGGTGCGCACAATATCGATTTCTATGCCAAAACCTTTGCCCAGGAGTTCAGGAGCCTTGACCACGAAAAAACCTATCTGATCTACTGCCGCAGCGGAAACCGCAGCAGGCAGCTCATGGGGGCTGTAGAAAAAATGCGCTTTAAAAGAATTTTTCACATGCGAAGCGGTCTCGTGGACTGGGT
>JBDLJD010000063.1:0-23767 GCA_039714495.1 Thermodesulfobacteriota bacterium
TCTTTTGAAATGATTGACGCTTGAAGCCTTCAATCTATCACCTTGCTGTGAATCGAAGATTATCACAAGTTTGACAGTTTCATTAGACAAAAGACTTTGTAACAGTATCTTTCTTGTTGGATCTAATTTCTGTCTAACTGCACACCACCATATGTTGGGGTAGCCCAATATTTATATCTACCATCATTTTTCGCCTCTCCAGCTGTGTTAATTTTTGTGGATCGCAAGTTCAATCAAACCTGTGATAAGAGAATAGTCTTCGCCATAGCACACAACGCGTATTCCGCCCTCCGGTGAACCTGGTCATTCATTCCATTAAAAACCGCCCGTATGGATGTATTGCACATCAATAAAATGTGCTCAAAATCCAGCCGCCGGAACCGAAAAGAAAGGTGATCTGAAAAAACAACTCAAGAACATAAGCGCATCAATCCTCATAGTAGGTTGATACATGTTCAGATACTCCACGACTTAATAGGTCACGCTGAACTCCGTGAATTCTCCGGTAAACTCTTGCCAGGTAAACTTAACGTCACTTACGCTGGAACGGGGCGGCCCCTGTTGGCACCAGGCTAGAGTGGCATCCACGTCGGCCCGATCACCTTCAAAGACCGCCTCCACCGAACCGTCCCGCTTATTGCGCACCCAGCCGTCCACACCGTGCCTCCGGGCGGCACGCTGGGTCTCCATGCGGAAAAAAACGCCCTGAACCCGGCCGGTGATAATGGTATGTGCCCTGACGAGATTATCCATATGTCCTCCTCTATAATAATTTCAGCAATCGCTTTTGCGATACATGAAATTATTATTATACGCGGCTCCGCCGCTATTGAAAAACATGTAGTCAGCAGCCCGTGGTCTGTGCGTTGGAATCAAGTTCTGGTTGCATACTGTCTATTTGACTTTTTTTCTGCGTCAGACTTCGGCAGGGGCGAATCCATGCACCACATGGTTGGTTCGAAGAATGGGCCCGGCCTGTTCTCAGTCCTCTGTGGTTCTGACCTCTGGGACTCTGAGGTTCTGTGGCTCTGGCCCATGGGTTTCTCCCTACTGTTTACTTCCGACTGGTCTGGGCTGGCAGCCGGCCTCAGTCTCCGGCTAGCATATCGAGGTACGCTGCCTCGCTCACAATCCTTACCCCCAGAGATTCAGCCTTCTTGATCTTGGCAGCACCTACCTTTTCACCACATACCAACAGATCCGTTTTCCCACTCACCGCCGTTTGCACTTTGGCGCCCAGCTTTCTGGCCGCGGCCTGCATGCCTTCCCGACTGCCCTGGCGCATCTTGCCCGTAAAAACAACCGCCTTGCCGGCAATGGTGCTGTCGATTTCTGCCGTGTCTTTAACCAGGTCGGATTTTTCCAGGTTGAACCCCAGCGCCAGCATGTGGTCGATGGTGCCCCGCAAAGATGTAATACCCTGATGAATGGACAAGCTGGTGACACCGCCGAAGCCGTTGATGGATTCGATCTCCCCGCGTTCAGCAACCAGCAGGTCTTCCAGAGCCATGTGTGACAGCAATTTGCGGCTGTCGCCCTTTCCCAGATTGGCAATGCCGAAGCCGGCCAGGAAGCGCCAGTCCTCAACCGGTTTGGTCCGGCTGATGAAGAGCGCTTCGGCCAGGTTGCGGGATTGCACCGGGCCGAAATCGATTTCCTCAAAATCTTCGATGGTCATGGCATAGATCTTTTCCAGAGTATCAAAGCCGCTGGCCACCATCTTCTGAATGCTTTTAATGCCGAACCAGTCGGCATTGCCCAGGGTCTTGAACCAGTGGCTGATGGCCTGTTCGATCTGGGCCCTGCAGCCGCGGTTGGAACAGCGCAGGAAATCATTCTGCCAGGCCAGTTCCGTGCCGCACACCGGACAGTTCTCCGGCAGAACAACGGTTTCGGCAGGCGTAATGACCTTCTCCAGCTTGGGTATCACCTCGCCGCTGCGGATAATCTCGATGAAGGCGCCCTTGCCCAGACCTTCTTTCACGACCATACCCGCGTGGTGGGCTGTCACACGTTTGATGGTGGCGCCCGAAAGCAATATGGGTTTCACCTCGAGAACAGGCGTTACATTACCGGTGCGGCCCACCTGCCAGGCGATATCTTCCACCTCTGTCATCGCGGTAGCACCTTTGGATTTGATGGCAATCTGCCAGCGATAGTGGTGGGTGGTGGCTCCCATGGCCTGCCTGAGCCTTTGGTCGACAACTTCTGCCACAACGCCGTCCATGGGATAATCGGTGGATGCCGTCAGGTCCGCAATAATGGCCTCAATGTTGTCCAGCAGCTCTGCTGCGCTGCCCTCCCAGAAGGAAAGCTCGCTGTAGGGGACAAAATGGACGACCTTTTCCTGCAAGGCCCGGCGGGCGGTCTCGTTGACCACGTCTGAAGATATGATTCCCACCACCATGTTGCGCGGGTGTTCAAAAGCACCTGCCAGTTTCTCCTGGAAGTATGACTGCCGCACCACGATTTCGCCCAGGCCATGCCCCCGCCCCCCCACGGGCACGACCCCCTTGGCAAAAGCGCTGCTGATTTCATAGCCGGTCTCGCCGTTGCCTCTGGAAACAAAAACCTGACCGTCATCCCTGCCTGCCAGGCCATCCAGTTTGGGCGTGATCCTGAACACGATGTCAATGTCACCGATTTTTTCAGCGGCTTTTTTCACCCGGCTGATAAAGCGTTCGATATCTTCGGTGGTGTAGGCCTTCTCCGTCGACAGCATGGGAACGGGATGCCGGATTTCCTGCCTGTTGTCGAATGTTTCCGGCTCGACCCGTGCCAGAAAGGGATGGTCAGGAGCGAGCTGCCGAAGCCGCTCCACCATGTCATCGTACGCGTGGTCACTGACCAGCGGATCACCGCTGCGGTAGGCTTCATTGCAGGCCTCGAGCTTCTCGACCAGTTTCACAATTTCATCCATCTGCCAGCACCCTGCACAATTTACCAACAGTACGTGTCGCCCGCGCTCGGCCCTCGCGAAAGGCTTCGTTTTTAAATCCCGGGTTCCACGTCAGGGAATACAGCTCGTCCGACACCACCAGAACCCCGGCAACATCGACCCCCAAATACCGGGCAACGCTGAAAAGACAGGACATCTCCATCTCCACCGCCAGGGCCTGCCGGTTTTTAAAATACATCACCTTCTCAGGGGTTTCCCGGAAAGCACCGTCCGTCGTCCAAACCAGCCCCTCATGGAACCCGACGGCTTCCTCGGTCAGAATGCTGCGCAGGCTTGCCGCCATGGTTGCCGCAGGCCGGGAGATTCCCCCTGCGGCCACGCCGTAGTGCGGGGACGTGCCTTCATCGACAATCGCGCCATTGGGAATGACAATGTCACCGATATTCACGTCCTCTGCCACCGAACCGCACCATCCTGCAAATACGAATTGCCTGGCTCCCCAGCTGACCAGCGTCTCCATCAGCATGGCAGCGTGGGGGGCGCCCAGGAAAGGACCGGCCAGGGAAATACCGCCCGGATCATTGCCCCCGGCATACAGGCGGCCTGTAAACAGGGAGCCTTGTTTGGCCTGTTCCAGGCCAAGCGCCGGAACCAGTAATTCTAGATCGGGTTTGGGAGCGGCCATCACGACAACCGACCCCAGGGATGGCGGACGTTTTCCCTTGACGGGTTTTACGATGGGTGTCCCGTTGTCCATAAATTTTCATGCCTCTCAAGCGACGAGCCTAAATCCCTGGATGCCCGCCTTCGCGGGCATGACGTAAAAAACACCCCGATGCCTGAAATATGTACTACTCAGGCGGAGCGTTTGCTGCCAACGCGTCCTTGATATCGTCGATGGTCTCGTACAGCCACAGCACGTCTTCCATGCTCAGGCGACCGGCTTTCATAGGCGCCCTTTCGGTTCCATCTTTTTTCAGTAGGATGCGAGGGCCGATCTGCAGTTTGGGCTGTCCCTCGTTGTACTGATTGATGGTCACCACCAGACCGGTTTCGTCACATTTCCAACGTTTGAGCACTTTATCTTTATCCGGATCGAAAGGCATGTTTCCTCCTACTATGTCAATTGTGTCTGAATCTATTAATTACTAAATTTTCATATCTCCCAAATAAATGCACTCAGGAACATTTCAACGGGCAGTCTCATTCATCCTTTTCCGCTCATGTCCCGGTATGAAAATTTAGGCCAGCTTGGAAAAATCGGCAAACTGGTCGAAGAGGGCGGCTATCCCCCCCAGAAGGGCGAGCCGGTTGTTGCGGACTTCTAAATCCTCGGCCATGACCAGAACGTCATCGAAAAAGACATCCACGGCATCCTTGAGAGAGGCGATTTTCAAAAGCGCCGCTTCAAAATCACCGGCTGCAAAAAGCGATGACACCTGACGCTCCACAGCTCTGAAAGCTGCCAGCAGGTCTTTTTCAGACGCGTGCGTGAACAGGTCTTCACTGATCCGGGTCTGCACACCATCTTCCGTTTTCTTGATGATATTGACCACCCGTTTGAAGGCGGCGGCCAGAGGCTCAAAATCCGGAGCCCCCTTCAGGTCTTCAAGAGCCTTTACCCGCAGCCAAACATGCGGCAAATTTTCTGTACCGGCACTGGTGACCGCACCAACGACGTCTTTGGAAAAGCCCTTTTCTACGAGAATGTGGGCCAGGCGGTTCTGTATGAACGTGTGAACCCTGCCGGTGGTTTCCACAAGATCGAAATCCCCTGTTGATCTGAAAAGATCGAGGCTTTTGACGATGAGATCATTGAGTGAAAAGCCAAATTCCTTGTCCTGCATGATGTTGACGATGCCGATGCCCTGCCTGCGGAGAGCGTAAGGGTCCGAAGCACCGGTCGGAATCAGCCCCGCGGAAAAACATCCGCAGATGGAATCGATTTTGTCTGCAATGGCCAGGAGGGCGCCGGTTTCGCCTGACGGTAGTTCCCCGCCCGAGTACGTAGGCCGGTAGTGTTCCTCAATGGCGCTGGCCACGTCTTCGGGCTCGCCAACGACACCCGCATAAACCCTGCCCATTACACCTTGCAGTTTGGGGAATTCCACCACCACCTGACTCACCAAGTCGGCTTTGCACAGTTCTGCCGCCCGGGTTACCCTGGCCTTGAAACCGTCATCAAGGCCTACGGCATCGGCCAGATAGGCGGCAAGTCTTTTGACCCTGCCTACTTTCTCCTGCATGCTCCCCAACTTGGCCTGAAACAGAACCCCTTCCAGTTTTTCGATCCAAGGGTCAAAGGAAACTTTTACATCACTCTGATAAAAGAACTGAGCGTCGGAAAGCCTTGCCCGGAGAACACGTTCGTGTCCGGTGGCGACCAGATCGAGATCCTTAGTACGGGTATTGTTGACGGCGATAAAATAGGGCATCAGCGCCCCTTTTTCATCGATAACGGCAAAATACTTCTGATGTTCGCGCATGGCCGTAATTAGAATTTCCCGGGGGATTTCCAGAAATTCATCGTCAAATTTTCCGGCCGTGGCAATGGGGTATTCCACGAGGTTGGTGACGATGTCCACCAATTCGTCATCCGGCAGGACCCTGCCGCCCACTGCGGAAGCAGCCTGCTCGATCTCCTTTAAGACCATCTTTTTTCGTTCTTCTATATCCGCTATGACCTGGGCTTTCTTCAAGCTATCCAGATAAGTTTCCGGGTTTTCGATTTTGATCTTGCCGGGATGCATGAAACTGTGCCCGCAAGTGTATCTTCCACTTTTTAGGTTGCCCAGGCTGAATGACACAGGGCTGCTGCCTAATAGCGCCACAAGGGAATACATGGGCCGGGCGAAATGAACGTTCAGCTCCGCCCACTTCATGGTTTTGGGAAAGGGGGTAGCCAGAATGACCTCGGGCAGCATTTTCTTCAAAAGCGTTTTCGTGGCCAGCCCTTTTTCCGTCACCCTGGCGCACAGATAGCTTCCTTTTTCCGTATCTTGCGCTTTGAGCGCTTTGACCCCAACGCCTACTTTCTCAGCGAATTTCACGGCGGCCATAGTTGGCTGGCCGTCAGCATCGTAGGCCACCTTGGTGGGGGGGCCCATCACATCCTTTGAAATAGTAGGCTGTCTGGCAGCCACCTGTTCAACAACAATAGCCAGTCGCCGAGGCGTTCCAAAGGTTTTCACCTCACCGTGTTCGATGCGGGCCGCACTCATTTTTTTCAACAGGTTCGACGCAATGGCCGTAAGGGCGGGGGCGATATATCCGGCGGGTATCTCTTCCGCACCGATTTCAAGCAGTAAATTGTCCATGGGCACCTCTAGTAGTTCAGTATCATAAATTGTATCCTTTAGACCGGGATACGTTTAGCTTATTGGGTTACTGTTTTGAATATCAGGGTCCAAGGGGTCAGGGGGTCAAGGTTTCAAGGGTGACAGGAATTAGCTTATGGCTCATAGCCCGCTATCAGCTATGAGCTACGACCTATGAGCTGTTTTCACTCGACCCCTTGAATCCTTGGATCCTCGAACCCTGCTATCAGGATAATGCAAACAAAATGAATGCCTGCATGTTGTCCTTCATGACAAATTTGTCAACTATTCTTCTTCAACAACGGATACCCCATGGCCTTTCTCTGCTCCAGATATCCATGCGCCGCCGACCTTGCTAAATTTCTGATTCGCCCAATATAGCCGGTCCTTTCGGTAACACTGATGGCACCCCGGGCATCGAGCAGATTGAAGGTGTGGGAGCACTTGAGGCAAAACTCATACAGCGGCAGGACAAGCGATTCCTCGGCCATCCGCCTGGCCTCCTTTTCATACATGTTGAACAAGTCGAAAAGCATGGCCACGTCAGCTTTTTCAAAATTGTAGGTAGACTGCTCAACCTCCTGTTGATGATGGACGTCGCCGTAAGTGATGGTGTCGTTCCATTTGAGATCGTATACATTGTCGACATCCTGCAGGTACATGGCGATGCGTTCCAGACCGTAAGTCAGTTCCACGGGAATGGGCGACAGTTCGACACTGCCGGCCTGCTGAAAATAGGTGAATTGGGTTATCTCCATACCGTCCAGCCAGACCTCCCAGCCAAGTCCGGAGGCGCCCAGGGTGGGCGATTCCCAATCGTCCTCCACAAACCGAATATCATGTTCCAGGGGATCGATACCCAGCACCTTCATACTCTGGAGGTACTGTTTCTGTACATCATAAGGCGATGGTTTCAGAATCACCTGATACTGATAGTAGTGCTGAAGCCGGTTGGGGTTTTCCCCGTATCGGCCGTCGGTGGGGCGCCTCGAAGGCTGCACGTAGGCCACGTTCCATGGCTCCGGCCCCAGCGCCTTCAGGGTCGTGTTGTGGTGAAAGGTGCCGGCGCCGACTTCCAGGTCGTATGGCTGTGTGATGATGCAGCCTTTTTTTGCCCAGAACTGGCTCAGCTTCATGATAACATCCTGAAAATTCATAAAACATCCTCGCTATACCGTGTTGTTTACCTCAACGTTGCAAAAGCCTGAGGGCTTCATACTGCCAGGGGTTATCCAGACATGCTTAGTGATGGATTTCAAGCCCCTTGCGGTCTATGGTTGAATCCAGAAGACAGGCGTCCGTTCTGGCCAAAAGGATTGTCTCCCACATCTGTCTTAAACTGTCAATATCTTCAGCATGGCCCAAGGCCCAGACACATCCGCCTCCACCGGCACCGGTAAAGCGTGCGCCACAATCGGATGCAATGGCTGCATTAACCAGAGAACCGCCCACCTGGTCCAGCACCCCCGGAGTCATGGCAAGGCGCAATTCCACTTCCCGGTTCATGCCGGCCGTGGCAGTTTCAATGTCCATGGCTGCCAGGGCTTCGATGAACGTGTGGGTGCAGTCAGCCACCTGCTCCCAGCGTTCGCGCCTCTCCCCGGCAATAAACTGCCGGACCCATTCGCCGTTGACATCGGCGGAGGTGTGGGGCTCACCGCAGTAGGCGACCAGGGTATGCCTGGCCAAGTCATTGAACCGGGAGGATCTTATGACCGGAACCCGCTTGAAAATCGGCGAGGTCATACTCACGGGCCAGTACCAGGCGTTCACCCCGCCATATGCCGCAGCCAGATGGTCCTGAAGGCCGCAGGGGACACCCGCCACGCTCGATTCCAGGGCATGCGCCAGCAGAACGGCCCTGCGCCGGGTCATTGGTTTGCCCCCGGATCGCGACACGGCCTCCTGCAGAGCGGCCACCAGGGCAACTGCGGCGGCAGAAGAACCGCCCAGGGCGCTGCGCGGCGGTGAAGACGATTCAATGGAGATGGAAATACCATCGGCGCTGAAGTAGTTGGCCACTGCGAACATGAAACCAAGGGGATGGTTGAAGGGCGCCTGCCCGGAAGGAAACTCGGCACTTTTAAACCCTTTTGACGCCACCCTGACACGCCCCGGCTCCCAGGCTTCGATGCGTGCTTTGGTTCTCAGGGACAACGCCATATTGAAAGTACAGGGCTTTAGCGATCGCAGCGGTATGTAAAACGTGCTCAAATCCATGGTGCCGCCCATATCGACCCGGCAGGGCGCCGAGGCCGTGATCGGCCCTGATGCTAAAATTTCTCTGATGTTGATTGCCATATTCATGTTCCAGTTATTAGAAATCAGAAAATAGTTAAGAGTACGGCTCTTAGCTAGCTGAGCCATCGGGGTGTTTTTCATGTCATCCCCGCCTATGCAAGATCCAGGTCTGCTGGTGGATCGGTCATTCCCGCGCAGGCGGGGATCCAGGGCATTCAGCTAATCGTTTCTGGATTCCCGCCTGCGCGGGAATGACGAGGGTTTTAAGCTAAAACTCCCCGACCTCGCAGCTGGCTGTAATCAGCCCCCTCTTAACTCTTTTTTGATAACGCTTAACGCGTTGATTTCTCCTTACGACCTACTCCTCACTGCTTACGGGTCTTCTGTCCTCTGTGGTTCTGGGACTCTGTCCTCCGGCCATCTAGCTTTTGGTCTACTCCCTACTGCCTACTTCTTACTCCCTACTACTTACGCCTTACTCCCTACTAATCTGTTCTCCGCCCCCTCAACTGCCGCAGGAATTTCAGGCTCCGGGGCTCCCGGCCCAGGTGGTAAGGAACAAAGGATTCCAGAAATTGAAGGCCCTCTTTCAGGGCCTGAGCTGAAAAACGGATCCGGGCCACCTTGCGGATATCATTGCTGTCAATCCACTGAAGCTGTTTGATCGTGCCCTTGGAAAGGCAGCGCTCATCTGTTCCATAAGGCGCACAGCTTTCACAGACGACACCGCCCTTGGATAAATCGAAGTTCATCCGATGGTGCGGTGCGGCTTCGGTTTCGATTCTGCAGGTACTACAGTGGCTGAGGTTAGGGCAAAGACCGGATAGGCTTAAAAACCGTATTTGGAACAGAATGCTCAGGACCTCTGCCGACACGGTTCCGGCATCGAGTTCCGACAGGACATGCGCCATGAGGTCGTAGATGTCCGTCTGGGTGCGCCCTTCTTCGAGCCACAGGTTGGTCAGCTCTGCCCAGTAGCTGGCATAGGCCGTTTTCCGGATATCGGCGGCAATGTTGAAAAGCGGTTTTATGAGGGAGGCCTCCTTTACCAGCGCAAGGCCCTTTCCCCGTTTTTGGCTGACAACAATATTAAGGGAGTTGAACAGTTCCAGGACCCCCCCGAATCGCTTCTGGCTGCGTTTGGCCGACTTGGCAATGGCTGAAATTTTACCCCTGTCCCGAGTTAGAAAATTGAGAATGAGGTCATAATCTCCGTAGTCCACGTGGCGGATCAGTATGGCGGGGGTTGTATAGGTCATATAGGTCTTATAGGTCTATAGGTCCTATATGACGTATAGGACCTATAGATGGCTGCTAACCGGTCATCGTTACAAGCCGAGCAGCGTCGTGGCGATCATGAAATAAAAGAAAACGCTGATGACATCGACGGACGTTGTCACAAAGGGGCCGGTGGCGACGGCCGGATCGATATTGACCTTGGCAAATGCCATGGGCACCAGGGACCCCACCAGGGCGGCCACGGCCATGGATGACAATACCGCACCGCACACGGAAACAGCCAGCGCCATTTTGCCGAAGGCCAACTGGGCGACCGCGCCGATGACCAAACCATACGTCAGGCCCAGTATGAGACCGATGGTGAGTTCCTTGGACACCACCGACCAGATCTCCCTGATATCGATACGGCCGGTGGCCAGGCCCCTTACCACGATGGTCGATGATTGAGTGCCTATATTCCCGCCCATACCCATAATGACGGGAATGAATGCCGCCAGGTAGGCAAACTGTTTGAGACTCTCCTCAAAACTTCCAATCACGAAAAACGCCACAATGCCGCCGATGCAGCTGGCAAACAGCCATGGCAAGCGAATGCGGGTGCTTTTCAACACGGATTTTGTCTCGACGAACTCCTCGCCGACACCCGCCATTTTCAAAATATCCTCGGTGGCTTCCCGCCGAAAAATGTCGATGACGTCATCGACGGTTACGATGCCCACCAGTTTATTGGTTTCGTCCACCACCGGAACGGCTAGAATGTCATAACGGGCAACGATTCTGGCCACCTCTTCCTGGTCCATGTCGGTCTTCACCGAAAAAACATCCGTGGTCATGAACGCCTTTAACGGGGTCATGGGGGGCACCACAACCAATTGCCGCAAAGAGATAACGCCCACCAGGTTGTCATATTCATTGACCACGTAGAGGTAGAAAGGCATTTCCACATCCTGGTGCTCTTTCTGCAGGGACTCGATGGCCTCTCTGGCTGTAACCTCCTCCCCGAGGGCGATAAAATCCGGAACCATGATGCCACCGGCGGTGTCATCCTCATATCGCAGCAGTCCCTCGACCTCTTCTGAATCCTCTTTTTGCATTAACCGGAGGATTTCATCGGATTTTTCATCCGGCAAGCGGCCGATGATATCGGCCACATCGTCATTGGGCATGCTTTCGAAAATGGAAACCATCTCTCTCAGGTCCAGCTCTGCCACGAACTCCAAGAAGGTGTCCTCTTCCAATTCACTGAATAGGACGCCCTTTTGTTCCGTATCCGGAATCATCTGGAAAAGTTTGTGCTGGTCAGGCAGGGTCAGGGAGTCAAACACACGCGAAAGGTCAGCCGCATGGGTTTTTTCCACAATCTTTTTGAGATTGTGCATAGCATTGCGCCGCAGTAGTCGTTTAATGCTGTCCACTAGTATTTTGTTGCGGTCACCCTGCATGTTAACCCCCAAAAGGCATAGGACCTATAAGTTTATAGGTCCTATAGGACCTATATTGGGCAGATAGCTGAAATCAATTTGTTTTTTTTAACATGAAACCATGAAGCTAAGCAAGTAGAATCCATGCCGGTAAACGTCGCCTCGGCGGGACAGACAGTTATATGGCGGCTGTTAGCGTATGATCTTGATATGGGCCTGGCGTTTCAGTTCTTCGAGCCATTCCCCGTACTTTTTATCCACGGCGGCATTGTAAAGCTTTTCTTCTATTTCGGGGGATACCTCCTCAAAACGTTTGCCCCCTTCCTTGCTGACATCTTCCACAAAAAATATCTGATACCCCCGGTCCGTGTCCAGGATACCCGTGTAGTCACCCTGCCCCAAGCCTTCCAGAGCGGTTTTTATCAGAGGAGAAAAATCGTCATACCGGATCTTACCCAGATCCCCCCCCTTCTCGGAAAGGGATGACTCCGAAAAAGCATGCGCAAGGGATTCAAAGGATTCGCCGTCATTCAGCTTTTGCATGATCTTTTCTATCTTGTTTCTTGCCGCCGGCCTGCCGCCATCCTCTTCGGACGGAACCATGACGATGATGTTGCGCAGATGATACAGCAGCTCCCCCTGGTATTCTT
Organism: Thermodesulfobacteriota bacterium; assembly: GCA_039714495.1. Lineage (GTDB taxonomy): Bacteria > Desulfobacterota > Desulfobacteria > Desulfobacterales > B30-G6 > JAJDNW01. The sequence continues at coordinate 11,768 of JBDLJD010000063.1, forward strand.
CTGCGTGGCGGTCATAGTAGGCCTGGACCTCTTCCGTGGTAACAACGATCTTTGAGCTCACCTCCTTCCCGATCAGCTGATTTCTCAATGCCTGGTTTCGCATGGTATGCCGCAAATCCTGCATGGTCATACCCTCCGCCTCCAAGGCCTTGCGGAGGTCTTCGTCGGACCACATCCTCGAAGCCTTGAGGCGTTCGATGGTGGCATCGATTTCCGCCTCACTAACGGAGATGTTGTTTTTTTCGATCGCCTGGTCAGCCAGCTTTTCGTCTATGAGGCGGTGAATGATATCTTCTCTTACTTTAAAAAGCGTCTGGAGCTCTTTTTCTTCATCATACCCCATAGACTTGATCTTTTCTTCATACGGCCCTATTTCCCCCTGTAATTCCAGGTAGGTGATGACCTCATTGTTGACTACGGCAACAATGCGGTCCACGATCACATCAGCCCGCACGGCACCCATGGCCCACGACCCGAAAACGAGCGTCAATGCCGCCCACCACACTTGCAGGTAAAATAGAGACAGGTGTTTCGAATACCGCCTGGTTGCCATAAGCGTCATGAACCGATCAATTCTTCCCAAGATGCTGCATTAATTTCTACTTCATACCTTGCCTCGAGGTCCAGGAGCCACGCCTGATAAGCTTCTTGAGCCTTCTGCCGACGCACAAGCCTGATCACCTTTTTATCGGCGGCGGTATCGTTCAACCCCTGGCCCTTGTCCCTGCCCCGGGCAGGAAAATTGGCCTCATAAGCGGCAGACACCTCCTCGGGTGTCAGGGATACGGCTGTTTCAAGATCTTCCTGCACAACCTTCTCCTTTAGCAGGCGCATGCGCAGCTGCTCTTTCCACTCACCATAGACTATCGCCTGCTCCACTATGATTTTTTCAAATTCACCTTCCGGGTAATCCGTCTGGATGGCCTTGATGGCCGTTTCCAGTTCCCGGTCGGAAATGGCCAGATTCAGCTCTTTTGCCCGTTCAAGAAGAATCAATTCTTCGGTGAGCTGGTGCAGCAGGCGCAGTTTCATCTCCTCCTCCACTGCCGCATCGCCTTTCTCAGGCTCTGGGAATTCAGCTGACCAGGCATCGAATCTGCGGTTGAATTCTTCCACCGTGATCGAACGCTCGTTGACCCTCACCAGCGATGCAGCTGCCAACTGTGCCCCGCGATCTCCACATCCGGCGATTGTCAGCCATAAGATGCAAAGCATCCCCAGAATCCATCCATAGCTGCAACAGGCATGTTGCGGTTCATGTTTCATATCACATCCGTACCCAATTCGATCAGTACCATATACCAAAGAAAGTTTAATAATAACAGATTATTAACTATACTTTGCCATGTTGTTTATGCAGCTTTGGGGTTAACATGGCAGGCAATATCTTTCAAGATGTTTTTCACTTGGGTAATACGGCCGTACGTCCCGCGGTGCACCAGCCTGGCCGTCAGTGTGTGGGCCGGAGTCATCCTGAATTGATCCCCACCGGCAGTGATGACCGCTACAATGCCCGCGGGATTTTCCTGGTGACCTTCTGAAAACTGCAAAGACAGATGGTTCTCAACCATATCCAAACGGGCCACACCCGCTTTGCGGGCCAAAATTTTCAACATGATTTTAAGGAGCAGGTTGCCCGCGGCGTCGGGCATGGTGCCGAAACGGTCAATCAATTCCTTTTTAAATCCCGAAAGCTCGGTTGCCGCTTCCATTTTGGACAACCGCCGATAAACCGTAAGCCGCTGGTCGATATCACTGATATAGGTTTCCGGAATATGGGCTGAAAGGGCCATGTTGATTTCCGGCTCCAGTTGGGGAACATAGCGCTCACCCTTCAATTCATCGATTGATTCCTCCATCAGCTTCAGGAACATGTCATAGCCCACCGCCGCTATATGGCCGGATTGGGATGCCCCAAGAATGGTACCCCCGCCGCGTATCTGCAGATCACTCATTGCAATCTGAAATCCTGCACCCAGATCGCTGTGCTCCATGAGGACCTTCAGCCTTTTTTGTGCATCACGTCCCAGATAACTCTCATCCGGGATAAACAAATAAGCATAGGCCTGCTCTTCCGACCGTCCCACGCGTCCCCTAAGCTGGTACATCTGGGCCAGGCCGAAACGGTCGGCCCGGTTGATGATAATCGTATTGGCGGAAGGAATATCGAGTCCCGACTCTATGATGGTCGTGCAGACCAGAAGATCGATATCCCGTTCCACAAAACGCAGCATCACCTTTTCAAGGTCCTTTTCATCCATGCGCCCGTGGGCTATATCCAGCCGCACTTCGGGGACCAGCATTTTCAGATAACCGGCTATTTTTTCAATGGTATTGATATTGTTGTGTACAAAATAAACCTGTCCCCCGCGCTTGAGTTCCTTACGAATCGCCTCCCGGGCAATACCGTCATCGAATTCACAGATATAGGTGATAATGGACCGGCGATATTCAGGGGGCGTTGCAATGAGAGACACATCGCGGACCCCCACCAGGGACATGTGCAGCGTCCGGGGAATGGGGGTAGCCGTAAGGGCCAGCACATCGACGGTGTTCCTAATCCGTTTCAGTTTCTCCTTGTGCCGGACACCGAAGCGCTGTTCTTCATCCAGGACAAAGAGGCCCAGGTCTTTGAAATCGACATCCTTCTGAAGCAGCCTGTGGGTCCCGATGACAATGTCCACCGCCCCTTTTTTAAGGCCTTCGATAATTTTTTTCTGCTCCCCTTTTTTGCGAAACCGGCTCAAACAGGCCACCTGCACGGGGTAGTTAGCGAACCTTTCCGAAAAACTGGCATAGTGTTGTTCGGCCAGCACTGTCGTCGGCACCAGCACCGCCACCTGCTTGTTGTTGAATACCGCCACAAAGGCCGCCCGCATGGCGACTTCGGTTTTGCCGTAGCCCACATCACCGCACACCAGCCTGTCCATAGGCGATGGTTTGCGCATGTCATTGAGGACGTCCTCTATGGCCCGGAGCTGGTCATCCGTCTCTTCGAACAGGAAACCAGCCTCGAACTCACGCAGATCACTTTCCATGGGCAGGTGCCTGAACCCCTGGCGGACCTTGCGCACGGCATACAGCTTCAGCAATTCTCCGGCAATTTTCTCAGCCGATTTTTTGGCTTTCTCCTTGACCTTGCCCCAGGAAACACCCCCCATTTTGTCCAACACGGGGATAGCGCCTTCTACCCCCATGTATTTCTTGATCAGATTCATCCGCTCCACGGGGAGGTAGAGTTTGTCGCCGTTCCGGTAAACGATCAGGATAAAATCATTGTCTACACCTGATATATTCATTTTTTCCAGGCATTTATATTGACCGATACCGTGATCTTCGTGCACCACGAGATCATCTGTTTTAAGGTCTTCAAACGCCAGCAGCTGACGGGCCGCCGATGCCTTGCGGCCCTTTTTGCGTCTTTTCCGCGCACCGAATATTTCCTGCTCGGTGAGGACGGCCAATCCCTCGTTTGGCCACACAAAGCCCGAGGATACGCTGCCCCGGCACAGGTACACCCTCCCGTCCCGCCCTTTAAGGTCCCTTTGCCAAGAGGGGAACGTTTCCGAGGTGCGCACCTGAATCCCATAAGGCGTGATCAGTGAATTCAATCGTTCGGCTTGAGTTCCGGTGGCACACGCCACCGCTGCCACGTAGCCCTGTTTTTGTTTCTCTTCCAGCCACTTTATCAGAGGCGCAACCGCCTGCTCCCGGTCGGCAGGGTTCCTAAGGGCGTTCACCAGGAGCGTATTTTCCTCAATACGGAACGAAATGGGTTCAGTCTGGCCCACTGCCCGCTGCCGGTCCGTGACAACGGGAAGGGTTTTAAAAGCCAGCGGACGTCTTTGGGCGAGTTTCTCCTGCACCTCCAGCCGGTCAAGATACATTTTCCCTGGTTCCACCACAAAGGTGCCGTCGTCCATGGCGGATTCATAGTTTTTCATCAACTGTTCATGCGCTTCCCAGGCGCATTGTTCAAGTGCCTCTGAATCGACAGAAACCCACAGGGTTTGGTCAGAAAAGTATTCAAACAAGGTGTCCAGGCCTGGATAAACCAGACCGAGGAGGCTTTCGATGCCGTTGAAGACGCCTTCCTCTCTTACCCGCTCGACCATTCTCCGGACTTCGGTTACGGGCACTCCCTGCAAGGCCCCCTGCTTTCTGATGCGGGCAATTACCGATTTCTTCTGTTCCTCACCCAGAATCACCTCCTTGGCCGGGATGACAACCGCCTCTTTGATGTTTTCCCGGGTTCGTTGGGATGCAGCAGAAAAAAATCGGATGCTCTCCACAAAATCACCAAAAAGCTCTATCCTAAAAGGGTCCGCATACATGGGTGAAAATATGTCTAAAATTCCACCCCGTGCGCAAAAGTCACCGGGCTCCTCAACAATGGCGGTGGACACAAATCCGCCGGAAACAAGCTTTTTAATAAGCCCGTCCCGGTCCACCTCTTCCCCTTCGAGCACCAGTTCCGCATAATCCACCAGGGCCCTTTTGGGGATGATTTTTTTCATCACCGCGGCCACCGTGGTCACCACCACCGGCGGCTTGTCCCGCTGGGTGAGGTGGTACAGCGTACGGATCCTTGTTGCCGCCGTTTCATTGTGGGAAGCCAGGAATTTAAAAGGCAAAAGATTGTAGGGCGGGAAATAGGCGACGATCCCATCCGGGTCGTTTCTAAAGAAAAACTTCAGATCGCTGCAGAGCTGCTGGGCCATTTTCGTGGAGGATGCCACCACCACCACGGGCTTCCGCAATTCGGCATGGATCCGGGAAATCGCGTAGGCTTTGTCGGCCCCTGAAAAACCAATGCTATTCAGAGCCGCCCTTCTGCCGGGGATCGCCTCCAGAAGCGCGTTCAGTTCAGTTTTTTCTTGATTTTGATGCATAAACAAAGTAGTGCAATCTCACTTTGACCTCAGGGTTACCTAAGTTGCCGATGTAGCTCAGCTGGTAGAGCAGCTGATTCGTAATCAGCAGGTCAGCGGTTCAAGTCCGCTCATCGGCTCCACAACACAATTAGGGAAATCAAGCAGTTACGCCTGATTTCCCTTTTTTGGTTGCCCATCGTATAGGTTTTTCAGGTATTTTCAACTTAAAACAACATGACAAAATAGACATCATTCTTGGAATTTACCTGTGGGCAAATCCAGAAAATGATGCTATCGGTATGATATCGGATATTATTACAGCACATTATCTATTCTTTTGCACAATGTTTATGCAACCTTTTCAAGCGAACTCGAGTACAGCCGTATTGAATTTCTTGTTGCCTTTCAAGGGGATAAGCCCGTAGGATATTCTCATGCTGGATAAAAATTCCCATTACCATCTTTTATGTAATCAGCGGTTGAGGCAAAACATCCGTACCAATCTGGAACATTTTGCCGTGCAGTCCCATGACAGCGACAATGTAAAACAGGCGGCCGTGGCCATAACCATTGTGGATGCCGGGCATGGGGCCGCTATTTACAGCCTGCCCGCGTTTGAAGAGCCGCAAGAGGATGCTGCCCTGGTGCTGACGCGCAGATCATCGCGGTTGAAAAATCATGCCGGGCAGTGGGCCTTTCCCGGCGGGCATATGGAGGATGGGGAGAAACCCGAGGACACGGCCCTGCGGGAACTTCATGAGGAGGTAGGCCTGAAATTGCCCCATACGCGTGTCCTGGGGCGCCTGGATGATTTTACCACACGGTCGGGTTTTGTCATCACACCGGTTGTGGTCTGGGGCGGAAACAACGCGAAATTGTCGCCAAACCCTGCCGAAGTCCAGTCCATCCACCGGATTCCCATTGCCGAATTCCTGCGTGAGGACGCACCCATCCTCGAGGATAATCCCCAAGGGGAGCACCCCATCCTCCTCATGCCGGTGGGTGACAACTGGATCGCAGCCCCTACGGCCGCTTTGATCTACCAGTTCAGGGAGGTCGCTGTGTACGGCAGAGCAACACGCGTGGCCCATTTTGAGCAACCGGCTTTTGCCTGGAAATGATAGAATCTGTATGTGGGCGCAATGCGCCCACATACAGATTCTATCATGTGACGCGGCTTCGCCGCTAGACCATTATTTATTGGCGTTTTTATCTTTTGGTGCTTTCGTGATAAAGAGATCATCTGCATCTCTGAATAATCTGAATAGGAAAGAGAGATAAGCCATTGAAGAAGAAAATTCTCGTTGTTGATGATAACCGCCTGCTCCGAAAGTTTCTCTCCACCCACCTGGAACGTGCCGGCCACCAGGTGCGTACGGCCGAGGACGGGTTTGCGGCCCTGGACGTTCTTTCTGATTTTGCACCCGACGTCATGTTTGTTGACCTGTTCATGCCCAAAATCGACGGTGACCGGCTCTGCCAGATCGTACGGTCCAGGGATGATCTCAAGGATTGCTACCTGGTGATCCTTTCTGCCGGCATCGCCGAAACCGGAAAGGACTACACCAAAATTGGCGCCAATGCCTGCATCGCCAAGGGTTCTTTCAGCAATATGGCAAAAAATGTCCTTGCTGCGGTCAACGATTCGGACAAGCCCGCCCCAAAGGACCAGCCAAGGCCGATTATCGGCTTGGATGCAGTCTATTCCAGGCAGTTGACCAAAGAGCTGATATCACGCAACCAGCACTTGGAAACGATTCTTGAAAGCATGGCCGAAGGTTTCCTGGAAGTTTTTTCCGACCGGGTTGTCTATGCCAACGAAGCCGCTGTCAAGATGCTGGAGGTGAGTCTCGAAAACCTGCTGTATGCCTACCCGCCCGACCTCTTCGAAGACAAGGCCAAACAGCACGTGGAAAAACTGATCGACCCCCAGGGAAAAACAGTCCCCAATAAAAACACCCCCTTTGACCTCCACAGCCTCAAGGTGACCATTAAAAGCTACCCCGTCGAGGGTGAATCCTCAACCTCCATCCTTATCCTTTCCGACGTCACCGAACAGAAACGGCTGGAGGAAAAGCTCCAGCAGGCCAAAAAAATGGAAGCGGTGGGAACCCTCGCCGGAGGCGTTGCCCATGACTTCAACAACCTGCTCATGGGTGTTCAGGGCAATATTTCATTGATGATGCTCGACCTCAAACCAGGCGATCCCAATTTTGAGGAAGTGGCCAGCATCGAACGGTGCGTGGACAGTGCGGCTAAATTGACCAAACAACTGCTGGGGTTTGCCCGCGGCGGCAAGTATGTGGTCAAAGCCACCAGCCTCAACGACATGATCCGTAAACTCAAGAGGATGTTTGAAAGGACCAACAAGCACGTCGGTTTCCATGAAAAATACCAGGAAGACCTCTGGTCCGTGGAAGTGGACCAGGGCCAAATCGAGCAGGTTATCATGAACCTGTTTCTGAACGCCTGCCAGGCCATGCCGCAGAGAGGCGAGCTTAAGGTAATAACGGAGAATGTCGCTCTGGATCTGGCCTTTGTTAAAAACTTTGATGTAACACCAGGCAATTATGTCAAAATATCAGTGGGTGACACCGGATACGGTATGGATCCCGAAGTTCAGCAGCGGATTTTCGAACCGTTTTTTACCACTAAAGATGTGGGTGAGGGTACCGGCATGGGCCTCGCGTCGGCCTTCGGGATTGTAAAAAATCACAATGGGATCATCGAATGTCTCAGCACCAAGGGCAAGGGCAGCACCTTCAACGTTTTTCTACCGGCTTCCCGGCGGGAAGATCAAAAAGCTGCCGGGTCCGGGAGTGAACTGCTCAAGGGCACAGAAACCATCCTGCTGGTGGACGACGAGGACATTATCATCAAAGTCGATCGAAAGCTTCTCAAACAACTGGGCTACAAAGTGTTGATCGCCAAAAACGGGTTGGCTGCACTGAAAATTTTCACGGCCCGCCACCAGCACATCGACATGGTCCTTTTGGACATCATCATGCCCGATATGGGGGGCGAAAAGGTGTACGCCCGGATGAAAAGCTTGAAACCGGATGTCAAGGTTCTTGTGTCCAGCGGCTACAGCATCGACTGGCAAGCCCGAAAGATGTTAGAAAACGGATGCAGCGGTTTTATCCAGAAGCCCTTTAAAATGCAACAGCTCGCCTTGCAGATAAGGGAAATTTTAACATCCTAAACTGATCGTTTCAGCGTAGGAACATCTTGACATTGACTTAAAATCCGTATATATTAGATACTTACGTTAAATGCATACCAACTGCCTTGAATTTGTCAGGTAAATAGAAACACGTTTAGATTGGCCGAACGCTAGCATGCCACAGGATGGAACGATGCAGGATCAGGAAGAAAAAAAAATCAGCGCCGACATGGAAGAAATCATAAAGAACATAGATTCGATCATTGATAAAATCAACCACCAGGACCCAGGCAGATCTGAAGAGATGCAGCAGAATGAAGACCTGCCCGCATAGATGAGCGGGTTACAGCTAAGCCGCCCCTGGCTGTGACACGGAAACCATCGACCTTAGGAGGCACCATGGCGTTAACCAAAAGCGACATAGTAGCAAAAGTTCACGAACTGGGGTTTACGAAAAAGAAAGCGGTGGACACCGTCGAGTCTCTGTTGGAGATTATCAAAAGCACGCTGGCGAAAGGGGATGACGTCCTCGTGTCCGGTTTCGGAAAATTCTGTATCAAGGATAAAAAACAGCGGCGCGGCCGAAACCCTGCCACCGGGTCGGACCTCATCCTCAGGGAAAGAAAGGTCGTCACCTTCAAATGCTCCGGCAAACTGAGGGACAGGATCAACATCTGAGCGTCGACCCTCCCCTGCAGAAGCCGAACAATTTTTCTAGGCCATGATCTGCCTTAAAACATAGGGCAGGATGCCGCCATGCTCAAAGTAGGCCACATCCACGGCCGTATCCAGCCGGGCAGTCACTTCAAAAGCCACTTCGGATGCATCATCCTTCACCGCTCTGACTTTCAGCGTTTTTCTGGGCGCCATGTCCCCTATCCCTTCCACAAAATAGGTTTCCGAACCATCGAGCCCCAGGGTCTCCCAGCTCTCGCCATCTGAAAAAACAAGCGGCAGGACCCCCATACCGACCAGATTGCTGCGGTGAATGCGCTCGAATGATCGGGCAATGACCACCTTAACACCGAGTAAATTGCTCCCTTTGGCCGCCCAGTCCCGGGAAGAACCGGTTCCGTATTCCCTGCCCCCCAGCACCACCAGCGGCTTGCCTTCCCGGCCATATTGCATGGCGGCATCGTACACAAACATCTCTTCCCTTCCGGGAAATTTGCGTGTGTAGCTGCCTTCCCTGGGATGGACCAGGCTGTTCTTTATGCGGATATTGCCGAACGTCCCCCGCATCATGACTTCATGGTTGCCCCGGCGGCTGCCGTAGGAATTAAAGTCTTGCGGCCTTACCCCTTGCGCCGTTAGGTATTGCCCAGCCGGGTACGCCTCTGGTATGGCCCCTGCGGGTGAAATGTGGTCTGTAGTGACCGAATCACTCAGGACCAAAAGGGCGCAGCCGTTTTCCAGTCTCGCGGGCTTTTCCAGCTGCAGGCTGAATTTATCAAAATAGGGGGGATTCTTGATATACGTCGATTCTGCTTTCCATTGAAACGTGGTACTCTCAGTAACAGTAAGACTTTCCCAAAAATGGTCGCCCCTGAAAATATCGTCGTAGGCCTTTTTATAGGACTCCGGAACAATGTGCTCGGCCACCATTTTTTCGATGTCAGCGGAATCAGGCCAGACATCCTTGAGCAGTACCGGCGCCCCTTCAGAATCCACTCCTATGGGGTCCTTATCCAGATTCAAATCCACTCGCCCGGCCAACGCATAAGCAATCACGAGCATGGGGGATGCCAGGAAGTTGGCCTTGATGCGCTGGTGAATCCTGGCCTCGAAATTGCGGTTCCCGGACAGAACCGCGGCCACGGTCAGATTTTTCTGCACGATGGCATCATCTATTCCGGGATCGAGGGGCCCGCTGTTGCCGATGCAGGTGGTGCAGCCAAAAGCGGCCAGATGAAATCCGAGTGCTTCCAGACTGGGCATCAGGCCTGCGGCAGTCAAGTAGTCGTGGACGACCTTTGAACCGGGCGCCAGGGATGTCTTCACATAAGCTGGAACTTTCAGCCCTTTGGCCACGGCTTTCTTGGCCAGCAAACCTGCCCCTAACATCACAAAGGGGTTCGAGGTATTGGTGCAGGAGGTAATAGCGGCAATCACCACGCTGCCGTTGCCGATCTTTTCTTCCTTCTCTCCAATGGCTACAGGGATGTCTTTGGCACAGACCTGATCAGATGAGGGTGAACCGGCATCACCCGCTTTGCTGCAGATAGCGTGAAAGGATTCTTTCAACGCGCTCACTGCAATCCTGTCCTGCGGCCGGACAGGTCCGCTCACCGCAGGTTCGATAGTGGAAAGATCAAGATCTACGACTTCGCTGTATTCAGGTTCCTCCTCTGCATTGTAAAACAGGCCGGTTTCCCGGGCATAGCGTTCCACGACGCCCGCCTGCTCGGCGCGGTTGGTCATTTCAAGATAGCGGATTGTTTTTTCATCGATGGGAAAGAACCCCATGGTGGCGCCATATTCCGGGGACATGTTGGCAACGGTGGCCCTGTCGGTCAGCGTAAGGCTCTGCATGCCGCTGCCGAAGAATTCCACAAACTTCTCGACCACGCGTTTCTCACGCAACACTTCTGTCACGGTCAACACCAGGTCGGTGGCTGTCACGCCGGGTCGCAGCGTTCCGGTCATTCGAACCCCCACGACTTCCGGTATGGACATGTAGTATGGCTGCCCCAGCATGACCGCTTCGGCCTCTATACCGCCGACCCCCCACCCCATGATCCCCAGGCTGTTGATCATGGTAGTATGGCTGTCCGTTCCCACCAGCGTATCCGGGTAGGCAATCCATCCATCTTCGGTCTTTTCCTGCATCACCACCCTGCCCAGATATTCCAGGTTGACCTGGTGGCAGATGCCGGAATTGGGTGGCACCACCTTGAAATTGTCAAAACTTTTCTGGGCCCACTTGAGGAGTTCATACCGCTCCTGGTTGCGCTCATACTCCTTGGCCACGTTCTTTTCCAGAGCATCCGAGCTGGCAAAATAATCTACCTGCACGGAGTGATCCACAATGAGTTCCACCGGCACCAGCGGGTTGATCAGACCTGGATCACCACCCAGTTTTTTCACGGCATCCCGCATGGCCGCCAAATCCACAACCGCGGGGACGCCGGTGAAGTCCTGCATCAGCACCCGTGCAGGATGATGGGGGATTTCAACCGGTTCGCTATAGTGCTTTTGCCATCCGGCGATATTGCGCAAATCTTTCTCTAGGACGACTTCATTGTCCAGCTTTCTCAGCAAATTCTCCACCAGAATTTTGATGGAGTAGGGCAGGCGCTGAATATCGGCAATCCCTTGTTTCTCCAAAAGCGTGATATCGACAATATTCAGCCGCTTGCTTCCGACCTCTATCTGTCTTACGAATGACTCGGCCTTCATTGTAAAAACCCCTTAATTAACTATTTTCCAGATCTTGCACGCGTCCGAGGATTTCATACTTCATGCATGATTCACCCCAATACTGCAAAAGTCTGAGGGTTTCAGAGTCAAGGCGTCTGAGGGTGAAGTCGTAGTTCTTTACTTCGAACCCTCTGCAACGCAGAATCTGAAACCCTCAGGCTTTCCCGAAGGGTAAACAACAAGGCAAAATAGACACCATCCTTATTGTCCCGGCGTAGCTCGAAGAGCGAAGACGGAAGAATTCACCTGTGATAATATCCATGTAATAGTACTATTGTTGGGATATTTGTTTTTTTCAAACCACATTATCTATTCCTTGCCTTGTTGTTTATGCGGCGTTGGGGTCAGGTATTTGCGGCCCCTCCATATGCAAACGCGGGTTGAGCGGCAATTAGTTTGCGTGTGTAGTCATGCTGCGGTTCTTGTATGATCTTCTCGGCCGGACCGGTTTCGACGATCTCGCCGTGGTGGATCACGGCAATCCGGTCGCACAGAAAACGTGCCGCCGCCAGGTTGTGGGTAATGAACAGAAACGTTACGCCA
>JBDLJD010000064.1:0-23315 GCA_039714495.1 Thermodesulfobacteriota bacterium
GGAGCAGGTCCCAAGGGTTTGGCTGTTCGCCAATTAAAGTGGTACGTGAGCTGGGTTTAAAACGTCGTGAGACAGTTTGGTCCCTATCTTTCGTGGGCGTAGGATATTTGAGAGGAGCTGTTCCTAGTACGAGAGGACCGGAATGGACGAACCAATGGTGTTCCAGTTGTCGCGCCAGCGGCATCGCTGGGTAGCTAAGTTCGGAACGGATAACCGCTGAAAGCATCTAAGCGGGAAGCCAACCTCGAGATTAGATATCCCTTCTGCTGGGAAACCAGCAGAACTGAAGACCCCTTGAAGACTACAAGGTTGATAGGCCCGATGTGTAAGCACAGCAATGTGTTCAGCTTACGGGTACTAATAGGTCGTGCGGCTTAGCCATATTTTTTCTTTTCCATATTGAACGTCTTTGTGTGCTCATAATTTGATTGATATATTTTTATCGTCAAAGTTTTTCGGTGGCGACAGCGAAGAGGCAACACCCGTTCCCATCCCGAACACGGAAGTTAAGATCTTCAGCGCCGATGGTACTGCATGGGTGACTGTGTGGGAGAGTAGGACGCTGCCGAAAATATTTTAAAACCCGGAGTCATTTATGGCTCCGGGTTTTCTGCTTTTCAGGTTGCAGGTTGCGGGTTTCATGTTAAACGATTTCCTGTTTTCTATTATACAGGACGGGACCCCTGAAACCAACAACCCGGAACCTGCAACTCGAAACCTGCCACCCGTAACCCGTATCTCGTACCCCGCAAACAACCCGTCCCTGAATTTGCATATGCCACGCTCATATGCTAACTTATCCGCATGTTTGGACGCAGACTGAAAACCAACATCGTTATCAGCATTACCTTACTCCTGTTAATGGGCATGCTGCTGATCGATTTTGTTGCCGTCAAGACCCTGCAACGTGATCTTATCAAAGCAAGAGTCTCCCAGAGCCAACTGATTTCTTCCATTATCAAGAACAGACTCATCGCCGAATTCGACCTTGCCTCTCCGGAATTGAGTATAGACCTGCAATCAATGCTTTCCAGTGTTTTAGCCGGCAGTGATGCTTCCGGGATCATGATCAAGGGGGCGGGCAGTCCATTTTACAGTGCCGGCAGAAGTGTTCCCCAAGTACCGGAGCTTGAAAAAATGATGCAGGCCAGCATGGTATCCGGGGATAGTGCCATTCGTTTTGCACAAAAGACCTGGGGGGTATTCTGGAAGCAGAACCGGTATCTTTTGACAGTCGTGCCGGTGCCGTTGAAAGATAAGAGAATAGCCGTGGGTATGGTGGTGGACCTCAGCGAAATTTACCGTCAGCAGCGGTTATCCCAGCGCTTTATCATGCTTTACCTGGTCGTCAACACCCTTATTTTTTCCTTCATCGGGTTTTACCGGTTATCGAGGCTCTATCTCGAGCCTATCAATCGGCTGGTCAGAATGGCCGAGGACTATCAGGAAGAAGACGGAACCTTTTTCCCAGTGCGAAAGGAAGACAATGAACTGAGTACCCTGTCAAAAGCTTTGAATGCCATGTTGATCAGAATTTCTGAAGATAAGAAGAAATTGCGTTCTTCCGTGAGTTCACTGGAAAAAATCAATATAAAACTTCAAAAAGCGCAACAGGAGATCATTCGGGCCGAAAAACTAGCTTCTGTCGGCCGCCTTTCTTCGGGCATTGCCCACGAAATCGGCAACCCCATCGGCATTGTCATGGGCTACCTCGAACTGATGAAACAGGAGGATGTCACCAAAAATGAAAGGGCTGAATACATCACCAGGACCGAGAATGAAATCAACCGTATAAACACGGTTATCCGCCAACTGCTGGATCTTTCCAGGCCTTCTGCAAAAGGGACCACACATACTTCTGTTCACAATATCATTCTTGACATAACGGATGTCCTGAAACTTCAGCCTCTCATGGCCGGCATTCAACTCGACCTTAAACTTACGGCCGATCAAGACGTTGTCATGGCCGATGCCGGGCAATTGCGGCAGGTGTTCTTGAATCTGGCCATCAACGCTGCCGATGCCATCGGCGGCATGGAAGCCCAGGAAAAAGGGCGGCTCACCATTCTGACGGGCCTGGCAGACAATTTTGAAGGTGAAAAGTCTTCTGATGGAGAGGCGCTGATCATCACTTTTAAGGACAATGGCCCCGGGATTCCAGATGAACTGATCGGCAATATATTTGATCCGTTTTTCACTACCAAGGAACCCGGTAAAGGAACCGGGCTCGGCCTTTCCGTCTGTTTCATGATTGTCGAATCTTTCGGCGGCACGATCAGAGCTGAAAACGCCGACGATGGCGGTGTGGTCATGACCATATTATTGCCGCTGACCGATCAGTCCAATAATTAACCACCTAATAAAAAAATAGGAAATAAATCACGAAAGCACGAAATAGAAAAAGCACGAAATTGTAAAAGTTTTTTTTTGTGATTTCAAACTTTCGTGATTTCGTGATAAAAGATCCTTTGATCGTGCATCCATGGTAGGAAAAGATGATGAAAGAAAGTGATCGATCCACTGAAGATAAGCGGCTGTTAATCATCGACGATGAAGAAAACATGCGCCACATGCTGACGGCCATGCTGAAAAAGTTCGGGTATGCTGTCGATTCTGCAGTGAACGGAGCCAAGGCTCTGGAGATGATCGCGGTCGAGACATACGATTTTATCCTATGCGATATCAAAATGCCGGTGATGGACGGAATGGCTTTTCTGCAGGCTGCCCGGGACACGCTCCAGGAAACCACTGTTATAATGATGTCCGCTTACGGCAATATTGAAACCGCCATCGACGCCATGAAGAACGGCGCTTACGACTATATTTCCAAGCCATTCAAGTCTGACGAGGTTTACCTCACCTTGAAAAAGGCCGAAGAGCGTGAAAGGCTGATGCGTGAGAACCGGTTTCTCAAAGAGCGCATCGAAACGATCGAGCAGAATTACCGCTTCGGCAGCATGATTGCCAAAAGCGGTGTCATGCGTGAAATCCTCAAAATGGCTGAAAAAGTTGCTCGCTATGACACCACCGTGCTTATAACCGGCGAGAGCGGCACCGGCAAGGAACTGGTGGCCCGGGGAATCCACCTGGCCAGCAACCGCGCGAAAAAGAACCTGATCACCGTGAACTGCGGCGGCATCCCTGAGAACCTGTTGGAAAGCGAGTTTTTCGGCCATCGCAAAGGAGCATTTACCGGTGCTGACCGGGATAAGAACGGCCTGTTCAAGGAGGCGGACAAGGGCACTATCTTCCTGGATGAAATCGGTGAGTTGCCGCTTTCACTGCAGGTCAAGCTGCTCCGGGTGCTCCAGGAAAATGAATTCAGGCCCGTGGGCGACACCAGAACCATCAACGTCGATGTCCGGGTGATAACGGCAACATCCAAGAACCTGGAAGAGGAAGTCAACGCAGGACGGTTTCGTGAGGACCTCTTTTACCGGTTGAATGTGCTGGCCATCGCGCTGCCGCCATTGCGGGAACGCGGGGAAGACATCCCCCCGCTGATACAGCACTTCATGCAGCATTTCAATCGGTCTCTGGGAAAGAAACTGGTGGCGGTCGCCCCGGCTTCCATGTCTAGGCTTCTGAAGTACCAATGGCCGGGCAATGTCCGTGAACTGGAGAATATCATCGAAAGGGCGGCGGTGCTGTGCGAGGTGGATACTATTGAACCCGAGCACCTTCCCCCGGACTTCGGGTCTCCGGGCGGAGCGCCGGTCTGCATGACACTGGAAGGGGAAACCTCGCTCAAGAGGGCTCAGAAAACACTGGAGAAACAGATGATCACCCAGGCCCTGGAGGAGACAGGGGGCAACCGTACCCATGCAGCCAAAAGGCTCGAAATCAGTCACCCCTCACTTTTGAGCAAGATAAAAGCCTACGATATACCCCTCTAAAATAGATTTCCCCCGGGTAAGCCCGGGGGAAATCTATTTTATAAGCATACAATCCGCCACCCGTTCCCAGAGATTGCGCTTTTCCTCGATATTTTGGATCAGCAGGCCAAAGATACATTGCCGGCCAGCGGTAGAGGGATCAGGCGTCCAGGATGTCCCGTATCATCTGTGACATCCTCAGCATCTTGAACGGTTTCTGGATGAATCCGGCACTGCCGCGCTCCAGAAATTCTTGAGAAAAGCTGTTCATGCTGTATCCGCTGCAAAATATGGCTTTCAGATTCGGATTTTTTGTTCTGATAGTGTCGAAAGCTTCGACACCGCCCATTTTCGGCATGACCATGTCCATAACCACTAAATCGATGTCTCCGGCATGCCGGTCATACAACGCGATCGCCTCCATACCGTCAGAGGCCGTGATGACGGAATAGCCCAAATCTTCCAGCATGTTCTTGACAGATGTCAGGATGTAGGTTTCGTCATCGACCACCATGATCGTTTCCGTTCCATACAAAAGGGTTTCGTTCTTGAATTCGGCATCCTCTTGATAGTCTTTTTCGCATGAAGGCAGGTAAATGACGATGGTGGTGCCCTTGTTCACCTCACTCTGGACGGTTATAATGCCGCCATGGTTTTTGATGATCCCGAAGGCTGATGCCATTCCGAGTCCGGTCCCGCGTCCCATTTTCCGGGTAGTGAAAAACGGCTCGAAAATGTGCTCCTGGACTTCTTTGTCCATGCCCGAGCCCGTATCGTGGACGGAGATTTTAATAAAGTTGCCCGGGTCGATGCCGTGGGCGCGGGTGGTGTCTTCCCCGAGAGTCACGTTTTCTGTCTTGATATGGATTTCCTTAAGGTCTTCCATGGCCTGACGGGCATTTACGTACAAGTTGACGAGCACCTGATCGATCTGCCCCTGGTCCGCCTCCACCAGCCATATATCTTCCTGGTAGTCATAGGTGATCTCAATGGCCTTGTTCGTGCGGGCGAAGAGTTCGGACGTCCGCTTCAGGGTGGCGTTGATGTTGATGACCGACACGACGTACTTGCCGCCCCGGGCATAGCCGAGCAATTGTTTGGTCAGTGCTGCGCCGCTGTCCACACACTGCTCGATGGCCTTCAAACTGTCGTACTGCGGGTTGTTGCTGTCGACATCCATCGTCAACAGTGACACATTCCCCTGAATGCCCATCAGCAGATTGTTGAAATCGTGGGCAATACCACCGGCGAGCGTTCCGATGGCCTTCATGCGCTGCGCCTGGTGCAGCTGGTTTTCCAGCTTTTTCTTCTCCCTTTCAGCCTGGATGCGCTGGGAAATGTCCCGGGCCACTCCCCGAAAGCCGAAGGACCGGTTATCCGAGTTCGTCAGGGGTGATACCGCCAGTTCGAGCGTCTTCTTGGCATTGTCCAGGGTTCTGACCGTAACGCTGTTGATATGCCCGGGCGTTCCGGTCTTATACATCTGATTGAATACGTCGAATATTTTTTTGGCGGTTTGGGGGCTGGTGTACTGCCGGTTGTTGATGCCCGTCAACTGGGAGGTGCTGCCGCCCAGAATCCGGCACATGGCATCGTTGACAAAGGTGAAATTGCCCTTCAGGTCAACTTCGAAATAGCCTTCTTCAATACTGTCGAGGATCGTCTGGTAGCGGTCTTCACTTTCGTGCAGCGCCCGGTCGGATTCCAGGCGCTGTTCGATTTCAACGCGCAGGTTGGCATTGGCATGCTTGAGGTCGGCGGTCTGTTCCTTGACCCTGTCTTCCAACTGGTCGCGATAGGTAATCAACTTCTTCTGGCTCTCGCGAATGGCCGATTGCATGGCAGTGAAGGAATCGGCGGTTTCCTGGATTTCCTTGTAGCCGGAACGGACATCGATGACCGAATCAAAATCTTCCAGCTGGATGGACTTGGCCCCCCTGGAAAGGGCGGCAATCGGGTCTGTAACCCGCCTGGCAAGCCACAAACCCAGTATGGCTGCAAAAACGGAAATGACAAAAGTGATGAAAATACTGTGCATCCGGTTTTTCTTGATGTCGCCCAGATAGTCGTCTTCCGGCAGATAAACACCGATTATCCACGGCCATTCCGGCGTCGAAAACGGTGTAAACATGGCATGGAACACCTTGCCTTCGTGCTGAAACGTGGCAAACTCCGACTTGTCGATGACGATCAGTCCTTCCCCATCATAATCAAACGCTGCGGATGCATATGTTTTTTTGCTCAGCTCATCGTCGAGTTCATCAATTTTTACCAGGCGGTCCCCGGTTTGTTTTCCGGTGCCTTCGAACTTCAACTTGGAAAGATCGGGAAAGGCGATGATGTCCCGATTGCGGTTCATGAGAAAGGCCCGGCCGTTTTTACCAATTTTAAGGCTGCCGATAAAAGTGGACAACTGGTCGATTTCGATGTCGACCCCCACGATACCATTCAATTGTTTCTTTTTGTCGTAGAAGGGGCCGGCAATGGTGATGCCCGGTTTTTTTGATGTGAAGAAGATGTAGGGGTCGGTCCAGACGATCTGTTTTTTCAATAGCGCTTTTTGGTACCATGGCCGCTTGCGGGGATCGTATCTGTCCTCAGGATCGGATTTTTTTGACAGCCGGTTGAATTGACTGTCATACCAGATCAGGTGGGTTTGGCGTTCATTGCCGCGGTGCAGGATAATTTTGGTCCTGAACCCCCCGGGGGAATGGGTGTCGCTGCGCCGCACGTCATAGAAATTGCCCTCCGGGGTTCCCATATAGATGCCTGCAAAATGGGGATAAATGGAGAGCTGATTGTAGAAATACCGTTCCAGTATCTTGATCTGTTCATCACTGCTGCTGACCACATCTGCCGAAAGGAGACGCTTGGTCAACGCTGCTGCGCTGTGGGCGTGGGCCAGGTGGTTCTGTGACTGCTCCATGGCCAGCAGAGCGATGTTTTTCATGATATCTTTGGCGTGCCGGTTCAGCACCTCCTGGGATGTTATGAACGACGAGGTCGTGGTGATAATGTGCGTGCCCCAGATCAAGCCCAGAAAACCGATAATGAGGGTCCAGCGGATAGACAACTTCATCGTTTAGAGCAGGCCTGCGTTATCAAACAGATTTGCGATGTTCAATTTGTTGATGACATCGGTGAACAGTTCGCCGGTAAGCTTCTTCCCGCCGCCCATGCCCATTATTTTGGCCCGTTCCGCCTGGCCACTCACGGTTTCCCGGGCTATTTTGCTGCTGTCGCGCGACAATTGCGCCTTATAGGCGATCTGCGAGTGCCAGATCTTGCCCTTGAGGTCGATATTGACCTTTTCCAGGGTGATGATCAGTGCCGGTATCCCGTCGAGAGGTGCATCAACGACATCGACCTGCATGGCTTCCAGCCTTTTTTGCATGGCTTCGTGAAATAAACCCGGGAGGTCGAAGGTCTCTACCGGATCCGGAGGAGGGGTTCCATTCAAGGCCAGCGCATAGGTTCCATCCCACAGATCGAATTCCTTCTGGGCGGATTCGGACAACACGGTTTTGTCTTCACGCCGGTCTTCGACCACGAGGGATACTTTTTGCCCGGCCAGCTGCGCAGGCTCCTCGGGAAGGTGGTAGCCCACACTCAGAAAATACGGTTTGGCACATGCCGCAGCAAAGCAGATCAGGAAGCCGGTCAGCAGGATTTTCATGAGCGTTTCGAGTCGGGAATGCATCGATAACACCTCTTCATCTGTTAAATTTTGTTGCAGGGGATTGGTTTAGTCAAGACCAATAAGTAAACGTATCCACGCGATATGTCAAGCAAAAGAAAATGCCAGGCATCTCCTTAAATTTGAATACCTCCCGTTGTTTGTAGCGCAGGATGGGCCCAAATCGGAGAACACGAATTCATTTGCAATGCCGGAATACTATGTGGTATCAAAAATACTTAAAGCCGTTTATTTTCATGCGCCGGCACGGACAACGCCGCATGAAACATCCACTGTCACCCATTATTCAAAACCATTGGAAACATGTATCAGCAAAGAGGGTGCTGATATTTCACGTTATAGGACCGGAATTCCCGTTTCAAATGCGGTCAACTGTTTCTAATGAATGGAAAGCAAGGAGACGCAAGAGGGCGTCTTTAGGAACCCCAACGATTCACTATCAAAGGAGGGAAAAGAATGAAAGTATTCAAACTATGTCTGGTATTGGTAGCAGTTGTGGCAATGGCAGGCTCGGTAATGGCCGGAACTCTCGAAGATGTGCGTGCCAAGGGATTTATTCAGGCCGGTGTCAACGGCGACCTCTTTGGTTTCGGTAAACCGGATGAAAAGGGCGTCTGGAAAGGGTTGGATGTGGACACGGCCCGCGCGGTTGCCGCCGCCGTATTCGGTGATGCCGACAAAGTCAAATACACGCCGCTGACCGCCAAGACCCGTTTTACCGCACTGCAGTCCGGTGAGATAGACGTCCTGACCCGTAACTGCACCCAGACCTTGGGACGCGATACGGCTCTGGGCCTTGATTTCTGCCAGGTCAATTACTATGACGGTCAAGGTTTTCTGATTCCCAAGAAGCTGGGCGTGAAGAGCGCCAAAGAACTGGACGGCGCGACCGTGTGCGTCCTTCCGGGCACTACCACCGAGCTGAACGTAGCCGACTATTTCCGGGCCAACGGCATGAAGATGAACCCTGTGGTCATCGAAAACACGGCTGAGTTGACCAAGGCCTTTCTGGCCGGCAGATGTGATGTCCTGACCTCGGACGCCTCCCAGCTGGCAGGGCACCGGGCAACGTTTTCCAATCCCAAAGATTATGAAATCCTGCCGCAAATCATTTCCAAGGAACCTCTTGCTCCGGCTGTCCGCCACGGCGACAACCAGTGGAAGGATATCGTCAACTACAGCGTAATGACCCTGATCAACGCCGAAGAGCTGGGTATTACGTCCAAGAACGTGGATGAGATGCTCAAGAGCAAGGATCCCAGGGTAATGCGTTTTCTGGGCGTTACACCAGGCAACGGCAAGGCCTTAGGGCTCGATGAGAAATTCGCCTACAACATCATCAAGCAGGTGGGCAACTATGGCGAGATTTTTGAGCGCAATGTAGGGGTCAACACCTTGTTGGGTATTGAACGCGGCATGAATGCACTCTGGACCAACGGTGGTCTGATGTATTCGCCGCCCTTTAAATAAGATGATGATGGCATGACGCTAAAGATAGCGACATGTCGTCCAACTGAATCAACCGCAAAGGCACAAAGGGCACAAGGCATTAGCCTGTGTCCTGCGTGTCTTGGTAAGTCCATATTAGGGCCCTGTTCAGGCTAAGAAGAAAAGAAATTATTTTTCATCACGAAATCACGAAAGGATGAAACCACGAAATACTTCATAATTCTTTCGTGTTTTTCAAATTTCGTGTTTTCGTGATTCTTTTGTAATCCTTCAGTTTGCACCACCCGTTTTCAGAATCGATCATTAAAAACAGGAAAAATGCAGCCAAACCCCGAAACACCATCAAAGGACTCGCCCCCCCCGGCGGTTCCGTTTTATTACGACCCCAAGAAACGGGCCATTCTTTTTCAGATTGTCACGGTCCTGATGCTGGGACTGCTGGCGTTTTACCTTCTGTCCAACACACTGGCCAACCTCGAAAAACAGTCCATTGCCACCGGCATCGGTTTCCTGCAGAAAGAAGCGGCCTTCGAAATCGGCGAAACCCCCATCGAGTATTCAGCTGCCGACACCTACGGCCGGGCCCTGGTGGTTGGGTTTCTGAACACCCTGATCGTATCTTTTATCGGGATTGCCATCACCATCGTGCTGGGCACCCTCATCGGCATCGCCAGGCTTTCTTCCAACTGGCTGGTGTCAAAATTGGCAGCGGGGTACATCGAGGTGCTACAGGATATCCCGGTCCTTTTGCAGTTGTTCTTCTGGTATGCCTTTTTTTACAATATCCTGCCCGCCCCCAGGCAGGCGCTCTCACCCATCACCGGCGTGTTTTTGAGCAACCGCGGGCTGGTATTTGCCATACCCGAAGCCCATCCAGCGTATAAATACATGGCCCTTGCAACAGTACTGGCCTGTGTGGTTATTTACATGATGCGCCGCTGGGCGCGCACCCGGCAGGCCAAAACAGGTCAGCCCTTTCCGGTTGTTAGGGTATCTTTAGTCGTTCTGATCGGTTTTCCTTTGTTGACCTGGGCGTTGGGGGGGGCGCCCACGGCCATGAACGTTCCGGCCCTCAAAGGGTTCAATTTCCAGGGCGGGATGAATATCAGCCCTGAATTTACCGCGCTGCTGCTGGGCCTGATCCTCTATACCGCGGCCTATGTGGCGGAGGTGGTTCGGGCGGGAATCCAGTCGGTCAACAAGGGGCAGACCGAGGCAGCTAAGTCGCTGGGGCTTCAGCCGGGACTGGTCCTGAACCTGGTGGTGCTGCCCCAGGCCCTCCGGGTCATCATACCCCCGTTGACCAGTCAGATGTTGAATTTGACCAAAAACAGCTCCCTGGCGGTGGCCATCGGCTATCCCGACTTCGTTTCCGTGGCCGGCACCACCATTAACCAGACCGGTCAGGCTATCGAGGGGGTGGCCTTGATGATGATCGTTTACCTGACCTTGAGCCTGCTCACCTCCGCCTTCATGAACTGGTACAACAAGAAGACGAAACTGGTGGAGAGGTAGTAATACATAGATCTGCGCACAAGGCCATATCAGTGCAACAAAATTAAGTTGAATACTTTCTACCACAGGTCATTTAAGGTCATTTGCGCTGACGCGCGTAATTAATGGTCATTACGCTTCGCTGTCATTTGTTGTAGCAAATAGCCTTCGGCCGAGCGCGACAATAAATTACGCCCGAAGGGCTAATCACGTGCGAAGCACAAATTACACCGAAGGTAAATGACAGGGAAAAACAGGCATCCTATTAGAAAGTCGTCGATAGATGAACGATAAAAACAGAACAGAATTGGATAACGTTGTTAAACCACCGGTCACCAGCGTGGGTGTCCTGGGGTGGATCAGAGCTAATCTGTTCAACAGCTGGTTCAACTCCATCCTGACATTATTAACGCTGCTGCTTATGTGGAAGATCATTCCGCCATTTGTGAACTGGGCCTTCATCGACAGCCTGTGGTACTCTAGCAGCGCCGAGTGCCGGGAAATCGAAGGGGCCTGCTGGTCCGTTATACCCTCCAACCTGCGTTTCATGCTCTTTGGTTTCTACCCCTACGATCAGCAGTGGCGGCCCTTTTTAGCTATAATTCTTCTGATCGGCCTGCTTTTCTACAGCCGGAATCGGGCCCACTGGAAGACGTCTTTGTTGTATGGCTGGTTGATCGGCCTGGTGGTGATGGGGCTGCTTATGAAGGGCGGCATTCCCGGACTTAAACCGGTGGAGAGCACCCAGTGGGGCGGATTGCCCCTGACACTGCTGCTGTCTGTGTTCGGCCTGGCTGCGGCATATCCTCTGGGAGTGATACTTGCCTTGGGAAGGCAGTCTGAAATGCCTGCCATCAAGTCGATTTGCATCATATACATCGAGATGATCCGGGGGGTACCCCTGATTACCCTTCTTTTCATGTCCTCTATTGTTTTTCCGTTGTTTCTGCCGGAAGGCATGACTGTCAATCCCATCCTGCGTGCTCAGGTGGCCATCATCATGTTCACCGCTGCCTATATCGCCGAGGTGGTGCGGGGCGGTCTGCAGGGTATGTCCACGGGGCAGTTCGAGGCCGCTGAATCCCTGGGCCTCAATTACTATCAGACCATGCGTCTGGTGATTCTGCCGCAGGCATTGAAAATCGTCATCCCGCCGACCGTCAGTCAGCTGATCTCGGCCCTGAAAGACACGTCGCTGGTGGTGATCATCGCCCTGTATGATATTCTGAAGACCACCCAGTCCACCCTTTCTAATCCAGAGTGGATGGCCTATTCTTCGGAGGCATACTTTTTTGTGGCCCTGATATATTTTGCCTGCTGCTATTTCATGTCCAGTTACAGCCGGCGCCTGGAGGAGGAACTGGATACAGGGCTATAATATCGCCTGGGGGCGATATTATTCAACGCGACTTCGTCGCTAAAATAATCCTTCTATTCAACACAGAAGGACTATGAAGGTGCAGTAATGAATAAAAAGACAGCCGTTGCCGTTAAAGACAAGCTTTCGGATGATGCCATCATTGAAATTACCGGTATGCACAAATGGTTCGGCGAATTTCACGTGCTGCAGGACATCAATCTGACCGTCCAGAAAAAGGAGCGGATTGTCATCTGCGGTCCGTCGGGATCCGGCAAATCGACCCTCATCCGCTGCATCAACCGGCTCGAGGAGCACCAGCGCGGCAGCATTGTGGTGGACGGCATCGCGTTGACCAACGACATCAAGAATATTGAAAAAATCAGGGCTGAAGTGGGCATGGTGTTTCAGCACTTCAA
This sequence comes from Thermodesulfobacteriota bacterium, assembly GCA_039714495.1. Taxonomy (GTDB): domain Bacteria; phylum Desulfobacterota; class Desulfobacteria; order Desulfobacterales; family B30-G6; genus JAJDNW01. The sequence continues at coordinate 12,292 of JBDLJD010000064.1, forward strand.
CCTGTTCCCGCATCTCACCATCGTGGAGAACCTCACCCTGGGGCCTATCTGGGTGCGCAAAATACCCAAGAAGGAAGCCGAGGAAACCGCCATGTATTACCTCGAGAAGGTCCAGATCGCCGAACAGGCCCAGAAATTTCCAGGTCAGCTGTCAGGCGGGCAGCAGCAGCGGGTCGCCATTGCCAGAAGCCTGTGCATGGCGCCCAAGGTCATGCTCTTCGACGAACCGACCTCAGCGCTCGATCCTGAAATGATCAAGGAGGTTCTGGATGTCATGATCGACCTGGCGCGGGAGGGGATGACCATGCTGGTGGTTACCCATGAGATGGGCTTTGCCAAAAGTGTGGCCCACCGGGTCCTGTTCATGGATTACGGCCAGATCGTGGAGCAGAACACGCCGGAAGAATTTTTTGACAACCCTAAACACGACCGCACCAAACTATTTCTGAGCCAGATCCTACACTGATACTTATGAAACGATCAATTATAAAAAGCACTGGCAGGTATTTACCCGGTAGACATGTTCCCAACGCAGAGCTATGCGATTTGATGGAAACATCGAGTGATTGGATTGTGCAGCGCACAGGTATCGAAGCCAGGTACTGGGTTGGCAAAGGTGAGGACGTCGGGACGTCTGACCTAGCCTACGAGGCTTCAATCATAGCAATGGAAAGAGCGGGCTGGAATCCCGAGGACTTGGATTTAATTGTATTTGCTACCATGACCCCCGACGTGAATGTGCCGGGTTCGGGAGCATTCCTGCAAAACCGATTGGGTGCGAAAATGGTGCCTGCTCTCGATATCCGCCAGCAATGCACTGGATTTTTGCATGGGCTGGAAATCTGCGATGCCTATATCAGGGGCGAAAAAGCACAGAAGATCCTGCTGGTAGGCGCTGAATTTCAAAGCCGATACTTGGAACTAACGACTGAAAACCGCGATACTGCGGTGATTTTTGCAGATGGTGCCGGTGCTGTTTGCATTGAAGGTGTTGAATCCAGTAATGACATGGGAATCATAGCATCAATTCTCCATGCTGACGGAAAATATTCAGGTGCCTTGCGGGTTGGAATGCCGGCCCGAAAATCCGGTTATGCAATTAGTCCAACCGTAATAGAAAACAAGGAATATTTTCCTTATATGGACGGAAAAACAGTATTCAAATTGGCTGTAACCCGCCTGCCAAAGGTAGCTGCGGAGCTGTTGGAAAAAGCAAACATGAAAATTGAAGATGTAGATATGGTAATTCCCCATCAGGCAAATCTAAGAATAAACGAAGCTTTCAGGGAACGGATGAATATTCCGGAAGAAAAAATATATAACAATATTCAGCGATATGGAAATACAACGGCGGCCACAATTCCCATAGCACTTGACGAACTAATGGAAAAAAATATGCTGAAACCAAAGGATACCATCATGTTCATTGGTTTAGGGGCTGGCTTGACATGGGGTGGCGTGGTTTATGTCTGTAAATAGAGGCGGTTATTGTGAGCTCACTCCTGGTTCGGACGCTTTTTCCAAAAGGGCGAGTGCCTTTTCCAGCACCCCTTCCTTAAACCGTATGCCCAGGGCCTCTCGCAGCATCTCCATCGAAATGACGGTATTTAAACCGGCCAATATCGCCAGGGCAGCCAAGGCCCTGTCCGGTGCCTTGATTTTCTGGGATTGAAAATCAACGGTGAGGATCCTGCCGTTACACTCGGGGATAGGGACGTCACTGGCCTTGATGACCATGGTGTCCGCTGTCAAGGATGCAAACAATTCCCGGCGACGCGCCACCCCTTCGGGGCCGAGCACCATAACCACATTCGGGATGTCGATGCCGGTGTAGCCGATGGCATCCGAAGACAAAATCACCTCACTCACGGAATGCCCCCGCAGGACGGTGATGGGATAGTCGTTTTTCTGGGCCGTATTCAGACCGGCAGTCAGGCCGGCATAGCAGAGGATTTCACCGCCGGTCACGATTCTCTGGCCCGCTCCCCCCAGGATCATGACCCCGATTCTATTGGCAGAGGGGGCGGGGAACCGCTTTTCGATTCTAAATGGGTGTTCCTGGGAAGGCGCCTGCGAAGCCTGGGCGCGGTACTGCTCGCCGTATTCGTCGCGGCGGTTGGCTTCCACCGGCCCTGTGAGGGCCGGCAAAGCGGATATGGCCGCCTTGATGGACTTCGGGGTAAGCCGGTTCTTCTTGGTGTAGCGGCCCGGGCACACCCCCCACAGATCCATTACTGAAAAGCCTTTGAAGCGGATGGCCTTTTCAATGACCTGGGCCAGGTCTTTGTCATAAACAGATCCCCGGGAAACATAGCCGGCGCCGGCTGCCGCAACTACCGGCCCCACGTCCATGGGTTTTTCTATCCGGTTTAAAAAACCTGAACCCACGACGGCATCCTGCGGTGTTGTCGAGGAGAACTGTCCGCCCGTCATGCCGTAGTTGAAATTGTTGAGTACCAGAAGGGTCAGGTCGATGTTGCGGCGGCAGGTGCTCAAAAGATGGGCCCCGCCGATACCCAGGCCGCCGTCTCCCATGGTGACGATCACCGTGAGCTCCGGCCGGGCCAGCTTGATGCCGGTGGCATAGGTCAATGCTCTTCCGTGAAGTCCGTGAAAGGCATGCGTGTTGAAAAAGGTGTCGAAAAGGCCTGAGCAGCCGATGTCGCTGACCATGACGATATCGCTGCCCTGAAGCTGCAGGTTGTCGACGGCCTTGTCCAGCGCCCGGGTGACGGTTTCATGGGCACACCCCGGACAGAATACGGGTGGTCTGTTTTTATTGAGCAGGCTGGGCATGGGACAGCGCCTCCTTGATACTGGTGGGGGTTATCAGGTTACCGTCCATTAGGCCGTAAAAGATCACGGGTTTGTCGTCCACAACCCTCTGGATTTCTCTTACATACTGGCCCATGTTCATTTCGACCACTACAATTTTGCCGAACTTTTTGGCAATCTTCCGTATGCTGTTTTCCGGGACAGGCCAGAGGGTTTTCAGGACAAGGTGGGCCACCCGCGTACCATGGGCTTCCAAACCGGCAAGGGCGGTCCTGGCGGCCCGGGACGTCACGCCGTAGGTGATCAACAGGGTGTCGGTGTCAGCATCGTAAAAGTCATAAAAGGAAAAGTCATCCACGCTTGATTTCAGCTTGTTTGCCAGCCGGCTCTGATTACGGGCAATGGCCTCCCGGTCTACGGTGATGTATCCGTCCGGACCGTGGGTCGAAGAGGTCTGGCGTACGACCTGCGGCCCTCCGATGGGCAGGTAATCCGGTGCCGAACGGTCATCCCTGGCGGAAAATGGGAGAAAGGGCGCATCCGACGTGTAAGGGGTCCGGTCGATTATCTCCGGCAGGGTTACCGCATCCATGTCGAAACTTTCCTTGGTCATGCCGGTTTCCTTGTTGCTGGCGATGAATACCGGGCACCGCAGGGTTTCCGCCAGGTTAAAGGCATGGGCCGTCAATAGGTAACAATCCACGGCGTCAACCGGCGCCAGGACGACCACCGGGAGGCCACCGGTGCTGCCCCAGCGCAGAAACTGTATGTCACCGTCCGCGCCCCGTGTGGCGGAGCCGGTGGAGGGGCCCAGGCGCTGCACGTCTACAATTACCATGGGGATTTCGCTGCCGATGGCAAACGAAATATTTTCGCTGTAGAGGCTGATGCCGGGGCCGGAAGTGGCGGTCAGGACCTTCATGCCGGCCATGGAAGCACCCAGACAGAAACCCATGGAGGCGATTTCATCTTCCCCCTGGATGCAGATGCCGCCGGCAGGAGGCAGCAGCTTCAGCATGGTGTTCAGAATCGTCGTGGCCGGTGTGATCGGATAGCCGGCAAAAAATCGGCAACCTGCCCGAAAGGCACCCCAGGCGATTGCTTCGTTGCCTTCCATAAAATTGAGTCCCATATCATTTTCCTTTTTGCATGCACCCGCGTGCCAGTACGCAACTGGGCATAGATTTCCGCTTGATTGATTCTTTTACAGAAAATACGGGAAAATGTGAAGAAAATATTTTAATTTCATTCGTAATTTAGTATATTTAAAGGTCAGGAATCGGCCTATAAATTAATGCGTGATTTTGACCTGAAACTATCAGATTTTGAAGAATAGTTGACTAAAATGAAACCAGTTGTCGCCATCATCGGTCGCCCCAACGTAGGCAAGTCCACCTTTTTCAACCGGGTGACCCGCACCCGAGACGCCCTGGTGGAAAATTTTCCCGGGGTGACGCGGGACCGAATCTACGGTGATGCAAAGTGGGACGAGGTGGCCTTTACCCTCGTGGATACAGGCGGGTTTACCGAAGCCGAGGATGCCTTCAACCCGCAGATAAAGTTCCAGGTCGAGCAGGCCATGCAGGATGCCGACGTCATCGTGGTCATGCTGGACGGCAAAGCCGGCATATCTCCTTTCGACAGCGACATTATCCAGCTGCTCAGGTCTTTGCACAAGCCGGCCCTGTTTGCCGTCAACAAAATAGACGGTGCCGAGCAGGAGGACCGCCTCTACGATTTTTACAGTACCGGTGTTGAAGAACTTCATCCTTTGTCTGCGGAGCACGGCTACGGCATTAACGATTTTCTGGACTGCCTGGTGGCGGCCCTCTCGGAGATCATCGCCGGGCAGGCGCCTGTTGAAGACGAAGAAAGCATCAAGGTTGCCGTGGTGGGCCGACCCAACGTGGGCAAATCGTCCCTGATCAACAAGGTGCTGGGGGAAAAGCGCCTTTTGGTGAGCGATATTCCGGGTACGACCCGCGATGCTATCGACTCTATGTACAAGGCCGGGGGCTCGCTCTACAGGCTGATCGACACGGCTGGCATCCGGCGCAAGGGCAAGGTCCAGAAGAAACTCGAAAAATTTTCGGTTATCAAGGCCCTCAAGAGCCTGGACCGGTGTGACGTGGCCCTGATTGTCCTGGATGCGCATGCCGGTGTTACCGAGCAGGATGTCAATATCGCCGGGTATGCCTATGAACGTGGCTGCGGCTGTATCTTCCTGTTGAATAAATGGGACCTGGTGGAAAAGGACAACCGGACGGTCAAGCGATATCAGGAGCAGCTCCGAATGGACTCCAAGTTCCTCCAGTTCGCTCCCGTGCTGACCATTTCAGCCCTGACCGGGCAGCGGGTTGCCAAGATATTCAAGATGGTGGATGACGTTTACAGCCAATTCAGCACCCGCATCGGCACCGGCGCGCTCAATAAAATTTTCGAGGGAGCCATTCAAAAAAATGAACCGTCCCTGCATAGGGGGCGGCGCTTGAAATTCTACTACGCCACCCAGGTGTCGACCAGACCGCCCACCTTTGTCTGTTTTGTCAACTATCCGGATGCTGTCCACTTTTCATATAAACGCTATCTAATCAACCAGGTCCGAGCAGAGACCAGTCTGAACAGCACGCCCCTGCGGCTGATATTCAGACAGCGTAAGGGGCGGCCCAAAGGGGCCAGGGGTCCGAAGGCAGGTAGGGAGTAAGGAGTAGGGAGAAAAGGGCAGACGGAAACCAAGGTGCTCTACAGGGCTGAAGCCCTGGCCTACGTGCCCATTCATCGAATTTACAATGTAGTGCAGGGATTTATCCCTGCTGGGGCTGAATGCAATAAGCTGATAAACCATTCGACGTTGGATGTTGGGCGTTGAATGTTCGATGTTCATTTTTGGATCAAGAGGTGGAATACAGTCACTTTGGCCGATAACCATTAACTCTTTATTATTAATATATTACATTATATTACTTAATGTTATTTATTAATAATCAATTGCTAATTTTTAATTGATAATGAGGCGTTTGGGATGACGGAGGGCGCATAGCCTGCACCCTGCAACCCGAATCCCAGAGGTCGGAGAACGGAATGCCAGAGGTCTGAGATCGTTAACCCGCAACCCGTAACATGTAGCACAAAAAACCAAACACCAAACACAGCACGCCAATCCATGAACGATCTCTTCGAATACAGCGCCCGCCAGGCCTCACGAATGAACCGGCCCCTGGCCGAGCGCATACGCCCCACACGTCTTGAGGATTACAAGGGGCAACGCGGCGCCGTGGGGGAGGGACGGCTGGTCCGCCAGGCCCTCGAGCAGGACAAGATTTTTTCGATGATTCTGTGGGGTCCCCCGGGATGTGGCAAAACAACGCTTGCCAGGCTGATGGCCTCTGAGACCAGCGCCCACTTTATTCACTTTTCGGCGGTCCTGTCCGGGGTAAAGGAAATCCGATCAGTCATAAAGATAGCCGAGGAAAGGCGGAACCTCTACCACCAGCATACGGTTCTGTTCGTGGACGAAATTCACCGTTTCAACAAGGCCCAGCAGGACGCGTTTCTCCATCATGTGGAAAGCGGGCTGATTACCCTCATCGGCGCCACCACCGAGAACCCGTCCTTCGAGGTTATCCCCCCGCTCATCTCACGCTGCCGGGTCATAGTGCTGGAAGCCCTCGGGGAAAATGAAATCAGGCATATCCTGAAAAGGGCCCTTGTGGACAAGGATGCGGGTCTTGGCCGGGCAGGCCTGGGCATAACGGACGAAGCCCTGGACTACCTGGCATCCATATCCGAAGGGGATGCCCGGATGGCCTTGAACAGTCTCGAACTGGCAGCCGGGCTGGCTGAAGGGGACGGGACCGCGGGCGAAGAGGCAGCCGCCGGGACAACCATAACCCTTTCCAGTATAGAGAGGGCGCTGCAGAAAAAGGCCCTGGTTTATGACAAAGCCGGAGAGGAGCACTACAATCTCATCTCCGCTTTTCACAAAAGCATGCGCGGCAGCGATCCGGATGGCGCGCTCTACTGGCTGGGCAGAATGCTTGCCGCCGGGGAGGAGCCGCTCTATGTGGCACGGCGCATGGTGCGCTTTGCCGCAGAAGACATAGGCATGGCAGACCCGCACGCCCTTAACATAGCCTTGAATGGCATGGAGGCCTATCGCTTTCTTGGGTCGCCCGAGGGTGAGCTGGCCCTGGCCCAAAGCGCTGTTTATCTTGCCACGGCACCCAAAAGCAACAGCATCTACAAGGCCCATGGCAGGGTTTCCAAAACCATCGAACGCACGGGCAGCCTGGCAACACCGCTGCATATCCGCAACGCCCCCACCAAACTGATGGACGATGTGGGGTATGGCAAGGGCTACCGCTATGCCCATGATTACAAAGATGCATTTGTGGCCCAGGAATACCTTCCGGAAAAGATCCAAGGCCACCGGTTTTATGATCCCTCCGACCGCGGATTCGAGCAGGCCATCCGAAAACGCTTGGCATATTGGCGGAACTTGAAGGAGGAGCGGGGTAAAGCAAAAGCCCCCGACAAACCCCATGGTTACGGGAATGGTTACGGGAAAGGAAAAAATGATGAAAACAACCGCCATTGAGAAAGCGCTGAAGGAGAGCCGGTTTTTCAAGGATTTTGAGGAAACCACCATCGCCAGGATAGCGGGCATAGGCCAGTTGGTCAAACTGGAGGCCGGAGAAAATGTATTTCAACAGGGTGATTTCGGACGGCACATCCACATCATCGTCGAGGGGCACGTGTCTCTGGAACGGAAGACCGACCTCGGCAAGAGAACCGGCAGCGTGGTGATCGACATGCTGGGCAAAGGACGCTTTCTGGGGTGCTGGTCCACCCTGTTGGGGGAGCCCCATATCCTGATGTCATCCGCCTATTGCCAAAAACCTACGGAGATTGTATCCATTGAGGGCGCAGAGTTGAGGGAGATGATGCTCAATACTCCGGCGCTGGGCATGCAGGTGATGGAAAGGCTCTGTTTTTTACTGCGCGACAGGATACAGGCGGCATATGGGGCAATGGAGAAGATCTGAAGAGAGTAGGGAGTAGGGAGAATTCCAGAGGTCAGAACCTCAGAGGACAGAGCCCCAGAAGACAGAAGACGGACGAAAGCGGTAGTCTGTCGTCTGTAGTTGGTGGTTGGTGAAAAAAATGAATCACGAAAACACGAAATCTAAAAAGCACGAAATGATTAGAGCAAATTTTCGTGGTTTCGTCCTTTCGTGATTTCGTGATGAAATAAACATCGAACATCCAACATCGAATTTTGAACTTTTTGCTGACCGCCAGAGGCTTCCATATGCTGTGTTACTAAGGGGTCGAAGTAAAGAAAAACTACGTCTTCCCCCTTAGATGCCTTGCCTTTGTGGTTTGAGATATAGATAACAGGAAGTTGCATGGTAGAACAAAACGACGATCTCGAAGAAAAGCAGATCCTTAAGGAGATTGAAAGCCGTTTGGCCGGGTTCGGCCGGGAGCGGAGCAAGCTCATTCCCATCCTGCAGATGATCCAGGGCCAATACCAGTACCTGCCCAAAGCGTCCCTTGAGCTGGTGGGCCGCCATCTTGATATCCCGTCGGCTGAGGTTTTCGGGGTGGCCACATTTTACAACCAGTTCCGGTTCAATCCCCCGGGCCGGCACCCCGTCAAAGTGTGCCTGGGAACGGCCTGCCATGTGAGGGGAGGGGACATTATCCTCGAAAATTTTGAAAGAAAGCTGGAGATCAAGGACGGCGAAACAACGGCTGACCTGGAATTCAGCATTGAAAAAGTGGCGTGTGTCGGCTGCTGTGCTCTGGCGCCGGTAGCCCTGGTGGGTGAGACGGTCCACGGCGGTATGGCGCCAAGCAAGGTCGAAGGCCTTATCCTGCGCATTGAAGTGGAAAACGAGATGCGCCAGAGGGCTGCTGAAAAGGAGAAAAGCGCCCAATAGGCCGGAACTACAGAGGCCAGAGCCACAGAGATCCAGTAGGCAGTAAGGAGTAGGGCCAAAAGCGCGTAGGGGCAGGCCTCGTGTCTGCCCGCCGGAAAACGGAACGCGACAAACAGCGTAGTCCAGGGATTTACCCCTGCCGAAGCTGAATACCGTTGGGCAGAAGTCGTCTCCTCCCCCTTGACGGGGGAGGCTGGGTGGGGGTGAAAAAACTGGAGCCAGGGCTACAGACGTATTATAAAAAAATCATGCAGGATTCAGGTATGAGTGCAGAGACCCCCTCGGCAGCGTTGCAGAAAATATTTGACGCCGCGGCAGAACGCCGGGCGGCCGCGGAAAAGCCGGATGTTCCCATTGTGCACATCGGTATGGCCACCTGCGGGATTGCCTCCGGCGCCCTGGAAACAAAAAAGGCGTTTGAAGAAGCCCTGGAGCAGCAGGGTGTGGAGGCTGTGGTGCACCCGGTGGGCTGTTTCGGGCACTGCTATGCAGAGCCGGTGGTGGTCATCGAACATCCAGCGTCCGGCTTCCCCCCGATTCTATATCCCAAAGTCAGTCCCGGTAAAGCCAAGATGCTCACCAAGCTCTATCTTGGGGAGGGGGACCCCCGCTTCGAGCACATTCTGGGCGCTACCGTGGAAAACGAGATGATTCCGTGGGTGATGGAATTTGCCCGGTTCAGTATGGAAAAGCGCATCGTGACCCGGTTGTGCGGACGTATCGACCCGGAGCGCATCGATGAGTATATCCTGGAGGGCGGATACGCCGGCCTGTCGCAAGCACTCGAGATGTCACCCGGCGATGTAGTGGAGAAGATAAAATCCTCAGGCCTGCGTGGAAGGGGCGGGGCCGGGTTTCCCACCGGCCGGAAATGGGAACTGGCAGCCCATGCCGAATCAAGCGGTAAAGAAAAATTCGTGATCTGCAATGCCGATGAGGGCGACCCGGGCGCGTACATGGACCGCACGCTTCTGGAAAGCAATCCGCACCAGGTCATCGAGGGGATGGCCATTTGTGCCCGGGCGGTGGGCGCATCGATTGGCATCGTGTATGTCCGGGCGGAATACCCCCTGGCGGTGGATATCGTGACGCGCGCCATCGAACAGGCCCGGGCGGCGGGTCTTTTGGGCAGAGATGTCCTGGGGTCGGGGTTCAGTTTCGACATCGAGGTTTTTCAGGGGTCCGGCGCCTTTGTGTGCGGTGAGGAAACCGCCCTGATCAAATCCATTGAAGGTACCCGCGGCATGCCGGTCAACCGCCCCCCCTATCCGGTGGAAAGCGGCCTGTACGGGGCCCCCACGGTTATCAACAACGTCAAGACTTTATCGACCATCGTCCCCATAATGGAAAATGGTGCGGAGTGGTTTAAAGGTATCGGCACCCCGGGCAGCCCCGGAACAACTGTTTTTTCGGTGGTCGGCGAGGTGGTCCATCCCGGGCTTGTGGAGATTCCCCTGGGGGTGACGCTGCGCACCCTTATCTTCGATATCTGCGGCGGCATTCCCAACCAGAAAAAATTCAAAGCGGTTCAGATCGGGGGGCCTTCGGGCGGGTGTCTTCCGGAATCGTTCCTGGACACGCCCATCGACTATGATTCCCTGAACCATGCCGGCGCCATGATGGGCTCGGGCGGTATTGTGGTCCTGGACGAAGAGTCGTGCGTGGTCGATGTGTCGAGATATTTCCTTGATTTCACACAGAACGAATCGTGCGGCAAGTGCACCTTCTGCAGAATAGGCACCCGCCACCTGCTGGACATTTTAACAAGGATAACAAAAGGGGAGGGCACTCCGGAGGACCTGGGGCAGCTGAAGGATCTCAGCCATTCCGTCCGGGAGGGGTCGCTCTGCGGACTGGGCAGAACCGCTCCGAATCCCGTGATGACTTCGCTGGACTATTTTGCAGATGAGTATGCAGCCCACGTGGAGGAGAAAAGGTGCCCCGGAACCACCTGCCGGGAACTGACCGCTTTTTACATCGACCTTTCGACATGCGCCCGGGGATGCGACGTGTGTGTAGGGTGCTGCCCCGTGGATGCGATTTTCACCACGCGCGCCCGCAAAAAAGGCATTGATCAGCAGTTGTGCGTGAAGTGCGGCGAGTGCAAGGTGGCCTGCCCGCCTGAATATGATGCAGTCCGCCGGGTGTCGCCGGTCGAAGGTGTGCCGGTTGTGGAGAAGGCGGATGCTAAGGAAAGTAAGGAGTAGGCAGTAGGGAGTAGGGAGAATTCCAGAGGTCAGAACCTCAGAGGACAGAGCCCCAGAAGACAGAAGAAGGAAGAACTTGGACATTGGAAATTCGTTA
>JBDLJD010000065.1:0-23199 GCA_039714495.1 Thermodesulfobacteriota bacterium
GGTGTCGGGTTTCGGGTGTCAGGCTGCTCATAGCTATCAGCAGGACGTTTGTGATTCGATGTTGGAAGTTGGATCTGACATCCGTCCACCGAGGTTCTGCCATCTGTAGTTCCGGTCTCTGGGGTTCTGTAGTTCTGTCCTCTGGGGCTCCGACCTCTGTCACTTAGGATCCTTGTGCCGGTAAAAGCGCACATCCGCTTTTTCAAGGGTGGCCAGCCCTACTTCGATGACGCTGTCTACCTCCCTTAGAAATGCTTCCAGGTTTTCTTTGGAATCCACTATTTCGATGATGACCGGCAGGTCTTCGGAGAGGCGCAGGATTTTAGACGTGTGAATACGGCTGTTCGCCCCGAAGCCCATGATGCCTTTGGTTACCGTTGCCCCGGCCAGCCCTGATTCCCGGGCCTTGACCACCAGCCATTCATAGAGCGGTTTGCCCTTGTGCTGAATGTTCTCGCCGATAAGAATACGCAGCAGGCAGCCTTCTTCTAGAAAAGTCATGTTCACCCCCACAGGCCATGCGCCATTGCCCTGCCGCACCACACCGCCGTCAAGCCGATAAATATCTGTGCGCCGATGTTGGCTGCGGCCAGGATAAAGGCTGAATCACGCATCAGTTCAAAGGTTTCATTGCCAAAGGTTGAATAGGTGGTCAGCGACCCCAGCAAGCCGATGGCCAGAAACAGCCGGGTTTCCGGCGTGAACAGCCCACGCGTCTCCACCAGGTAAGAAAGCAGGCCGATAAAAAAACAGCCGATCACGTTCACCCCCAGCGTCCCAAAAGGAAAGCTGATGCTCCTGGAAGCCGACTGGATGGCGCCGCTGATACTGTAGCGCAAGATCGCGCCCACAAATCCACCCAACCCGATAATCAACAATTTAATCATTCTTTATCCTGCTTTCACCCTTGAATATTATGACAATGGTCATTAATTCTCAGAAATGCATACGCTTGGCAAGCCTTACATTACAGCGATTCCCCATGTTGACCAGGCCATTGCGTGTGCATTTTATGACTACAGACCCCACCAAATATGTACCCGTATTACCATCAAGTATATGCCCCCAAAACATACCACGGAAAAATATTACTAAATTACAAGTAGTTATATTGAATGGCATTCTGGCATGAATCTTGGAAATGATATTGGGTTCGATCTTTTTCCAACAAAGCCACATACCCTATAAAAGAAGGATAAATCATGGCATCAAATGAATTAAATTCCGTGGTCATTTCCGGAACCGGTTTGTTTACACCGGAAAATGTGATCACCAACGAGGAACTGGTTGCCGCTTACAACGCCTGGGCCAACAAATACAATGATGTGCATGCGGAAGAGATCAGGCAGGGTGAACTAGACGCCAAACCTTTATCCTCTGCGGAATTCATTGCCAAAGCCAGCGGCATCAAGCAGCGGTTCGCCTACATCAAAGACGGGATTCTGGACATCGACAGGATGCGGCCGCGCATAGCGGAACGGTCCGAAGCCGAGCTTTCAAATCAGGCGGAAATTGCGATCCATGCTGCCCGCGACGCCCTTAAGGCCGCCGGGAAAACCGCGGCCGACATCGATGCGGTGGTAGTTTCCTGTGCCTATACCCAGCGCTCCTATCCGGCCATCGCCATCGAGGTCCAGAACGCCCTTAAAATCGAAGGGTTCGCCTTTGACATGCTGGTAGCCTGTTCAGCAGCCACCTTTGCCCTGCAACGCGCCTACGAGATGGTAACGGCCGGCACTGCCGGTTGTGTCCTCTTGATCAATCCCGAATTGACTTCACCCCAGGTCAACTACCAGGACCGGGACAGCCACTTCATTTTCGGGGACGTTGCCACGGCCGCCATCGTGGAAAGATCCGATACCTGCACGGCTTCCCAGAGCTATGAAATCCTCAGCACCAGGGCCTTGACCAAATTTTCCAGCAATGTCCGCTCCAATATGGGTTACCTCAGCCGTGTCAACGATGTGGATCCCTTTGGTGAAGACAAGCTTTTTCACCAGAACGGCCGCCGGGTGTTCAAGGAGGTCTGCCCAATGGCTGATCGTCATATTCGCGGGCATTTGGAGAGCCTGGGCATCGCCGTCGAAGACATCGCGCGCTGGTGGCTGCACCAGGCCAACATCAACATGAATCACATGATCATCCACCGCCTGCTCGGGAGGGAAGCAACCCTTGAGGAGGCGCCTATCATTCTCGACCGCTATGCCAACACGGCCTCGGCGGGCTCCATCATCGCCTTTCACCTGCACAAGGACGATCTGGCCGTGGGCGACCTCGGGGTAATCAGTTCCTTTGGAGCAGGATACTCCATTGGAAGCCTCATTGTGAAAAAAATCAGGTAGGGCTGCGCGCAGTTGTTGCCGGAATGCCAAGACAGATAGCCAGAGGACAGAGAACGGAGGCCAGAGTGTCAGAGGACGGCCGTGCCAGCAGGTAATAGGGAGTAGTCATTCCCGCGAAGGCGGGAATCCAGAGCTACAGATCCACAGACCAACAGCGTTTCAGAACCTCAGAGCCCCAAAGAACGGAGGACAGAAGCCGGAGATTGGAGGCTGGAGAACAGGCGATATAAACCAATAAAAGTGACAACTTCAAATCAGGACTTGGCCCTCGTGAGCTGCAGCCTGAAACCCGACATTTCTGCGGTGGGATTAAAATTCAGGCCGCTTCTTTTCCATGAAAGCGGAAATCCCTTTGCGCGTTTCTCCGGTATGAGCTAGCCCCTGCATGAGTTCGGGTTCACAGACTAGCATGTCCCCAAAACCCAGCATGGACGCCCCCTGGACGATCTTTTTGGTCAGACGGATGCTGGTGGGGCTCTTGGAGGCTATCTTGGCAATAAAGTTTTGCGTGGCTTCCTCCAGGGCCTCGGTTTCCACGATGATATTGGCGAGGTTCAGCCGACGGGCTTCCTGGGCATCGATGGGGTCGCAGGTCATGACGATCTCCATGGCCTTGGAGGCACCCACCATTCTGACCAGTCTGGGCGTACACCCCCACGTATAGAAGGTGCCGATCTGTGTCTCCGGTACAATAAAGAAACTCTCTTCAGCCATGATGCGAAAATCACAGGCCTGGGCTACGGCCATGCCGGCACCGCAGACAATACCGCGCAAGGTAGCTACGGTTATCTGCTCTAGATTCTCGATGCTTTTCATCAGATCTTGTCCCAGCAGCTGGTTTTTGCGGGCGTCTTCAGCCGTGAAGCCGCGGTCATTGATCTCCTTCAAGTCAATACCACCTGAGAAATGATCGCCCCTGGCGTCCAGGATGATGAAGCGGGCGGTTGTATTCTCTCTCTGGCTCGAAAATGCATGGATCAATTCACGCATCATGCGCTCATTGAACAGGTTCAGCTTCGGCCGGTTTAAGGCCACGGTGACGATTTCTCCTGCCTGGTTGACTTCTATGGATTCATATTCCTGCAATTATTCCTCCTATGGACAAAAGGTTGTCTTGGAAATGTGGAAACCAGATCGTGAATCATGCCTTACCATAGATACCACAATCCAACGGTTAATAACATTATCTATTCTTTTGCATGTTGTTTATGCCACCTTGGGGTTGACATAACACCCTTGGATATTTTAAGATAAAAGAATCAAATCGGATCAAAACTACTCTTAGCCTCACGTCGCTTCTTCTTCTCTCGCGCTATTGAAGCAACAGAATCGCCCATTTAGCGAAAAGACTTCTGAACAAATTTTCATGCTCGAGCGCGCACAACGAAGCAGAAAACATCGTTTTTTATCATTAGAAACGTCGCCAACGTATAAATAGCTTTACGTCCTATTCATATCTATCTGGTTCAAACGCGTTAAAAGACGAGGCCTGTTTCTAATAATCCGCGACCATCCTGATGTAGCAGTTAAGGCCAGAATAACAACACTGAAAATGAAAGGGGGGCTTGCCAATGTCTATCTTTTTAATGTTCGGGCGTTATTCATCAGAAGCAGCCAAGGATATCAGTCCTGAGCGGACAGAAAAGGTCCGTGAAACAATCAAGAATAATAGTGGGAAAATAATATCCATGTATGCCGTTATGGGTGAGCATGATCTCGTTTTCACGGTTGATTTCCCAGACCAAAAAAACGCTATGGCCGCATCTGTTGCATTGTATAGACTAACAGGTATCCATTTCACGACATCTGCTGTGGTGGATGTGGAGCAGTTCGATACGCTTATTGCGGAAGCCAAGCAAATATAGACGCATCTCCAAATAAGTAGATACCCGGGTCAGGAGGGCCCGGCACTGGTGTCACCCATAGGGGTGTAGTCAGTTTAAAAGCAATCTTTGGAGTAATGGAGTAATGGGTGATGGATAGCGGATTGTGTTTTTCAGGCCATAACCCATCCAACAAACGTAGTGGGCCTACCATCAAACCCAATATGCCAGTATTCCAGGGCATTTGTTTGTGGCCAGACCCAACGTCTCTGGCCTGGCCTAGAGGACCAAGTTCTTAAGACGTAACCACACATTCCTAAAATTTGAACCGCTCAGTTTAAGTATAAGCCAAAAGGAGGAATGGTCATGCATTTTAAACAGGGAGATCTATTCTGGGGTATGAGCAAGGATTTTGTGCAGGAGGCTATGGATATGTCCGAAAAATTATCCTGTGATGAAGGTGATATACTTTTCCAGGAAGGCGATCCGGCCGATCACTTTTTTATCCTTTTGAAGGGGCGGGTTCTGTTGAGCCATGGAAAAGAAGGGCCAACCGTGCATATGGCAAGACACACCGGTGAGTTTATCGGATGGTCTACCCTTACCGGGCGTGAGTCTTTTTCAGCTTCCGGAAAGTGCCTGGAACCAACCAGCCTGCTGAAGTTTGAACGAGATAGGTTCCTGAGAATTCTCGAAACAAATTCTGAAAATGCCGCAATGCTTTTCAAACGCCTGGCCATAACGCTTGGGAAACGGCTTGTCCAAACATATCCCACCGCCGTCTGATTTGAAAAGGCGCTGGGCTAAAAAAACCGGAAGATAAAATCCAGACGCCAGATATCGAAATCAGAAGTTCCGGCGGCATTGTTGAAATCGATCCAGGTCTTGTTGTAGCTTCCCTGCATGCCGAATTGCCTGCTTATATCGACCCGTATACCAAGTCCTGCGCCGTAGCTCATGCCGTCTTCGGTCCTGGTCGGCACATATTCCGTGCATACGTATCCCCACCACGGGTCATACCAGCAATAATCCGAGGCAGGGGCATTCTGGATATTGGTATCTGCCAGGGTATAGCCGATCATGCCGGACACAAAAGGTGTAATGTTGTTATCGAGGATATAATAGATCCCATTTAATGCAAAGGTCGATGTATCCAGTTTATTGCTGTAGCTGCGCGTTGAACCGTCTTGCCCGACGGCCGTGGCATCATAGCTGCGAGAACTCCACCTGAAGGAACCGCCCAACTGGAGGTGGTCGTTAAAGTTATACCCCACACCAAAGCCAAGTCCGAAACCATCATCTACGTCCACCCTGGCCCCTTGTTGGCCGTCGATGGTTGCCGCTTGTGTATAGATCAGCGGCAGGTAGAAATCCCAGGTCCTGTTGCGGTCTGACTTCTGGAATACAGAGGATCCTCCTGCGCCCGCAGCAACAGGTGTGCTCAACCAGACAGCGGCGACAGTACATACGATCGCCATGATTTTTTTGTAGGTTCGCATTAAAATCGTTCCTAGAGAATTGTCAACCTTGGAAAGTAATAGCAATATCGCAGAGCCTGGCAATCTCTTCATCGGAACACCCGATCTTCTGCCAGGCTGCCACAAGCGGACAAAACCCGAAATCTATGGACAGCTTTGACATATGTTCTCCCGTCTAAAGAGGTCAGCTTTCAATTTATCCCAACAATGAACTATTGAAAATCAGCGAGTTTGTGCTTCAGCTCTTCAAATCGAGAACCGATGTTTCCTATTATCTCATCCATTACTTCTTTTGTAGAATTCACTTCGGTGATCAACCCGGCAACCTGGCCACAGCAAATTTCACCGTCAGCCGCATCCCCAAGGTGTTGCCCCCTGTATTGAGAGTGCTCATCCAGGTAATCTCTGAGTTCTTCAGGCGCAGCCCCGGACATTTTCATTTTTAAATACGTCTTTGTAAAATCGTTGACCAGGTCCCGTGCAAGCATGAAATCCTTTTGCAGAGAGACCGTGCAGGCGTCGGCGCCGCTAACGATCGCTTCCTTCACACGGGTATGGCTTTCAGATTCTCTGGTAGCCATGAAACGCGTCCCCATGTAGATACCATCTGCGCCCAGGGCGAGTGCGGCCATGACACCCCGCGTATCGCCAATCCCACCGCCCGTGACAACAGGTATGTTCACCGCGTCTGCAACTATTGGCGTCAAGACAAAGGTCGTCAGTTCAGTAAAACCTTTATGGCCGCCAGCCTCAAAACCTTCGCAGATAATTGCATTCACGCCTACTGCTTCGGCTTTTTTTGCATGCCTCGCGGTGGAAACGGCATGCATAACCTTGATGCCGGCTTCCTGAAGAACCCGGGTGTATACCTCCGGTTTTCCCACGGATATGATGGCAACCGGAATTTGCTCTTCAATAACAACGTCGACAATCTTTTTTGAATATTTGACCATATCCCCAAAACCTACCGGGATATTCACAGCATAAGGTGCTTGCGTCAGGTTTTTTAATTTTCTTATCTGAACACGATATCTTTCTGCTGTCTCCTCAACATCCTGGGTGATATCATCAGCACCGGCGTTGGGTCCTATGGTCCCGAGCCCTCCATAATTGGACACAGCAGCTGCGAGGTCCACACCGCTCACCCAGTTCATGGGTGCTTGAATAATGGGATATCGAATTCCTAAAAGTTCACAAATCCGGTTATTGGCCACAATGCCCCCTTTCTATAATATCAAATGATTCCCAAATCCCTGTTCTTGTTGATTCAAAACCAGTCTCCTTTCTCAGGTTGAATATCGAGATATCCCCTTCGTATTCAGGCACTGCGTCCCCTATCCGTCAATTGTCTTTTTTATCGGACAGGAAAAAGACGAACGGTATGCCCACCAGCCCTACGGCAGCGCTGATAAAATAGGTTTCCCGCAGACCGAAAAGATCCCCCCACCAGCCGACGATCACCACCACAGCCGAGCGCGCCATAAAAGACATCATCATGAAGATGCCATTGGCTGCAGCCGGGCTGGATTTTGCATTTTCCTGAACCATCGCCAGCATCACCGGGGTGGTGGAGAGCAGCAGGAACCCCGTGAACAGGAGGGCGGTCACGCGCACCCAACCGCCGGCCCATGTAAACAAAAACAGGGTGAGTGGCGCGCCCACCAGCGAAATCAAAAGGACTTTTCGCCGTCCCAGGTAATCACTCAAGGAACCGGCCGTCATAACGCCGAGCACACCGGTTGATTCATACAGGGTCAGGGCAAAGCCCGCAAGCCACAAATTGCCGGTTTCCAATTTGACAAAGGTCGGCAGAAAGGAGGCCATGGCGGCATGCATGAAACCCCTGGCCACCAGAATGACAGCAAGGGGCATCAGGATATGCCGCATCTCCTTCCAGGTTCCCCGCACAGACGTTTTTTGGGGAGACTTGTTTCCAACAGGCACATCCTTAAATCTGAGATACAGCCAGACCGAGGCCAGAATCCCCACCACCATCACCGGGTAAAACCCTTCCAGGCCAAGCAGAGCCACCGCCCCCACCGCAACCATGGGCCCAATGGTCCGGGCAAATTCTCCGCCGGTCATAAAAAAGCTCATCCCCCTGCCGACCTTCTGCCCGGAAAGCTTTGACACCATCACCGGAGCAGGCACGTGGAACACGGCTGCACTGATGCCGGCAATGAACAGCAGGATCAGCAGCACACCGTAAGTGGGTGCCATCCCGATGAGGCTCATGGGAATCGCGGTCAAGGCCGGCGCCAGGATAATGAAATAACGTACACTGATGCGGTCGGCCAGAGATCCGATATAGGGGTTGAGCAGCGCAGGCACCTGCATGATCGTGGTCAAAAACCCGGCCTGGGTCAGGGTCATGGAAAGCTTTTCAATCAGCAGGGGCAGAAGCGGCGCCAGAAAGCTGGAGTACACATCGTGGATGAAGTGACTGATGGACAGCGTGACGATTTGCCCGGTCTGGAAGGTATTGTTTTTTTTGGTTTCCGTATGGTTATGGATCATCCGGGCATTATCCACAATATCCTGCCATGGTCAACACTTGATTTCTGCCGGAAAAAAGATGGATGATCTATTGGTAGAAGGATAGGAATGCCACAACGCTCCTTTTCCAAAGCATCTAAATTTCACCTAAAGTGAGCGTTTCATTAAAAGCTCAAGTTTACTCTACCAAACCTGTATGGCAAGATTGTTTTAAAGAGAATTTTTCTTAAAAAGTCGGTTGATTGTTTTTCTAACAACTTTTGAGGCATCTATGGATGAATCTGCCTTTATTTCGCCAGCAATTATAGCCAGTCCATTATTAATTTGAGTGGCACAACTGACGCCAGCGTCCGGATCCAACCTTTGCATTTCTTTTTCAATGCTATTTGAGATAATTTCAGGATAGGTATCCGTCTTTTGGCCAATAACTGGTTTGGATGTGGAAAAAAATGTTACTCGGACCATAGTAGATCCTTTCTATCAATAAGTCATAATAAATTAGATAGCTAAATAATGCTTCAGTTGGATGAATTCGCTAAGTTTAAGAACAGGTCAATGGACTGATGGATGTTGGGACAGCAGTAATCTGCATCAATTGCCTCAGCTTCATTGTAACTCGCTAAAAATCCACCCAAAATTGTCGTCGTATTCTCAAGAGCGTTGTTCGCATGAATTGTATCCATGACTTCCTTCAGATCGGGTATCGTCGCTCGCGTTGATGCCGAAATACCCAGGTAGTCAGGCTGGTGTTCATCAACGGCATCGAGTATTTCACTGGTAGGTATACCCATTCCCAGATCAATGGTATTAAATCCAATTCCTCGAGCTAACAAGGAGATAATATCCTTACCGTGCCGATGATATTCCCCTTCAACTGTGGCAAGCAGTATTGTGGCATTGTCTAAGGATTCGGTTTCTTCCACATGATCGGCAAGTCTGTCTCTTGCGTCCCCTGTGAGTTTTGCCCTTGCAATCATTTCCATAAATTCATAATCGTCATTTTTAAAACGATTAACAATATCGAGCATGGGTTTATCCAATGCCTCGTTCGAGATTAAAGTCGGTGGAACATCGTTTTCTATTGACACTGAAATTAATTCCGATATGCTATCCGTTAAATTGTTGTTTGAATCTAAAGTGTTGTTATAATTTCTAAAATCACTATGGAAGATTTTGTCTGACAGCTGACCGATAATGTGTTGTGCGTTCATACTGTTCTTTCTTTTCCTTTTATGTTATTTTTATATGATCTTTTATTGTTACCATAAAACATTCTTGATATTTTATTTCAAAAAATTACATTAATAAATATTTTCAATGCGAAATATACGGATCTGAAATAAATATGTCAACCCCCTAATTTTAGTGTCGACAATAACAATTATCAATTTATATAATCAATTCAACCTGTTATAGATAATATATGGGGAATATTCCATTATCATTTGTCTTATATTTCATGCTTGTGAGGATCCGTGAATTCTAAAAATGAAAAACAAATCAATGCAGAACAGGTCAGTATGCAGATCATCATGCGGCTGCGGCAGATTATCCAGGAAATGTCGAGACATTCCAAGCTGATTTTGGAAAACTACAAGATATCGACACCACAGCTCATCTGCCTTCACGAAGTCTTCCAGCATGGCCCGATCTCAATAGGCGCATTAACGAAAATCGTGTTTTTAAACAACAGCACAGTCACGGGTATAATCGATCGTCTTGAGAAACGAGACCTGGTTCGACGGGTCCGCATTAGCAAAGATCGGAGGCAGGTCCATATAGAAATTACCGAGCAAGGAATTGAATTTACGAAAAAGGCTCCCAAACCAATTCAAGATCAATTTATGGATCGATTGATCGCCTTGGATGAAGAAAAAATAGCCTTGATCCTATGGTCTTTGGAAATGCTTGTGGACATGCTTGGCACCAAGGAGAAAACTATGGAGATACCGACGCCTCCATCCCATATTACTCAGCCAAATGATATCATACATATGGAAGATGAAATTTAAAGTGATCGAAAAAGAATCTACAAAAGGTGGACAAAAAAAGAATGCCCCCGCTCCTGAAAGTGGGGGCATTCTTTTTTTCTACTGTTTGCGACCGTACAGGAGGTAGTAAACCACCGGTATGACCACCAGGGTGAAGGCTGTTGAAACGATCATACCGAAGATAATGGACCAGGCCAAACCGCTGAAAATGGGATCCAGGGTGATGGGCCAGGCGCCCAGGGTCGTTGTTCCGGCGGTCAGGAAGATAGGCCTGAAGCGCACGGCGCCCGACTCCACGATGGCTTCCTTCAGGGTCTTGCCCAGTCTGACCTGGACCTGGATGAAGTCGATGAGAATGATGGCGTTGCGCACCACGATGCCCGAGAGGGCGATCATCCCGATCATGGCCGTGGCTGTGAAAAAGACCGGATCTGGAAATCCCCCTACTGGATTGTTGACAATGACGTTTAAAAGGGCGAACCCCGGCATGATGCCGATCATGGTCAAGGGGATGGAGAGCATGATGACGATGGGGATGAGGTATGAAGCGGTCTCATACACCAGCAGCACGTAGATGCCTACCAAGGCGGCCGAAAATGCCAGACCCAGATCCCGGAACACATCCAGGGTGATCTTCCACTCCCCTTCCCCGCGCCAGTCCAGTCGGATGCCATCGGGCAGGGGATTTTCCTTGAAGTGCTTTTGCAGATCCAGCACGGCATAGGCCGGCCCGCGCCCGGCCATTTCGGCCATGACGTATACAACCCGCTCCTGGTTTTTGTGGTATATGGTTTTTTCCTGAATATTTTCCTCGAAGGTCCCGAGTTCGCCCAGCTGCACGTTATGCCCGGCCCGGCCCTTGACAACGATTGTTTGCAGGCGCGATACGTCCGAGCGCGCCGCCCTGGGAAGCCGCAGAATGATGGGCAGCTCGTTCTGCTCGGCGTCTTTGTGGATAATGCCGGCCTGCATGCCGGCCAGCGAAATCCTCAAGGTCTTGACGATGTCATCCGTGGAGATGCCGTTGTGGCCCGCTTTTTCCCGGTCCACCCTGAAAAAGAGCTTGCGTTGGTTGGCCTCCACAGTGTCGTCGATGTCCACGACGCCTTCGATGCCGGCCATGGCCAGTTTGACCGTACCGGCCGCTTGAATCAACTCGTCATAGGAGTGCCGGGAAGAGCCGTACACCTCCGCCACCACGGTGGAGAGCACCGGCGGACCCGGCGGCGCCTCGATCAGCTTGATGCTGGCGCCTGTGGATGCTGCAATGGCGTCGATGTCGTTTCTGATGCGCAATACAATGGCGTGGCTCGACATCTGGCGGTCGTTGCGCGGCAGCAGGTTGACGCGTATATCGGCCACGTTGGCCCCCTCCCGCATATAGTAGTGGCGCACAAGACCGTTGAAGTCCATGGGTGAGGCCGTGCCCACCGTGGAAATATAATTTGTAACCTCGGGCATAGTGATCAAAAGGTTCTCCACCTGGCGCACAATGGCATCCGTGGATTCCAGAGACGTTCCCTCAGGCGGATCGATCAGGACCTGGATCTCGTTCTTGTTGTCAAAGGGCAGCATCTTGAGGGGCACATGACCGGTGAGGGCCAGGCCCGCGGAACCCAGGAACAGCACCGCGATCACCAGCAAGAGGAAAAGGCTCTTGATCCGCGAGTCGACAAACGGCAGGATCACGCGCCGGTAAAGACGGTAGTTGGCGGTTTTAGTGATGTCGTAAGGCTCTTCACCATGGGCGATGTCTTTTTTCAACAGCTTGCTGGACACCCAGGGGGTGATGGCAAACGACACCACCATGGACATGAGCATGGCCAGGGGTACGTTCAAGGCCATGGGCCGCATATAGGGCCCCATCATGCCGGTGATGAAAAACATGGGCAGAAAAGAGACAATAATGGCCAGGGTGGCCAGAATGACCGGCGGCATCACTTCGTTGATGGCAATGGAAATGGCTTCCAGCTTCTTTTTGCCGCCCATGGTCAGGTGACGGTAAATATTCTCCACACTGACAATGGGGTCGTCCACCACCAGACCCAGGGCCAGAATCAGGGCGAACAGGGTCACCCGGTTGATGGTATAGCCGAACAGGTAATTGCACAAAAGCACCAGGGAATACGTAATGGGCACGGCAATGGCCACAATGGTGCCGGTGCGCCACCCCATGTAGAAGGTGATCAGGGCGATAACCGTGATGATGGCCTCAGCCAGACTTTTCACCAGGCCGTTGACCTTGTCGTTGGCGGTCTCCCCGTAGTCCCGGGTGATGCGGTAGCTGACGTTGTCCGGCAGAAGGGTCTCGCTCAGGGCCTGGATCTTTTTCTCCACCTGCCGCGCCACCCAAACCGCATTGCTGCCTTTTTTCTTGGCCACGGCTATGGTCACCGCCGGGTAGGTCTCCTGGCCCTGGGATGTCCCGTCGGTCATCTTTTCTGCCGGCCCGAAGCCGATACGGCTGTAGGACTTGACCTCTTCAGGGCCGTCCTGAACGGTGGCCACATCCCGCAGGTAAACGGGCCGGCCCTGGTGCAGGGTCACCAGCAGGTTGCCCACCTCGGATATGTCCTTGATAAAAGGGCCGGCTTCCACCTGAACCACTTGGTTGCCCTGCTCGAACTGGCCGCTGCCCATCTGGGCATTGGAAATCTGGATGGCGCCCACCACCTGCATGGCAGACAGGTCGTAGGCCGCCAGACGATCGGGATCCAGATAAACGTAGGCCACCCGTTTCCTGCCGCCGTGAATGGTAATGCGCGCACTGTCCGGAATGTGCTGCAGCTTGCCCACCACCTCCTCGGCAATGCGGTAGAGCTGATGGTCATCGGCCTCGTCACTATAAAGGGCCACGTTGACAATGGGGACATCGTCGATCTCCACCGGCTTGATGATCCATCCGGCCACCCCCGGCGTGACCCTGTCCAGATTCTGGTAGATTTTGTTGTAGAGCTTTACCAGGCTGTTCTCACGGTCCTGCCCCACGTGAAAGCGAACGGTGACCACCGCCATCTCCGGCCGGGACATGGAATAGACATATTCCACGCCGTCGATCTGGTAGAGCAGGCGTTCGAGCCGTGAAGAAACCATCTTCTCCACTTCTTCGGCACTGCCGCCCGGATACATTACCATGACATCGGCCAGGGGCACCACGATCTGGGGCTCCTCTTCGCGGGGAGTCATGTAGAGGGCTGCAGCGCCCGCCAGCAGGCTGATGATGATCAGCAGAATGGCTAGATTGCCCTGAAGAAAGGCTTCTATGATACGGGACAGGAATGATGGTTTGCTTTGCATGAATTATCCCTCCTTCAACGGTGATACCAGGATGACTTCACCTGCTGACAATCCGGACAATATCTCCACCAGGTTGCCGTAGGAAGGACCGGTCTTGACCATGCGGCGCAGGACACGGTCATTCTGAACCACGTTGACCATTTCGAGTTGCCCCACCATGGTAACGGCCCCGACCGGGATCACCACTGCCTTATGGGATTTTTCACGCACCCACACCCTGCCGAAGGTACCGGGCAGAATGTCGCCTTTTTTGTTGTCGATGTGGATCTTGACCTTCTGGGTCCGGCTGGAAGGGTCGACTTCACCCACGATTTCGGAAACCTGCCCTTTGAAGGGGCGTGTGGGCCTGTCCAGGGTAATGTCCACGGTCTGATTCAGGGAAAGCCTTTCAATCAAGCGCACCGGTACCGGCGCCTCCAGGCGCATTTTACGGGGATCGTACACTGTCAGCAGCACCTGCCCGGGGTTGGCCAGATCCCCGGCTTCGATCTTGCGTTCGGTGACAATGCCGTCAAGGGGGGACTTGATAGTGGTGTAGGTCAGCATGACCTTGATCTCGGCAACCCGGGACTGGGCCGAGCTGTACCTGTGCTCGGCAGCGGTCAGCGCCTGCTCGGTGGCAGCATTTTTCTTGTAAAGGTTCAGGGTGCGATCGTACTCGGTTTTGGACTGCTTCAGATTGATTTTTGCGGCAGTCAGTTTCTCCTGAATCTCCCGGCTGTCCAGTTCGATGAGCGCCTGCCCTTTCTTGACTTTCGCTCCGGTCCGCACGTTGACCTTGCTTACATAGGCGCTGATCCGGGCGCTCAGATGAACTTTTTCCTCAGACGTGACCGTACCCACCACATCCACTCTGGGAGCGACATCTTTAAGCACCACCGTATAGGTCTCGGCATCCTGGGGAAGGGGTTTTCCGGCCGCTACAGCCAGTTTGCCGGCCTGCACCTTGGCATGGAAAAATCCGCCGGTCCAGGCGATCATCAAAACCAGACCGCCCAGGGCCACCGTCCATTTAACAATCTTCAACAACACACTGCCTTTGGATGACTGTTTTTCCGTCATGTTCATCTCCCTATGGTGCATATTTCAAGACCGCATTGCCTTGCGCACGCTCATAGTTGGAGAGCGCGCTGAAATAATCGTAATAGGCCGCCGCATCCCGGGTTTTCTGTGCGGTGAGACCCACCTGGGCCGTCAGCAGGATGGTGATGTCCGCCACCCCTCCCTTGTACTGTTCGCTGGTGATGCGCAAGGCCTCCTCGGCGCTTTCCACGCTTTTGCGGGTAACCTGCAGACGCTGCCAGGCCTCCATGGATTTCAGGTACGCCTGGTGGAGATCCAGGCGCAGGTTGTTGTAAACCTTCTGTTCTTCATACTTGGCAGCCTGCCACTCGGCTCTGCTGGATTTATTTTTGTTGGACCCCTGAAATCCGGAAAAAAACTCCCACTCGGCCACGACCCCCACCAGGTAGCTGTCCTCGAACTGCTCCAGGTCGCCGGTATCCACATCATAGCTTCCATAGGCGTCCAACGTGGGGTAATTGCTGTGGCGGCTTTTCTTATAGGATTGCTCTTTGATGACCGCCATTTTCCGGGTGGCCATCAACTCGGCCCGGTTTTCGATGTCCGCGTAGTTCAACTGGGCCGGCATCTGGTCGACCGCCACCGTTACAGGAGCCTCCAGCCCCTCGGGGGGGACCAGGTCGGAGCCTATGGCCGTGTTCAGGGAAGCGATGGCCAGCTGCACGCCGTTGCTGGCCTGGATCAAGTCCTCACGCGCCTGGGCCAATCTTACCTCGAGGTTGAGCACGTCGGTCTTTACCGCCGACCCGGCATTGTATCTTTCCCGGGCCACCCTTAAGTTTTCCTCCAGGCTGCTGATGGACTCCTCCTGCACCTTGACAAAAGCCTGGGCCTGGAGGACACCGTAGTACCCCCGTGTCACCTGGTAAATCAGTTCGTTGCGCACCGCGCGCAGCTGGAATTCATGGGCTTCCTTGCCCACCCGGGCCATCTCGATGCTGATGACGTTGGTGCCCCCGTTGTAGAGCCGGTATTTCAACCCCAGTGTCAGACGTGCGTTGTCGGTGGCATCGGGCTCGTTGGGATCGAATCCGGGGCTCATCATGTTGAGGTCCCGCTGGTTGAGCGTCATCATGAACGCCTGGGTGGGGTTGTCCGTGTAGGCATAGCCGCCGGCAAGGTACAGGCGCGGATAGTAGGCGGATTTGGCCTCCTTGATCATAAACCTGGCTGCATTGATTCTCTCCATGCCGGCCTGGACATTGGGATTGTTCTCCAGGGCGGCCGTGACACACGCATCCAGGCTGGCAGCCTGGGAAATTCCCATAGTATTAAAAAATACAACGACAAGGATAATAACAAACACACCCAAACCACCCAGCCGACCATTGACCCGTGCTTTCATGAGCTGACTCCCGTCAAAATTGTTCAGTGATTGGTTTATTTGAAACAGAGTTGTCCGACCGGTCAAGTCAACTTTTTTTGATACATCAGCCTTGACCGGCCGGATGATGCAATATATCAGAAATGACCATCTATTTAAAGGCTTCTCCGGATTTCAACCCGACCAGCTTGAAAATCTTGGCCGCCGGACAAAAACCGGTGAATGAGGACTGCAGCAGGTTGGCACCCACAAATGCCGTTAACCAGAGCCAGTAGGGACTGTGTACCTGGGACAGAAAAAGGCTGAAAAGGACCATAAACCCGCCAAAGGCAAATATTGTTCGATCTAAATTCATGATAACCTCCTTTTCATTAGAAACGTTCAGCCTCTTGTGATGACACAATTCCTGAATAATAGTCAAAAATTCTGAACACCATCCGTGCTGATACTTGTTTCTAATGATAATAATTAATTTTGGTTAGACTAAAAACGATTCTTTGAATTTCCATTAATCCACTCATTTTTCATTTACTCATTAACCAGCAAAACTAATGCCAACAGCGCATAGGTGGTCCGCGAGAAAAACATAATCGAGCAATATCGATCTATCTATCTGATATTTTGGATTATTTGCTCTTTGTTTTTTAGGCCCTGATTTTGGCAATGCCTCATGCCAAGCATGAGACATGTCTCACTTTATACAGGTTGTCATAAATTTTCCGATACAAAATAGGTTCAACATAGCTAACAGGCTGAAGTCTAAAAGCAATTGAGGGTTGATATTTTCCATGAATTGGTTGAATATGGGTTCGCTTTCATAACGATATTTCCTCACTTCTTACTGCAGTGGAGACATCACCATGCAATACATTAAAAAATGGCAATGCTTCGCAATTCTGACAATGGTTCTTCTGTACCCGCTCAACAGCCTGGCCGTGGAGTGGAAAGGGAGTAACTGGAACGTCAACCTGAACGGCGCCTTGAGGGTGAGCTACAACGACGACAGCATCGGCACCGAGACGGCCTCAAAAACGTCCAATAAATACCTGTCCGGCAACAAGTCCCACATTCAGTTCACCGGCAGCCGGTCGCTCAGCATGGGGATCAACGGCATCTTTAAAACAGAGTGGGGGCTTGACCCCACCGATACTGGAAATGAGGACGGACTTTCCCTTGAAGACATGGACCAGTATATCGGCCTGGAAGGCGGCTTCGGAATAATTCGAGTCGGCACCATGCTGACCCCCTACATGCAGACCGGCATCATGATGGACCCCTACCGCCGCGACGCTCTTGGCGCACGGTTTTTCCCAAAAATTCAATCCGCTCTGCAAACAGGGACCGCCAAGGGGCGCGGCCGGACCACCAACTCGATCCGCATTGACTCCCCCCCCCAAAAAGGGGTGGCAGCCCAGTTTTTTTACGGCATTGACGAGAGCGACGACAACGACAACAGCATCGGCACCGGCATGACCTTCGACTCCAAATATATGTCCCTGTTTGCGCAGTGGTACGACAACAACGAGTCCGGCAAAGACAAGGCCTACAAATTCGGCGGTGAAATCAAAGGGGGCGGGGTTTCTTTGTTCGGTCAGTACGAGTTCGACGACGGCCTGATCTCCATGGCAGAAAATCTCGCTCCGGCCGGCACTGATGTCGATACCAACAGCACATACGGCGCCGATGTCTGGCACGCAGGCCTGAAATACTTCAATGGCAAGTTTCTGATTATAGGGCAGTATGGCCAGCGCAAGGATTCACAAAATGGCGCCAACCCGGATGACGGCCTCACCGGTTGGCTGATGGGTCTGAGCGTCTACCTGGACGATTCCTTTTATCTCTACACCGGGTATGCACAAAAGGACTGGAATGATGACCGTGATAGTGACAGCCGCTTCAGCCTGGGGGGAACGCTGACATTTTAAACTGAAGAGAGCTCATAGTTCGTAGCTCATAGCTAATAGGCGTCTATCAGCTATGAGCTATAAGCTCCAACGACACCACTAAAGGAAATGCATTTAGCGATATAATGAATACCTGGCTATAAGGTCTGTTTAATATTCGATAGCGCATCCTCGGCCGCTTCCCTTAAGTCCTCATTTTCGGAGGCAGTGGCCATGGATTCCAGAAATGACATTGCTTTTTCATCTCCACACGCACCTATCACATACAGGATGTCGCCTTTGATGGTCTCCTCCGCCTGATCGAAGCGCTCCATGAGAAGCGCCACCACCTGGCCCGCAATCGGCTTTGCATTTTCGGCCACATCTTCGATGGCTGCCATGGCCCCCAGGCGCACCGAAAACTCAGGATGGATGAGAAGCTCCACAAAAGCGGGAAATATCTTCCCGGCTGAAACCATCATCTCCGACAGGCCGTAGGCGTTGCCGTCCTGAATCATACCCTTGAGCGCGGCTGCGCCGAGCTCGGCAGGATCGCGGCTGCCGATCACCTGCAAAAGCTCGTCCGTATCCACCGAGGCTGTCCAGCGGAAATTGCCGTCCAGAATGAGGGTGGGCAGGGATTTAACCTTGTCGGTCCCGGCCAGTTCCGGAAAGGCAGGACCGTCGATGATGGCCAGCTTCAGATTGCTGTTCGCAAGGCAAAGCGGGAAAATCTGCCTGACCATGGCAGGGCAATGCGGACACATGGAAGACACATAGAGCTTCAGCATGGCCGGGGCTGCAATGGCAGCCAGGGGACCATCCGCCGGAGGGGCGCTGCCCTCCCCCACGGCAGCCAGCAGGTCGACAAAGGGCCCGAACTCGGTGCCCGAAGGAACACCGCTGTAAGCGACGGATTCCGTAACCTCGATAGCCGGTGCCGGCTGCGGATCTTCGTTGTCCCGGGTAACGCGGATATTGGGCACCAGGGATGCCAGTTCCTCTAAAAATGCCGCCATGGCTTCGTTGGTTTCGTGCGTGCTCTCCCTCAGCCGGATGGTTATTTCCGTTGCCAGGTTGTCGTTCAGTTTCTTTATCTGCTGTTGCTCTTCAGGCGTCATAAGCCCCCTTTCAATAGAAACTTTCAATTGTTCTTCCGGCCCTTCAATCTATCCTAAAATCTGGGATTCTGCAAATATCCACAAATATTGCCTGGACCTTGCACGAGTCGGAGGCTTTCTTCTTGTTTTTTTTCAACTTTTTATGATCTAATAAAATCGTTTCCCATGATTTTATTAGACCGTGGAAATTTGCCGCTATGAACCCGAAACAGTGTTATGCCACGCTTGAAATTCACGAACACGCGGGCAAGGAAGAGATCCGGCAGGCGTATCGTGACCTAATCACTATCTGGCATCAGGAGCGGCGACATGCTGAAGTTGCACATACCGCTAGGTGTTTACACGCTGAAATATGCAGTGGGTAATGTATGGTACGGCACCCAATGGCTGTTTGGGAACAAAACCGTGTTCAGCCGTATCGAAAAGGATATCGAGTTCTTATTTGAAGGCACTGAAATATCAGGCTACAACATCGAACTCTACACTGAACCAAAGCTTTTGTCGAAGAGTGCCAGGGAATACGCTTTCGACTTTTAACGAGGATTTTTTATTATGGAATTAAAAAAAATCAATGCCTATCAATGGGAGCTCCCCAGGGCTGGAAATATGCGAGTGCCCGGCCTGGTGTTTGCCGACGAGGGTATGGTCGCCGGGGGGCAGCAGAACGAACCGCTGAAACAGGTGGCCAATGTGGCCACACTTCCAGGGATCGTCAAGGCCTCCCTGGCCATGCCGGACATGCACTGGGGCTACGGCTTTCCCATTGGCGGGGTCGCCGCCTTTGACTGGGACAACGGCGTCATCTCCCCGGGCGGTGTGGGGTATGACATTAATTGCGGGGTACGCCTGGCCGTCACCACGCTTCTTGAAAATGATGTGCGCCCACAGCTGGAAAACCTGGTCAATGCCCTTTACCAGGGAATTCCCTCGGGTGTGGGGTCCACGGGCCCCTTGAAACTGTCCCTGAAGGAAGAAAAAAAAGTGCTCCAACTAGGCAGCCGCTGGGCCATCGACCAGGGCTTCGGTGTCGCGGATGACCTTGAACATACGGAAGATAGCGGGTGCATGCCTGACGCCGACCCGGACGTGCTCAGCCAAAGAGCCCTCGATCGGGGCCGCAGACAGTTGGGCACCCTGGGTTCCGGCAACCATTTCGTTGAAGTGGGCGTCGTTGAAAAAATACACGACCCAGACATTGGCAACGCCTTCGGCCTCACGGAAGGACAGGTGACCCTGATGCTGCACACCGGGTCCCGGGGGCTCGGCTATCAGGTGTGTGACGATTTCCTGGCCAACATGGTCAAACAGGCCCGCAAGCTCAATTTCGAACTGCCCGACCGCCAGCTGGCCTGCGCCATGATCAAGTCAGCAGCCGGCAGAAGGTACTACCGGGCCATGTCCTGTGCCGCCAACTTTGCCTGGGCCAACCGCCAGGTGCTCCTGCACCGCTGCCGTGAAATATTTATGAACGTCATGGGCCTCGGCCCCAAAGCCTTGAGCATGAACCTGTTGTACGACGTCAGCCACAATATCGCCAGAAAGGAATGTCACCTGGTGGATGGCGAGGAACGCCTTGTCTGCGTTCACCGCAAAGGGGCCACGCGTGCGTTTGCGCCGCACCATGAATCCCTGCCCGAACTCTACCGGAAAACCGGACAGCCCATCCTGATCCCCGGTGACATGGGCACCGCATCCTACATTCTGGCAGGAACAGAAAAAGCCATGCAGCAGACCTTTGGCTCCACCAGCCACGGCGCCGGTCGGGTTCTCAGCCGCAAGGCCGCCAAGAAGCAGAGTCGCGGGCGTTCAATCCAGCGGGAGCTGGAAGACGGCGGCACCCTAGTGCGCTGGACCGGCAAACATACCCTGGCGGAGGAGATGCCGGACGCCTACAAGGACATATCCCGGGTTGTGAATGTAGTGCACGGGGCCGGCATTTCCAGGAAGGTGGCGAGGCTAAGGCCCATTGCCGTCGTCAAAGGTTAATTCCTGGATTACATGAATTTTAAAAAGTGTATGTCGTATCAATTACAGGTTGACGGACTGTCCGAAGAGGCTCAAGCAGCAATGGAGAAAGCGGAAAAACTTACAGGACAGACAAACAAATAGAAAATTCGGATACACATGGAATTAGAACTAAGTTTGGAAGGCGATATTGAAACTGACGAGGTAATTGCGCTCTATAAAACCAATGGTTGGTCATCAGCAGAAAAACCTGAGGATGAAGCTTTTACAACGGAAATATGCGTCATTTCACCAGCAAATGTTAACCGCAGACGTCGATGCCGTTGGATTCTACAAATCTTTAGGTTTTGATCGGGCTGGGAAAACAGTGCCTATGTGGATTTATGACGGAAATGAGCATTGATAGCTGCGGAGCAGCTAAGTTGAGAATGTGGGTAAATGTTTAAATCAGAGACACAGCTTTTTGTTTCCGCTACAATTACTACTTCTTCTTCCTCATAGTATAAAAATAAATAGTAGTATAGATAATTAGTCCAGTAAGGAAGCCCATTGCTATAGCTGCAAGATCCATATAAAAATTATCCGTAACTCTAAATAAAATATAACCACCAAAAGCAATAGGAAGGCCTACCATAAAAATAGCAAACATAAGAATAAAGAATCTATTCCCTATCTGAGCTATTTTGTAGTTTCGCCAAGTGACGAGCACTAATATAGAACTTGCCAAACCAAATACAATCCAATAAGGAGGGCTATCCCCGAGTTGATCAGCCAATTGCAGACCAAATCCCCTCTGTATTGCATATAATCCGACTGCGGCAAACCCAAGAGAGTGAGCAATAAAGAAATCTATTCGTGATACTTTCAATGCCCTTCTGGATGAATCACATTGATACCATTCTACGGTAAGTCTAAATGCGTAATAGCCGACAAGGGCTATCAGAATATAAGGTGCGGCCTCAGGGCTTTTCAAGGTAACGTTAAAATCTGAAAAGGGAGAAGCATTAACTTGGATACCAATTAACTCCCATGCTATTAATAGACCGCTGAATAATCCATAACTCCTGCGCGCCTTATGATAAGCGTCTGTCATGGCATCAGGTAATTGAGAGTCAGGACTTTTATTAATCCCCATCATTTATCCTATGATCTGTTTACGTTGATAGCGCATCTTGAACACAGCTGATTCCGTTTCTCAACCGTCTCATCATTTAGCGCCAGATAATAATGCTGTCAAACCTGAATAGTGGGAATGTCGAAGACAATTTCACAGGGGTGTCTTTGTGGTTAGAAAAAGAAGACCCACCAGGCCAGCATAGCGATGGCGATGCGGTAATAGCCAAAGAGTTCCAGGCCGTAGCGGTTGAGGTACCCCACCATCCATTTAACGGACAACATTGCCGACACAAACGCGAAGACAAGGCCCAGTGCCATGGGAAAAAAATCAAACACATGGATCATCTCCCGGCCGTGTTTCAAAAGGTCGTAAAACGATGCGGCGCTCAGGGTCACCGCCCCCAGGAGAAAGCTGAACTCCACGGCCGCCGTCATGGACACCCCCATGAAAAGCGCACCGAGGATGGTGGCCAGGCTCCGGCTCACCCCCGGCCACATGGCCAGGCACTGGGCAAAACCGATGAAAAGGGACACCGGGATGCTGATATCCTCGATACGTCTTCCTTGGTGAATATCGATGGACCGGTGGCGGCACAGGAAGGCAAACCCGAGAATCACCAGTCCGCCCACCACCCAGCCGATGATCACCGGGTAGGTGCCGAACAATCGGCTCTTGATCTGGTCCTCCAGGGCAAGACCGACCACCACGGCCGGCAGAAATGCAAAAATAAGGTTGGCCAGGAGTTTGCGACCGGCAGCATCACCTTTGAAAATCCCCTGGTAAAGGGAGACAAACCGGTTCAGGCAGATCACCAAGATGGCCAGAATGGCGCCAAACTGAATGACCACGATATAGGCGTTGATGGCCGCATCCGATGCAGGATCGTCGCCCAGTCCCATCATCTCCTTTGCCACCAGGAGATGTCCGGTGGAGCTTACGGGCAGGTATTCGGTCAATCCCTCGACAATCCCCAGCACGATGGCCTGGTAATTGTTCAGACCGCTTCCCATGGCAGGAGAATTGTCAGCAGCCCATGACAACCCTATTGCCAGTACAATCAATCCGGCGAATACAGCCACCCCCCACCGGGGATATCTTTTTTGCATGATCAATCCTGGTTTAATCTTGTCACTTTAAAGTGTTTTTCTCATATATATGTTGTCAGGTACGGATTGCATAGATTTTATACAAGTATGGTAACTACGCTCCGCTGTAATTTGATGCAATTTTTCTTCGAGCGTAATTTATCGCCGATATCGGCCTCAAACTGCCTGCAACA
>JBDLJD010000066.1:0-23099 GCA_039714495.1 Thermodesulfobacteriota bacterium
CCCACATGCGCGTACATGCTGAAGGTTGTGGTCAGTGCCGGTGCGGAGGAACACAAACTGCAGCAATTACTGGATGAATCCGACGGTGACACTGTTGATTGGCCTGCCCGGGAAAGCCTGCTGGCCTACATTCACCCGCATGTGAAAGGCTCCTTGCAGGTTGCCAGGAAATACATTGAACGCATGATCGACAGAACCAGCTATTTCGGGGCCACCGATGCTGAAAAACGCCTCAAGATATCTGAAAACACATATGATGTTGGCGAATACTTGTTAAAGCTACACCGGGCCGACGAATTGGACACGGCCTTTGAGCCGTATGAAATTGACGCGGTATACTATCCGCCCTGCCATGTGAGGGAGCAGCGCATGGAAAGCCCCTATGGGGACTTGCTGAACCTGATCCCGGGGTTTAAAATGGCTTCGATAAACGGCAGCTACTGCTGTGGCAATGCCGGCATCATGGGATTTAAAAAAGAATTTTATCACAACTCTATTAAAATTGCCGGACGCTTGATTTCGAAGATTAAAAGAATGGATCCGGAAATGCTTACAACGGAGTGTTTAAGCTGTCGGCTGCAGTTTCAGCAGCTGACACCCTATACGGTCAAGCATCCCATCGAGATCATCCGGGATGCGTATGCCCGTCAGGATGTATAAGTCGAATAATCGGCGAATAGTTATTTTTATGCTTTTGATTTTATTTCCAACGGCAAAGGCGTAGGCAGTGAAAAAAATGAATAATCTTTGTGCCCTTTGTGTCTTTGTGGTTCAGGTATATCCGGGTTAGATATGAAACCAACGAATATATGGATATGGGTACATCACCGGGAAGGCGTTATTGACGACATGACCTTCGGCCTGGCAGCCGAGGCCGGCAGGATCATCGCTGAATTTGCCGGGGAGGGCACCCTCTCAGCCATTGCCGTGGGCAACGACTTCGCGGACCCCCTGGAGCGGTTGGGTCGGTACGGTGTGGATCGCGTTTACCACTTCAAGGGGAACTCAGCCGACGCCTATCATGGTGAGCATTATGCCGGTGTTCTCAGCGAATTCATGCAAACGGAAAGCCCATACGCGTTCCTGATGGCCCATACCGATCAAACAGCGGACTTGGCGCCCCGGCTTGCAGCCCTGAATGGCTATTGTGTGGCCACACGGGCCGTCGATCTGATCCTGGATGACAACGGGGAGGTAACTGCAACCCGTCCGATCGCCAATGGCCACCTGACCGAGAAAATGAGTTTCAACTGCCCCCCGCCTTACCAGGTTACCTTTCTGCCGGCGGTTCTCAACACGCCCGCGCCGTCAGGCGAAAAAGCCGCGGAGGTTGTCGTAAAGGATCTTTCGGATACGTCCGCCCAAAACCTTAAAACAGAAGTCGTTGAAGTCATCGAAGCGTCTCCCGGTGACCTGGATATCGAGGAGGCCGATATCGTGGTGGCCGGGGGCCGTGGTGTTGGCAAGGATGAGCGTTTTGACCTCATTCACGAACTGGCAGCCGAGATCGGCGGCTCCGTAGCCGGCACCCGCCCGGTGGTCGACTGGCAGACACTGGCCTACGAGCGCCAGATCGGTCAGACCGGCAAGGCCGTTACACCGCAATTGATCATCAACTGCGGCATATCCGGCGCTAACGAGTACACCGCCGGTATGGAGAAAGCGCGCAACGTCATTGCCGTCAACATCGATCCCAGGGCCAGAATCTTCAGGTTTGCCGATCTCGGAGTGGTGGGGGATGTTCATCAGGTCCTGCCCCTGTTGATCAAACGATTGAAGGAGAAAAAGGCCGCGATTCAAAAGGCAAAGTCATAACTTAGATGATATTCATTCCTTAATTGTAACATTTGTGCATCTTATGGCAAAAAGATATAAATTAATCACGAAAGCACGAAATCTGGAAAACACGAAAATGTCCATGTCTTGTTTCGTGATTTCGACCTTTCGTGGTTTCGTGATGAGAGATCTTTTTCTTTTCCAGTTTATCAGGGTTAGTGAAAAGGTATGAGAATTCGTTTGCTTCATATTCTGTTTGTTTTATTTTGGCTTTCAGCCCTTGAGGCCAGTGCCTACACGGACGCCGATTGTATCAATTGCCACGACAGGGACGGACAGGAATCCATACTTAAAATGTCGGTGGGGCAGTTCAACCGTTCGGTTCACGGGGGGGAAGTCTCCTGCCAGGAGTGCCACGCCAATGTGGTGGACGAGGACCATCAGGAGACAGCGGGATCCGGCGCTGTGGACTGCAGCGCCTGTCATGACCAGTTCAATCAGCACGGGGCAGGGGCAACGGAGGGCCGCCCCAAGTGTTTCACCTGCCACACCCGGCACGGGATACTGTCCCCGGACGACCCGCAGTCATCCGTGCATGCGGACCGGCTACAGCAAACCTGCCGGGCCTGTCATGCGGTTCAATGCGGTGAGACCGGCTATCTTGTCTGGTTGGCCTCGATTCAGGTCGCGTCCCACCCAAAACAGGATTTTTCACAAGTTTACGAAAGAGAAAATTGTCTGGGATGCCACCAGGGCAGAGCCGCCCACGGGGAAACCGAACCGGTCGATGACCAGAACTGTCACACCTGCCATCTTGACGATGACGGGCAGAACAAACTGTGGGGTGTCGTGCACCCAGAGGCGCGGCTGGCTAGTCAGCCCGGAGTATTCGCGGCAGCGTGCACATACCAACTAGTTCTGGTGATTCTGGTTTTCAGCGGTATCCGCTGGCTGGTCCGTCATTTTTCACGCGTATCAAAGAGGAAGGATTAGGGCTGTGTTTACATCTCTGGACTTACTCCTGACTGTTGCCGCACTACTGGTGATGTCCGTCGGCTTTTCCCGGCGACAGGCCGTCTGGAAGAATGGGCAGGCAGAAAAGCGCAAAGGAAGCTTGCGGCACTTTTTGGCCTATCTGATATCCCACCGGGCCGTACTGAAAAGACAGCCGGCCGGCATAGCCCACCTGGTCCTGTTCTGGGGTTTTATCGTCTTTATCGTGGTGGTCGTAGCCGCCCAATTTGATTTCAAGCTGTGGCCGGCACTTTCCGGGGCCATCTCTCTTTTTCTGGATGTGTTTGGCCTGTTGCTGATCATGGGCATGCTGTACTTTTTAATCCGTGGTGGAAAAACCAGGGGGACATCCCTGGACGGCATCGTACCCGGACGGATACTTCTGCCGGCTTTGCTGATCATGGGCATCACCCTGACCGGTTTTCTGGCCGAAGGCCTGCGTCTTAAAATAACGGCACCGGGGTTTTCATGGCAGGCACCCATTGGTTTCCTCGTGTCACAGGTAGTGCCGGATTCACCGTTGATGATGCAGTTGATGATCCGTGCCCATTTCTTTCTGGTGCTGGTGTTTGTGGCGGTCATGCCTTACACCTTCATGCGTCATATCGTAGCGGCGTCGCTGAATGTGTATCACCGCAGCAATGATCAAATGGAAGGATACACAGCCCGACTTAGGGATGGTCACCAGCCCTTTGTCGATGTTGTCAGCGATTTCTCGTGGAAACAGCTGCTGGAAACCGAGGCCTGTGTGTCCTGCGGCCGCTGTGTAGCCCGCTGCCCGGCCGCATTGTCGCAAAAGGCCCTGTCGCCCCGCAATGTGGTTCAGCAATTATTGACGGCCGCCGAAAAGCTTTATGGGGCAGACCCGGTGCCGGTGTCCGGTGTTGCCTACGACAAAGAGTTGTGGGCCTGTACAACCTGCATGGCCTGTGTGGAAGCCTGTCCGGTTCTGGCAGCGCCGGCGGACAAGGTCCTTGAACTCCGGCGCCAGCGGGTCATGGGCAGGGGGGCGCTGCCCGCGGAAGCGCGCCCCATGATGCGGGATCTTCAGTTATTCGGCGACACGTATGGCCAGGGAGCCGCCCACAGAACCGATTGGGCCCTCAATTGCGAGGTGCCCGTCATCGGGAAAGACAAGCAAACCACCGAATTTCTAATCTGGGTGGGCTGCGCCGGTGCCTATCATCCCAGGTACCAAGAAGTTGCCCGCGCCCTGATAGACATTCTCAACGCCGCTGGAGTTGACTTTGCCATTCTCGGGCATGGAGAACAGTGCTGCGGCGACCCGGCCCGCCGGCTGGGGGATGAAACCCTTTTCAGGCATTTGGCCTCTCAGAATATTCAATATCTGAAGACTCATTCGTTCGATAAAATAATCACGCTTTGCCCCCACTGTCTGCACAGTCTGAAGAATGAATATCCCCGCCTGGGCACTTCATACACGGTGCTGCATGCCAGCGAACTGGTGGCCGGGCTTATCCGGGAGGGCAGTATCCGGATGAAATACCCCACAGCGGATTTGTTGTCCATCCACGACCCCTGTTATTTGGGCCGGGTGAACCAGGTGTTCGAGCCGTTGCGGGAAATCGGCCGATCAGTTCCCGGCCTGACTGTCAGGGAGCTTGAACGCAGCCGTGAAAACGGGTTCTGCTGCGGCGGCGGTGGGGGCCAGATGTGGCTTCACGAAACCGAGGGACAGCGCATCAACCAGTTGCGCGCCAAGGAGGTTTGCGAGGCTGAAACAAACATGGTGGCAACGGCGTGCCCCTACTGCCTGACCATGCTGGAAGACGGGGTCAATGGACTGGAAAGAGACACACTCCCCGAAGTCAAAGATGTCGTGGAAATTGTGGCCGCAAGCATGGCTCGAAAAACGGTCTAACAGGATTGTAGTCATTGAGGTGAGAACAATTGAACGTAGAACACTAATTGCTTTAGGTTTTATACTTGGCTTACTTCCATCGGCTGAAAACTACCTAAAACATAACACCTAAAACGTAAAACATACTCTTTCGATGTTCAGCGTTCGATGTCCTAAATTGGAAATTCATTTTCATTAAAAAACGTATAGTTCATATGAATATCATCGTATGCATCAAACAGATAGAGCAGGTCTATGCCCGGAGCGGTATGGACCCGGAGCATCATTTTCTGACCCCGCTAGATCGTATCGTCCGGGTCAATCCCTATGATGAGGCTGCCCTGGAAGCGGCGCTGAGGATCAAGGATCGTGTTCCCGGAACCCGAATCATCCTGCTGACCCTGGGAACCATGATTGCCGAAGAGGATTTGCGGCGCTGTCTGGCCCTGGGTGCTGATGCGCTTCATCAGATCGGCACGGAATTGCCCCTGGATTCTTGTGCCAAATCAAAGCAACTGGCTTTTGTTGCCGGGCAGCTCAAGGCCGATCTGATTCTGTGCGGCAAGGAGTCCATGGACCGCCAAAACGGTCAAGTCGGCGCCTTTATGGCCGCTCATTTGAACTACCCGTTTGTGTCGGCGATTGTGGACCTCGAATATTTCGCTGACGACGATCGGGTCGAGGCAACCCGCAGCTGCGGCAGGGGTGTTCGCGAGAGGGTCAGTTGCCCGATACCGGCTGTCTTGAGTGTGGACATGGGCATGCATACCTACCGTGTTCCCAGCCATGCCGATCTTGAAAAGGCCAAGACAGTGCCAATCCAATCGGTTAGTGGCCCGGCCGCACCCGGAGCTCCCATGGTTTCGATATTACAAACCATGCCGCCTTGCCCCCGCCCCAAACAAACACCGGCGCCGGACAGCAGCCTGCCGGCCATTCAACGCATTCAGCAGCTTTTGATTGGCAGCAAAATAGAGAAAAAGGGCCAGATGCTGGAAGGGGGCCCCGAAAAACTGGTGGAGGGCATCATGGACTACCTGGCTGAAAACGGATTTGTGGATATATGAGGAACTCGACTTGGAAAAACCGGACCTGACAAAACTTAACCACAAAGGCACAAAGTGCACAAAGGTTTATATTTCGTGCTTTTCGAGTTTCGAGTTTTCGTGATTGTCTTTATTAAAGGGCGGTGCAGGCTAAAGAAATTTTAAAATCGTTTAAATCACTTTCAGCTATGGACAAAAGCCGACCACTAAATCGAATAGGAAATAACGAAGAGCCGATCAGCCCGCTGGCCTATCGTCTGCGGCCGAATGTGCGTCTGATTGAAAAGAAAGGCGTGCTTCAGCTGTGTTTATC
The DNA here is from genome assembly GCA_039714495.1 of Thermodesulfobacteriota bacterium. Lineage (GTDB taxonomy): Bacteria > Desulfobacterota > Desulfobacteria > Desulfobacterales > B30-G6 > JAJDNW01. The sequence continues at coordinate 6,011 of JBDLJD010000066.1, forward strand.
CTATCCCCTGAAATATGTCTCCCTGAACCCGTTCTGGAGGGAGGTGATGGACCTGCTGTCCGAAGGGGACTTCATATTGTTCAGCGATATCCTCGCGGCTGTTGACTATCAAAATAGAGAAAAAATTGAATCGTTTCTCGATGACCTGGTTCGCAGAGGTTTCTTGGAGCGGACCGGCATGGCCGCAATGGAAACCCTTCCCTTTGTTTCCGTCGTCATTCCGGTGTACAATCGTCCCCATGATATGGCCGCCTGTCTCGATTCACTGCTAAAACTCGATTACCCCAAAGACAAGCTCGAAGTCATCGTGGTGGACGATGCCTCAACGGATGAAACCCCGGATGTCGTGTCCCGCTATCCTGTTAAGATGATCATGAACCAAAAAAACCGTCAGGCACCCTATTGCCGGAACCTGGGGGCGGCCAGGGCCAGGGGCGACATTCTGGCGTTTATCGATTCCGACTGCCTGGCGGATAGGACCTGGCTGGGGGAACTGGTGCCCGCTTTTAAAGATCCTAAAATCGCGGCCGTGGGCGGGATCGTGGAAAGTTATTATGACACCAGGCCGCTGGACCGCTACGAACAGGTGCGCTCGTCCCTGAAGATGGGACTGTGGCCCAAGCGGTCGGCAAGCAACAATCCCTTTTTCTATGTCCCCTCCTGCAATCTGCTGGTGCGCCGGGAGGTTTTCATGCCAACTGGCGGATTCAATGAATCGCTGGTGGTCGGCGAGGATGTGGACCTATGCTGGCGCATGCGTGATAGTGGATGGCACATCGACTATCTGCCCGCCGGCAGGGTGTTTCACAAGCATCGCAACAGGGTTGCCGCATTCTGTAAAAGACGCTTTGACTACGGGACTTCTGAGCCTTTGCTGAACCGGCTCTACCCCGAGAAAAACAAACAGATGGTTTTTGCTCCCTGGGCGTCCCTGTTCTGGATCGTCTTTTTAGCTGCCGTTTTATTTAACGCTGTATGGTTGCTGCTTTTTCCAGGTGCTGTTCTCCTGGGTGAATCCATTTTCAAGTTCAACCACCTGAGACAAAAGGGATTTGACATCTCACTGGGCAGGGTGGCTGTATCTCTTGGCCGCAGTTATGTGGCTCTATTTTATCACTGCTGTGCCTTTTTTTCGCGGTATTACCTGATCTGGTCTTTTATTATTTTTCCTATACTGCCGGTGCCGGCAATCATACTAGCGGGCATGCATCTTCTGAATGGCCTGGTGGAGTACGCCCTCAAAAAACCGAAACTGGACATGGCCCGGTTTCTTGCCTTCTTTACCATGGAGCAGTTGTCCTACCAGCTGGGCGTGTGGTGGCAATGTTTAAAACTCTTTTCTTTCAATGCTGTAAATCCGAGGATAACCAAACCGCAAGATGTCCGTATTCCATGAAAAATTAGCTGCGGCAGGCTTGAGGCCACCGAAAATGGTCACCCTGACGATGACCAATGCCTGCAACCTGAAGTGCCGCCACTGTTGGCCGGACAGCGGCTCGGTAAGGTCATTTCCGCCGGTCCCGACCCAAACGCTTAAACGGCTGGTCCAGGAAGTGGCCGGCCTGGGGGCGGAAGAGATCTGCCTTGCCGGAGGGGAGCCATTGCTCCACCCGGACCTTTACAGTATTCTGGATCATGCCTTCAGGCAAGCTGGAATAAAAAATGTCACCCTGCAGACCAACGGCATTTTGATCGACGATGCCGATGCAAATAAGCTGAAAAGAATTTACAACAAGGGATTGCTTATTCAGGTGAGCCTTGATGGTGCCGGCCCCGGAACCCATGACCTGGTAAGGGGGGATGGCAGCTTTGAACGCTCGCTCGAAGGTCTGAGGCGCCTGTGCAAAGCGGGCCTTGGCCAACAGATACAGGTGGCGTTCACGGAGATGGAGCACAACTTTACCGATTTGCCCCCGCTGCTGGAACTGGTCGATGATCTGGGCCTCTCAAGGTGTGTCAGCGGCACCCTGGTTTCACAGGGGCGCGCCAGGGAATCGAGTTGGATCGCTCCACCCACGCCTGCACAGTATGAGCAATTGCTCCAACGTTACCAGTCCGACAGCGTTTTCAGGGACCGCTACGAAAGGCTGGGCAACATAGCGGCCCTGGAGTGGTTCAAGGGCAGAGCCCATGCATCCGCACAAGGATGTGTATGTGTTGAAACGCCTTACATCGATGCAGAAGGATTGGTGTATCCCTGCCATTACATGCCGGCGCCGGCGTTTGCCATCGAGGGTGCCCACGAACGTTCACTGGAAAGCATCGTCATGGAAGCCTTAGGATTGTGGGCCCGGCTGCCTGGGCTGGATCGCCGGCGACGCGAGGAACTGACGCCCTGCAAAACATGCCCGGGAAAAGAGCACTGTGCCGGCGGTTGTTCAGGAAGGGCCTATGCCGCCAGCGGGGACTTCTCGTCGGTGGAAGACCGATGTGCTTTACGAAAGGCGGTGTATGGGTGGCAGGGTAAGGGAGAGTCCAAGGGTCTAAAGGTCGAAGGGGCGAAGGTATAAGGTACAGGACCAAAGGGCGAATAGCCAATATCCAATAACGAATGATCAAGGAAAACTGCATAAAGCATTCGGAATATGAACACACTTCAACTTTCTACATTGCTGCTGAGAAATGCCCTGCGTTTTCAATACCTGCGACTTACCGGCAAACCCGCCAAACCCCAGGCCGTCAGCCTGGAGATCACCCACGACTGCGTGGCCCGCTGCATCATGTGCAACATCTGGAAGATTCCAAGTGACGTGCCCAACCTGGCAATGCCGCAATGGCTTGAACTGCTGTCTTCCGAACTTTTTGCCGATCTACGGGAACTGGACATCACCGGCGGGGAACCATTCCTTCGAGGCGACATCGTCGATCTTTTTTACGGCATCTGTGACCTGAAACCAAAGAATTTTTCGGGCTTAAAATCGATTGCCGTCACAACCAATGGTTTGTTGCCGGACCGTGTGGTACCGGCTGTGGAAAAAATACTTCCAGTTCTTCAGAAACAAAATATCGACCTTGTGGTGGTATGTGCCCTGGACGCCGTGAGCGATCTGCATGACCGGATCAGGAATTTCCCGAAAGCCTGGTCCAAGGTCAGCCAAACCATAGACGCCCTTTGCCGGGTAAGGGAAAAATTCAGCAACCTGATTGTGGGTTTGAAAACGACCATCCTGCCGTTGAACATCGATGAACTGGGCGGCATTGCAGCGTATGCTGAAGAAAGAGGGTTGTTTACCATCATTTCGCCGTGCATCATCACGGAGGGCAGGTATTTGAATCCCGATCGTGCCGAAGACCTTTTATTCAGCAAGCAAGATATTCAGAAAATGATCGATTTTTTTACGAGTGATAAATTTCAATGGAGTTTTCATGCGGAGTCGTTGGTTGATTTCTTGAAAACCGGAACTATGAAGAAGCCCTGTTCCTGCGGGTTCAACTATTTTTTTGTCCGCAGCAATGGAGAGATTCTCTTGTGCCCTCTGATCAAAGAGAGTGCCGGCAATATCACGACAAGGAATGTATCTGACCTGTTTTTATCAGATTCAGCAAATAAGATTCGAAAAACGATAGGTAGCCTATCTCAGTGCCGTGAATGCACTGAGCCGGGTCTGGAGAGGTATTCACTTCCCTTCCAGGGACTGCACTATTTGAAGATGTTGTGGAATATGGGCGGTGTTGAATTCAAGCAACTGCACCGCCATATGGGATTGGATAAATATCTTAATAGTTAGAGAGGAAATCAACAGAAATAACAAATAGCAGGAGGAATAATCATGACAGAAGAATTAGTGGTAAACAATGCAGTGGACGTTCCTTTCTCGGGTATCTTGGCTGATGTTTTAAAAACGAATCTTGAACAGAAACCTCACAAACTAAAACCGTTCAACAATCTTCACGCCGTGGTCGGCATCGAGGTTACAGATGTTGGCAAGGCGGTGTCCCTCCTCTTTACAGGGGAAAAGGTGACGATAGAAGAGGGTATTAAGGAAAAGCCCCAGGTCGTCATCACGGCCGATTCCGAGACCATCATGGGCCTCAATTTCGTCAATATCAAGTGGGGACTGCCCTACTATTTTGACGAAGCAGGCAGAAACGTCATCAAACTATTGTTGTCCGGACAGCTCAAAATTCAAGGTATGCTGCTCCACCCTGTTATCCTCACCAGACTCACCAAGGTCATGTCGGTGATGTAGCCATCGATAATTTGCCATGTTATTTTGAGATAGCTTCTAGGCAACTTTAGGGTTTACACTGCTACATGGGGTTGAACACCTATATGGAGTAAAAATGAAAATTACGGTAAAACCTTTTCTGACGCTCCGGCCGGTAATGAGAAACCTTACCAGAATCGAATGGGAAGTTGATGATATAACCCTGCGGGGACTGTTGGACCGGCTTTGTGAAGAATTCGGCGGCGAACTGAAAAATCAGGTGTTCGACCCCAAGACGCAAAAGATCAGCGACATGCTGAAGGTACTCATCAACGGCCGCCACTACACTACTCTGTCCGGCAAATTGGAAACGCCGCTGAAAGACGGTGACGAGGTGGCGCTGTTTCCACCGGTGGCCGGAGGATAGATATAAAATAAACTCCAGCGATACAAAAGCCTGATGGCCAAGGAGCGCGTGAAACAAATTAATTCTTACCACCACGAGTATTTTCTATGAATAGAAGTAATCAAACAAACTTAAGGGCTAAGGCCCGGCTAATTTATGACTATATTCAGGAAAATCTGTATCTTAATCAGCCGGATATAACCATAAACAATGAAGCCTTCAATTCCGCACTCCTGATGAGCCTTCTGGTGGGACTCAGCCGGGGCAAAGCATTGATAATTGGTGAGCCGGGTCTGGGAAAAACGACTTCTGTGGAATATATAGGGGCTCTTATTCACCGTATCCCCCTTGGGACCATATGGCAGGCCGAAGTTTCCGGGCATCCCGAGCAGACAGAAGAAAAAATCGTTGGCAGGCCCGATCTGGGGAAATTGAATCTGGGCGAGGAATATGTAATCTGGTCGCATTTCACCATGCTTCCCATAAAAATCGTGGATGAGATCAACCGGCTGCCCGAAACAAAACAGAGCATGATTTTAAACGGTGTTGACCGAGGCAACTGGGAATATCTCAATGATGCCGTGATAAATCGTGAATATTGCCTCTTTGCTACTGCCAATTACCAGGACCGGGGTACCAACACTATCATTGCACCGCTCATGGACAGGTTTGACGTCATGGTGGAATCCAGGCACCCGGGTGCTAATCTTGCCGGCACCCTGGGTACGAACAGCGATCATGAGGTTCTGCTGCGAAGCGAAAAGCTGGAAACTGAATTTCAATCCGCACTCAGTGAACGCACGCCCTATAAGGAGAGAATGGAAAAATTGGACGCCCTTTCTGATCAATTCGGTGACCATTTGTCCAATGAATCCCAAATACCAAGCCTTACACGCGAAGAGAGGCAGTTTGTTCACGATCAAATTAACCAGCTGCCCTTTGATGTTGACTTTGAAGCTTTTTTGCGAATGGTCATTGCAGAATTGTCGTTCTGCCATCAGTACGGTCAAAAGCGGTCTGGAGAAATATGCAATGACGGCTGTCATTTCACCGGTTATCTTTGCGAAAGCACAAAAAACTGCCTATCCAACCGTTTTCCCAAAAGCGTTCGGAATTTATCCAGAGCCCTCGCCTGGCTGCTCGGGGACCGGACTGCAGGGCTGCAGCATCTGGAGGCTGTGCTGCCGTTCACCCTGGCTCACAGAATCCGCTGGAAGGATCAATACATTGTGGAGAGCGAAAGAGAATACCGCGATGACCCGGTTCAAATCCATATGGCCAAAAAAGCTGTCCAGCAGATGATGCGGCGCTACCGGGAGCAGGCCAATCGTGTACAACAGGCGTTGGCTGTGGCCTGCCGCGTAGCTGAAGGTGAAAAAATAGACCTCATAGAAGGCGACCACCCCCTCTTTCACCTGATTTTCAAAGATTTGGGCCAAGAGATACCTTGACCATGAAAAATCCGTTTTCCAGCTTTAAAAAGATTGCTGTAAAAAGCGGCGACAGGATCCCCCTGGATCGATACGTACGCAAAAATAAGCAGGTCATGGATAACCTGCTGACACAATACCAGTGCCTTGACCAGGACATGATTCAAAAACTGTGTCGGTTTCTGAATCAGCCGTTGCACCATGTTCGCGAATCCGGTTTTCATTGTACCAATAAACTGCCTGAAATTTTGCATATACCCATGGCCAGGGCCGGGAAGATATATGAACATAGCCGTCAGTTGATTGAACATATCACCTACACGGTTGATGATATAAAGAACTTATGTACTTTAACAGGGTTGTCCAAATCAGTTAAGCCTGAACAGACAGGGCTCACGGGCCTTTACATATCCGCATTGATAAATGCGTGTGACGAGTCTTATTTTGAATTTGATTTTCAAGGACATCAACAAGAACTTCACTTCTTGGGCTTTCGACTCGAAAGCGGAAAAAAGATTATAGTTAATGGGAATTTAGGGTGTTTTGCCGGTGCTCAGTTGAATGGGGGAGAGCTGATCGTCAACGGGACACTTGGTAGCTGGTGTGCAGCCGGCATGACTAAAGGGCGCATTAAAATCACCAGTGACGAACCGTCAACAACCGATCATAAAAGGCAAAGGTGGTTCTACGGATTGCCTGTAAGCGTTCAGGAGATAGTCAGGTAGAATGCGGTGTAAATATTCCATCCAGTTTAGTCCGTCTTATTTTTATGCAAGATCTTAATGACATTTTAACAAATATCTGGCCAAAGATCAGGGACGATCATTTCTTTCCGGAATTGCCGACACCTGAAATTATAGATGGGGGTGAACGGGTTGGCTTGGAGATAAAAGGCAAAAAAATTTCCCTGTCCAGGTCATTTATTGAACAAATGTCCCGGCGTCTGCCCCCCGGGCTCATCATAGAGGGGCTTTTGGATCATGCCGTCTCCCACTATACTTACTGTCCGTGGGATTTTTATACACATATTAAGATCTACAAAGAAGCCAAGTCGGTTTTAGAGAATAAAACCATGGCGAGAAAGGTTTCAGACTGCTTTATGGATGTGGTGGCAGATACCCATTGCGTCAGGCAGAAAAAAACCCCTTTGCCCGAAATATATAAAATCAGCCCCAAAGGTAAACTGGATGAGGTCGTGTGTGCTCTCTATCAAAAAATCTGGGGCATTGACCTCGGTGTGGATAAATTTGAAAACACAGCACTCAGGCTGTCCGGAATCCCCTATCTGGATCGCCGCAGATGGCCGGAAAGCATGCGCCGGTTTGCCCTGGTGATTAAAGAACTAAACCAGGAAGACGCTTTCCGGAAGGACAATGCCGGAAAGGAAGATGAAAGCCATAAATTCCAACGGGAAGATAAAAACCAAAGCAGTCTGGACAACCACTCCATGGATCAATATTCACCCCGACAGATCGAAGACGGTCTTCAAAAACTGGCCCGGGAATCAGAAAGCCCCATGGAATTTAACGCCATACTCGAGGACGTTGAAGAAGAAATATCACGGGTCATGCAAACAAAAGGTAAAAAGATGGGGCTTGGCAAAGGGTCAAGGCTGGATGGTGATGCCCTTTATTACATGAAACTGGCCCAAAACTATGCTCTCCACATACAAAAACGGCGCATGGAAAGGAGCGGCGCTTTATATCCGTATAACCATGTCCCTTGGGAAGCAGGCCAGCCATTCCATGATATTGACCCGTTTACGAGTTATGGTAAATTGCTGCCCGGACTTACCAAATCCTGGAACCGCATTGAAGGGGAAATCTACGGCCATGAAACCGGTACGCCTGACTGCATGGTAATTATTGACTCATCTGCAAGCATGGTGGCGCCTCAAAAAAAAAATTCCCATGCTGTACTGGGAGCTGCCTGCGCTGTTGATGCGTATTTGCGCAAAGGGTCAAGCGTGGCTGTCTATAACTTCAGCGACGCCGATGCCGGTGATGAATTTATTTTGAATTATTCACGGGATAAGAGAAAAATTTATGATGGACTCTGCCGTTATTTTGGCGGGGGAACCCGCCTGCATGTGAAAAATATTCAAGCCTTTCAAACAGACCGCCTTCCTGACATTTTCATGATCACTGATATGCAGATCACCAATCTTGGAAACCTGATCCGATATTTTAATGAATGTGAAAACCGCATTACCGTAGTTGTTATCGGCAACAATCTTGAATCAAAGCAGTTTCGAAAAACCATGGCGTTGCAGCATAATGTGCAAATTTATGGGGTCGAAAACCAGAGTGATATCCCTGAAATTGTGCTTGGAAAAATTCGCGAGTTTTTTAACCATTCCCGGTAGGGCGTTTGTCGGAATACTGTTCCGAAATCGGTGTCCCTTTGAGTCTTTTTTAATTCAATTCAATATGATAGAAGCTGTCTGTATAATTTGCAAAATCAGACTGTCACATGGATCCAATTTCGTTCATATTGAATGATGCAATCGGGACGTTTTATGCAAAACGCTATGAAACGTGAGATATATTTTACTTGCAGAACACCGCGTAACGAGCAATAATCTCGTGCAAAAATAAGAGATTAAGTTAAATCAGGAAGGATTGCAATGAATCAGAATGACCTCCATCTGCAGCCCACACCCATCATCGATTCGGATCATGATGCTGTAAAGGCCTACGCCCGGCAACATGCCGGCCAATCGGAGAACCCAGTCGACCAGGCTGTGAGCCTCTACTATGCCGTCCGGGACGATATTCGCTATAACCCTTACAAGTTCGAACTTACTGTAAACGGTTTAAAAGCATCCACCACGCTGGCAGAAGGTGAAGCCTGGTGTGTTCCCAAAGCTGCCTTGCTGGCAGCCTGCTGCCGGGTGATGGGCATACCGGCGCGCGTAGGCTATGCTGATGTCCGCAACCACCTGTCCACCAAGCGTATGCGTGAAGCCATGCAAACGGATGTGTTTCATTGGCACGGATACACGACCATCTATCTCGATGGAAAATGGGTGAAGGCGACACCGGCCTTCAATGTCGAGTTGTGTGAAAAGTTCAGATTAAGAACCCTGGAATTCGACGGTCGGAACGACTCGATCTACCACCCCTTTGATCTGGACGGGAATAAGCATATGGACTACATCCTGTTCAGGGGCGAATACGACGATGTGCCCCTGGAGGAGATGCAGGAAACCTTCAAGGACGTATACAGCCGCCTTTCCTCATCAACCGTGGAAGCCAGTTTTGATGAGGATGTTCACAAAGAACAGTCCGAAGTTTCGGGTTGAAAGAATCGGCCTATATGCATATGCCAAAATGGTACAGTATTGTTGCAGACAATTAGAGAATGTTTCTCTAAATATGAGAGCGGATTAATGACAACCGGTATTGTTAAAAAGAGAATTAAAATCACTCAATTCTTCGGGGTCATCGTATTGGCTTACTATCTGCTGGGGGCCAGTTTTTTGAGTTTGAAAATTCCCTTATTAGGTGAGGCCCTTTTCTTTGTCGGGACGATCATGGTCGCCATTGGTGTCCTTGGCCGTGCCTGGTGTTTATCCTACATCGGCGGCAACAAGCGGAACATGGTCATTCAAAACGGTCCCTATTCACTCTGCCGGAACCCCCTCTATCTGTTCAGCTTCACAGGGGCCATCGGCATCGGTTTAGCCACGAAAACATTTACGTTTCCTTTGGTCATAATTATGGTGTTTGTGATCTACTACCCCCTGGTTATCAAAAAGGAGGAAGCTGAACTGAAGCTGAAATTCGGCACCGAGTTCGAAAACTACATGCAAAAGACCCCGACACGCATCATCCCGTCGTTCCAAGGTTATGCCGGCCTGGAAAGGACGGAGATAAACCTGAGATCTTTCCGAAAGGGGATATTCGAGCTTATTTATTTCATCATTCCTTTGGGCATTTTTCCAATTGTTGAAACCCTTCATGCCTTGGGGGCGATGCCGTTTTTTTATTATATATATTGATTCAGGAGGCGCGTTACCTAAAATGTCAATTATTCTTGGCGATTATACAAAAATCCTGCTTGAAAAGAAGGAACAGATTGCGATCATAACCTTGAACCAGCCTGACAAACTGAATGCCATCAGTCTGGAGATGAAAAGTGAGTTGTATGCAGCGTTGGTGGATGTTGAAGCGGACGAAAGTATCCACGTGGTTATCCTGACCGGTGCGGGCCGGGCCTTTTGTTCCGGCCATGACAACGACGATCCCATGGAAACGCTGCCTGAATTTGCCAGTTTGAAAGAGGAAGAAAAACTGTACCATCTGGCCAAGCCCACCATAGCGGCTGTAAGAGGATATGCACTTGGTGATGGCGCCCAGCAGGCCTTGCTGTGCGACCTGATTGTTGCGGGTGAAGATGCAGTCATCGGGTTTATCGGGCCTGAGATCGGCGCGTTATGTTATGGCGCCTATACGGTTCTGCCGGCCGTGGTCGGCAGCCGCCAGGCCAACGAGCTCCTGTTGACCTGCAAAAGGATTTCCGCCCGGGAGGCTTACCGGATCGGCCTGGTCAACCAGGTCGTGCCCGGCGAAGAGCTAATGGATGCGGCCCTGGAGATGGCTGGAAGCATTGTCAAGCTGCCGTCCAAATCGATCCAGTACACCAAAAAGGCGTTGCGCGCTCCTCTGGCCACCGACCACCACCTGGCAACGGTTGAAGAAGGGTGGAGGGATATACTTGGGGATCTGTTCCAGCCAGAGTAAGTTTCCATAATTTTTTATATATGAAAGACGGATTGAAACTCAGACGCGTGTTGGGCCTGCCTGCTGTGGTTTTTATTGTCGTGGGTTTTACCATTGGCGGCGGCGTATTCGTCTTTACCGGCATCGTCTTTAACATCACCCGGCAAGCCCTGCCGCTAGCCTATGCCCTAGCAGCGATTCCTGTTTTTATGGGCATGATGCCCATTGCAATGCTGGGCTCCGCCATTCCGGTCACAGGCGGGAATTATATATACCCCAGCCGGATGGTATCCCCCGGTCTGGCATTTGTAGGCATCTGGGTCTATGCTCTGGCCTCCTTTTTCGGGCAGATCCCCCTGTATGCTCTGGGGTGTACGGAGTATGCCAGGATATTCTTTCCGAATCTATCACCGGTTGCTTTTGCGGTCGCCATCGTCACATTTTTCTTTCTGATCAATCTGCTCGGTATCAGATTAGCTGCCCAGATTCAGGGGATACTGGTGATTGTCCTGGTTGCCGCCCTGGTCAGTTATGCCGCAACCGGTTTTTCAGATATCAGGCTGGAAAATTTCAGCCCGCTTTTCGAAAAAGGCATGGGAAACCTCCTGCTGGGCACCGCCCTTTTAACGTTTACCTATTTTGGCGCCAATGGCATCATCGAATTGGGAGGTGAAATCGTCAACCCCGGCCGGGTGATTCCCCGGGCATTTTTCATCGCCTTTCCAATTATCGCCCTGATCTACATTGCGGTAGCCGTGGTAACCGTCGGCGTTTTGCATATGGACGCCGCCGTTACCGCGGCAGAACCCCTCATTCAGGTTTCCAGACAGACCAGCGGAAAGGCTGGATTTCTCTTTTTTGTTCTGGGAGGAGCCGTGCTGGCCCTCCTTACCACTTTGAACGCCCTCTTTATAGTTGGGACCAAATCGCTGCTCACCATAACAGCCGACGGTGTCCTTCCCGAGGAGCTGGGAGCCCTTCACCCAAGGTTCAGGACCCCTTATCGACTTCTATTGATCATCTGGGTCTTCTCGGTTTTGGGGATTGTCTCCGGTTTTTCTCTGGAGACTTTCGCTGCCTACGCGGCGCTGGGGACCCTGATTATTTTTTTCCCGGTCAACATCGCCGCCATCAGGCTTCCCGGTAGATATCCCGGCCGCTACCGGACGGCTCCATTCAAACTGAATGGCTTCTGGCTTTGGGCCTGTCCTGCTGCCGGCCTGGCGATGGTCTTATTTTTCGGTGTCATCATTCTTTACAACCTGCGATCCCCATTGAAAATCGGCTGTTTCCTGCTGTTTATCGCCACCGGTGTGGCCTATTACCTGATTCGAAAGGCACAACTCGCCAGAAAAGGCATTTATCTGGTTCAGCAGATAAAACAAAAGGATGATTGGAATGAATGACGTCGTGCCTGCTCTTTTCGAAGCGTTCCCACAGGTGGGAAAACGTGCGGCCTGGATATCGTTGGGATCATTTCCGACGCCGGTGCAGCGGCTTCGACGCCTGGGCCACGATCGTCTCTGGATCAAACGCGACGATGTGAGTGCCGACGCTTATGGCGGGAACAAGGTTAGAAAACTGCAATTTATTCTTGCGGACGTCCGTAAGCAATCCAAAACCCATATCGTGACGACCGGCGCCGTCGGCACCCACCACGGTGTGGCCACCGCCATTTTCGGTAATCGATTGGGTCTGAAGACAAGCCTGTTGCTTTTTGACCAACCCATAACCGACCACGTCAAGCAGAACCTTCTGCTGATGAAGAAGTATGGGGCCAACCTGATCTATAAAAAGACCCTGTTCCGCACCATGTTCGCATTTTATACTGTTGAGCGCATCAGGTATCCGGCGGCCTATTTTCTCTACCCCGGTGGCTCGAATGCCGTCGGCACCCTTGGTTATGTCGATGCGGTATTTGAATTGAAAAAACAGATCGACGGCGGACATCTGCCGAAACCGGATTTGATTTTCTGCCCGCTCGGTTCCGGGGGCACCCTGGCGGGGCTGTCCCTGGGAATGCTCCTTTCCGGCCTGGCCATTTCCGTGATCGGGGTACGGGTGATCCATGCGCGCATCGGACCGTTTCCGGCCACGACCACCGGCACGGTCAAAAAAATCATGCGGCACACCTATCGATTCCTCAAGCAAATGGACGCCCAACTACCCGAGATTGACATGAAAGCACCCGTCATCCTGGATGCCTACCTGGGAGATGGGTATGGTCATCCCACACCAGCCGGCAGGAAAGCATTGAAGCTGATGCAAGAGAAGGAGGGCATCATCCTGGAGACCACCTATACGGCCAAAACCTTTGCAGCGGTGCTGGAATACTGCCAGGCACACAGAACGGGCAGGGAAACGGTTTTGTTCTGGAACACTTTCAACTCTGTCGATTTGACAGCAGCAGTATCATCTGTCAATTATAATGCGTTCCCAACAGCCTTGCATAAAATTTTAAAAATGGAAACGATTCAGTTATGATCGGCAAACTTCATCTCCAGGCGGATGTTATCGTGGTGGGCTCCGGTCCGGGTGGGGCAACTGTTGCCCGAGAGCTTTCCAGGTCCGGCAAAAAGGTTCTCGTACTGGAGCGGGGATATGACCACCGTGACAAGTTCTATTATGGGACCTATCTGGGAGCCCTGAAATATTCGGAGCGCATGGCCCTGCTCTACACCGAGGAGGGCCTCAACATCATTGCACCCATCATGGTGGGGGGCGCTACCAACCTGTTTACGGCGTGTTCGGCATTTCCACCTTCCTGGTTCAAAACCTGTTATGGCGTAGACATCGAACAAGAGGCTCAGGAAACCATTCGGGAACTGGATATCAAGCCGCTCCCGGAACACTTGCGGGGAGCAGCATCCACTCGAATTGCAGCGGCTGCTAGAGCCATCGGGTATGACTGGTTTCCCCAACCCAAGTTCATGAACCCCGAACAATGCAGTCATGGCGATAAATCCTTTTCCTGCACGGCCAAATGCATGCTGGGATGCCGTTGCGGAGCAAAATGGACGGCTGCAGAGTGGATCGATGAAGCCATTGAAAACGGTGCCGACCTCAGAACCAGCGCCAGGGTCAAACAGGTGCGCATTGAAGGCTCGCACGTCGCAGGTGTCGAGGGCTGGATCGGTCCCCGAAAATTTATCGCCCGGGCCGGCACCGTGGTTCTTGCGGCCGGTGGCATCGGCACCCCTCGTATATTGCAGAAGTCAGGATTTCTCCAGGCGGGCATCGGAATGACCATGGATACGACGGTGATGGTATACGGAAGATCGAAATGGATTGGGAATGGAAATGATCCCCCCATGACGTGGTCGTTTGAGAACGAAGACGCCGGCTACATGCTCAGCACCCTGACCGACCCATTTTTGCTGTACCCTATGGCGGCCGTCCAAAAAGGATTGGGCCCGGCTCTGCTATGGCTGAGATGGCACCGCCTGCTGGGCATTATGATCAAACTCAAAGATGATATTTCAGGTGGCATTTATCCGGACGGAAAAATACGCAAACCTTTGACAGCAGGGGACAGTGAACGCCTGAACAATGCGTATGATGTCTGCCGGCGCATCCTCGAGGAGGCGGGTGCGGATGCATCCAGCATTTTCATGCGGCCTTTTATCGGAACTCACCCCAGCGGAACCGTCCGCATCGGAGAGATGCTGAACAGCGACCTGCAGACTGAAATCGACGGACTGTATGTGTGCGATGCCAGCGTATTTCCGGAGTCTTTGGATCGACCCACGGTGTTGACCATCATCAGCCTGGCCAAGCGCCTGGCGAAATACTTGGCCCAAGCCGGATAAACCCGCCTGAGGCGGACAAGCCGGAATTGAATATTCAATAATCGATATCCAGTGTCCAATTATCAAGTTTCAGCAGGGCTGAAGCCCTGGACTACAAGGCATTTGACCGTCAGCTCTGTAGCGCAGGGATTTATCCCTGCCAAACCGAATGCCCGATGCCGAATTCAAAATGCTTTATGCCGTTTGCATGCTTCGTTTTGAGTACCCGGGCATGAAAATTGAAGGAAGCATCCATGACCACTCTCATCACCGGCGGCACCGGGTTTATCGGATCCCATCTGTTGCATCACCTCCTTGGGAAGGGTGAGTCAGTCAAATGCCTGGTTCGAAAATACAGCGACACGGAACATCTGGATCGACTTCATGTTGAAAAGGTGGTAGGCGATGTCACCGACATCGGGTCCCTTCGCAAGGCAATAAGGGGATGCAACCGGGTTTACCACCTTGCGGGAGTCTATGCCATCTGGCTGGCGAATACCGGCCGCATGTACCAGGTCAACGAAGAGGGGACGCGCAACACCATGACTGTCTGCAGGGAAGCCGATGTCGAAAGAATCGTCTACTGCAGTTCAACCGCGGCCCTGGGGGCTCACGGCAAAACACCGGCCGGTGAATCCGCGCGATTCAACCTGATGTCCACCCGGGATCATTACTACATGTCAAAATACAGAGCCGAGCAGATTGTCCTTCAGTTTGCCGGGGAGGGCTTGCCGGTTATCATCGTCAACCCAACCGTTCCTGTCGGAACTTTGGACCGGAATCCCACACCTTCGGGAGAGCTTATCCTCAACGTTCTGAAGGGTAAGCTACCGGCTTATGTCGACGGCGGGTTCAATGTCGTCGATGTGTCGGATTGCGCGCAGGCAATGATTCAGGCGATGCAAGTGGGTGCCCCGGGAGAAAAATACATCCTTGGAAACCGGAACGTGCGGGTCAAGGAGTTCTTCGACCTGGTTGTCCGGGTTGCCGGCAGAGGGAAATCGCCGGCTGTCCGGATCCCCAAATGGGCGGCTGTATCGTCGGGATACGCTTACCAGACACTTTCCTTTTTTACCCGCAAAGCTCCTCTCACCAGCGCCTCCTGGGCAAGAGTGGGCAGCCATTATTCCTGGTGGGATTGCGCCAAAGCCCGAAGAGATCTGTCGCTCGGGCAGCGGGATATTGAAGAAAGTATTCGCGAAGCCGTCAGCTGGTTTGAACAGAATGGATATACCGCCTAGTCACATAAACCCCAACGTTGCAACTATGGGGTAACCAACATAGCAAAACTTCGAGGAGAGATACCATGGGATATGAGTGCGTTATTATTGAAGTCGGAGATGATTTTGTGGCTGAAGTTACGCTCAACCGTCCGGAAAGCCTGAACACGTTCAATGCCCCGCTGGCAAAGGAACTCGACCGGGCATTTTTGGAATTGGACGCGGACAGCCGGGTGCGCGTCATTATCGTGAAAGGCGCGGGCAAGGCGTTTTGCGCCGGTATCGATGTGGGCGATTTTGCCGGTAAGAGTGTCATGGAGTACCGGGAGTGGATCGAGTGCATGGAAAACCCGCTGGTAACCATCAGTACTTTGAAAAAGCCCGTGATTGCCCAGGTGCATGGCGTTGCCGCGGCCAACGGCGCCGGCTTGGCGGCGGCAGCCGATCTCGCCACGGCCGGGGAAAATGCGCGCCTGGGGCTGACCGCCATCAATGTGGGGCTCAACTGCGTCGGCCCGGTGATCCCCGTCTCCCGGTCCGTGGGGAGAAAAAGAGCCCTCGAACTTTTGTTGTTCGGCGACTTGGTCTCCGCCGGAGAAGCACTGGACATGGGCCTGGTCAACCGGGTGATCCCTGACGCCGACCTGGAAACAGAAACACGCAAGTGGGCCACAGCGCTGGCGCAGAAAAGCCCTGTCGCGCTGCAGATTGCCAAAAAGGCTTTCTACAGCGCGGCGGATCTCGGTTATCACAGCGCTTTCGAGTATATGAACGAAGCTTTTGCGCGTCTGTGCGCCACGGAAGATGCCAAGGAGGGGATCGACGCTTTTCTGAGCAAACGGAGCCCGGTGTGGAAAGAGAAATGAATCTCAACGCGCTAACGTACGTGTATCTTCACATCCGGAAAATGTTCAGAATCAGGTTGAAGAGATTGACATACATATTGGTTTAGCCGATTCCAAAGCGTCCCTTTCCAAACGGGATCCCCAGCTTTATCATCCGGTTCCTGAGGGTGTTGGGATGCATATCCAGGATTTTAGCAGCCCCGTTGGGCCCGTTGATGCGGCCGTCGGTTTTGTTGAGGACGCTGTAAATGTGATCCACAATGACTTCGTTCAACGGCACCAGTGCCTCCTTTTCAGAAGGAAAGCTCGCAAGCTTGTTTTGGGGCTGGGGCATGCGGCGATCGAAGTCCGTGAAGGTCAGCGGGCCTTCACGGCTGAGAATCAACTCCCGTTCCACGATATTTTCCAATTCGCGAACGTTGCCGGGCCAGTCATAGCGCATCAGTTTGTCGATGGCTTTGGTGTCCAGATCGGGTACCGGGTATATGGACAGCTCCTGGGATTTTTTCTGAATAAAATGATCTACCA
>JBDLJD010000067.1:0-23081 GCA_039714495.1 Thermodesulfobacteriota bacterium
ATTACGGCCAAGGCTGAATAACGTGCAAAGCACGTATATTCAGCCTTGGCTTAGAATCATACCGTCTTTCAGGTTGATAGTCCGTCCGGTCCGGGCGGCGATATCGTGCTCATGGGTTACGATAATTACGGTAACGCCGTTGGCATTTATCTGCTGAAACAGATCGATCATCTCATAAGAAGTTTCCGTGTCCAGGGCTCCGGTGGGCTCATCCGCCAATATGACTTTAGGCTGGGATATCATGGCCCGGGCAATGGCCACCCGCTGCTGCTGGCCGCCGGACAATTCGCTGGGCATGTGCCCGGCCCAGTCGCGCATCCCCATTTTTTCCATGTATTCCAGGGCAATCCGGTTGCGCTTTTTTCGGCTGATATTTTGATAGTAGAGGGGCAGCGCCACATTTTCCAGGGCGTTTTTAAAAGAGATGAGGTTAAATGCCTGAAAGACAAAGCCGAAAAAACGGTTGCGCAGATGGGCAGACCGGCTTTCGCTCAGGTTTTTGATGAGGGCTTCGTTCAGGAAGTACTCGCCGTCGTCGTATGCATCCAGGAGGCCGATGACGTTGAGCAGGGTTGATTTGCCCGATCCGGACGATCCCATGATGGAGACCATCTCACCCTGGTCAATGGACAGATCGATGCCCTTGAGAACATGCAGGACATTTTTCCCCATTTTGTAGGTCTTATGCAGATTCCTGATCTGAATCATGTGCCCACTCATTGATGTATTTTTTTACGGTGCGTCTGTCCAGATTTGTGCGCCGGGCAACCTCCTCGAACGTTCCAAAGCGCCGGTACAGCATGGAACAGTAGCCTCCCAGAAGCTGCTGGGCATCCAATTCGCCTGTCTCGATCCCCTGTTTCAGGCGGCCGGCAAGATCATTCGCGCCCGGCATGGCCGGATCACCTTCATATTCACGGCTCAGAATGACGCGCCGCACACACTGCTCCAGCTCCCTGACATTGCCCGGCCAGTCATATTCAGACCCCAGGCGGGTGTCGATGACCTCTTTTACCATGTGAATCATTTCAGAGGAGGGGACACCGATCATTTTTTGGATGGTAAAGGATAAAAGGTCATGCAGTTCATGCGGGTCTTCCTGTATGCGCGTTTTCAGGGGCGGGACCGTGATGATGTCTGAGCTCAGGCGGTAAAAGAAATCATCCCTGAAGCCTTTCCGTGACCTCAAAGCCTTGATGGGCGTGTTGGTGGCGGCGATGACCCTGCCCTGAAAGCGGCTTGTACGGTGGCTGCCTACAGGTATGAACACCCTTTCCTGCAGCACCTGCAAAAGCTTTATCTGCAAAGGGGATTTGACCTCTCCGATTTCATCCAGGAGGATGGCGCCATAGGGGCTGCACCTGCCGAATACGCCCACGTGGTCCTTGACCGCACCGGTAAAGGCGCCCTTCTTGTGGCCGAATAGTTCAGACTCGATCAGTGTGTCCGGATACTGGGACAGGTTGATGGACACAAAGGAGCGGGTGAAGCTTTCCAGAAAGCTTCTTTTCTTTTCGTTGAAGGGGATGAAGCCCGAACACCCTAGGGCCATGGCGGCTATACCTTTGCCAGTGCCGGTCTCCCCCAGAAAAAGCGTGGAAAAATCCTCCATGCGGCTTATGAGGTAGCGTTCGTAAAGGTCGATGTTGTGGGTGAAGACATTGTTCCACAGGTTGAAGCGCAGTTTGGTCATGGCCGGGCTGCGCCCCACCAGGCGCCGGTTGATGAAAAAGTAGGCCCGGCGCAGCTGGTAGCTCAGGGCAAAGTAGCGGCAGGATTCTTCCGTGTTGAGCCCTTTTTTCCGCAGAAAGGAGAGTGCCTCCTGGGCAAAAGGTACTTTCAGGGAATTGTCGCCGGCCTCCATCTGGTCCAGGATGAACTGATCGAATTTTTCCCGGAAAAGGTAAAAGTAGTGGAACAGCACGGCCGCCTGTACCAGCTGCCGGTCTTTTCCTGAATAGCTGCGGACATTGACCCGCCCGTCCGCCTCTAGTCGGGCAAGGCGTTCCCCCACCTCGTGAACAACCTTTTCAATCTGTTCTTTGCGGGTGGCGTCTCTGGAAAGGCCTGAAAGCTTCAGGTCGAACGCGATCCGCTCCGCATCGAACGGGTTGAGTTGAATGGCGCCCTTGACAAGGGAGAAGAATTCCCGCAGGTCAGGGCTTAGCTTTTTGTTATTGTTCATAACCACAAAGGCACAAAGGACACAAAGAAGTTATTGTTCTAGCGATTAAATACCCTAACGCTGTCATTCCCGCGCAAGCTTATCAAGTCCGGCATGACGGGTTTGGTTATTTAGTTACAAGGTTAATGAAAGCTGCACAGCAAATTTTATGCATGTAATGTAAACACAATATACATGGAATGTCCACTGTATGGGCTTTTCAGTCATCTGTCTGTCAAATAGAAAAAGATAAAATAAATATAAATAACAATTAGTTAAAGACAGTTCGGCTTATTTGGCACGATGCTTGTAATAATGGGTATTAACATTCCAGGCCGTTCGGGCATGGAATGCACCTATTAAAACCGCGGTCATAGAACCCCGGTCGTCAAATCGGGGAGTGAGTGAGGCCATGATTTCTATGGGGTGCAGGAGTTTGCCCCCCGCGGTTTTTAACGCGAAATGGATACTGCTCATTTCGCTCTCAAGCCGCCTGCGGCGGTTTCTTTTACATTGTAATTCAGTTTACTGCCGTGAAGGGCTCCCTTATGTCAGCACCGGGAGTTTCATGGCAATTGGAGGAGTTAATCATGGAAGCGACAAATTGGAAAAAATTCAAATTGAATCATACAAAAGCCGCCCAGGGTCCCTACAGCGGCAAGGAACGCAGGAAGGAAAACGACCCCACCTATTTCGGCTATTTTGCCCTGGAAGGCATTGAAAGGCGGAAGTCCAGAGGGGGCGAATATCAGGGAGAAGAGCGCCGCAAGGCTCACGACCCGTCTTATTTCGGCTATTTTGCTTTGGAAGGCATCGAACGCCGGCAGGCGGGGAGTGTATTCGAAGAAGGGGTATAGCCTTTTTACCAAATAAGAGAAAATAAAAGGCACGTAAATGGTTGATTTAGCCATTCACGTGCCTTTTTTTGTTGATTAGAGTGGGGTTTTAGGACCCCATTGGCTTATATTAATATTCTCCTTCGACGGTTACTCCGATTTCCAGTGTAAATTCGGCTGTGTAGTCATCGATACCCGCAGTACTGGTACATGTGTAGCAATACTCGAACTGTTCGGTACGGTTTTGTAGATAAAAGTTGATGACCGCCAATTCATCAGCATCAAGGTGGACAGATCCTGTGGAATTTTGAAGTACGGTATGATCGAGTTCGATCGACTGGGCCGGCGTTGTAAGTCCGGTGATTGTCAGCCAGCAAGTAATATCGGTTACGGCTCCGGCACCTGACCAGGCGACCGTATAGTTGCTGCTCGCATAATTCAGGGTGATGGTGTCCACGTCATCCCCGGTCACAGTAACACCATCTATCAACCCGGCTAACGCATCATCGAGGACCTGCTGTACGGTAACGTCGGGGCAGTCGGGGTCTCCTTCAGTAGGAGCTACTTCATCGGCTTTCTCTACTGTTACTGGATCAAGTTCAATTTCCGCATCCCCTTCAAAGGGAATTTCAACGCCTAATGCATCCTTGGCATCTTCCTCGCTGGTAGCCACGATGCTGAAAAAACCCATGGTGATGGCGCAGAATATGCCTAAATAGCGCAAAAATTTGAGAACTCCGGCTCTTTGAATAATCATCGGCAGACCTCCTTGGGTTGAAAAGTAATAAGAAAACGATGCGTGGGAGCAATCTAAATAATGCAATAATGCTACAATAGAAATGATGGCTTGTCAAAATAAAATCGTGTTCCACGATTTTATGTATTTATAATTAGAGTGCAAAACTGTGATAATTTTGCTACTTGTTTGTCATGTCATCGAGTAAGGAATCCGTAGTCATCCACAGCAGAACCCAGCTTCTGGCAGGCATTTTTCTGCTCCTCTTGGGGTCCCTGGTGTATGTCATCGACCGGTCGCCGGACCAGGTTTATTTCACACGCTTTTTCGGCATCCATTTGAAGATGTTCGATGGGGGTACGCCTCTGCTGGGAGCCTTGGGACTGCGACTGCCGGCCTTCTTTCACGTGCTCTCCTTCAGCCTGATTACCGGGGCTTTTTTCAGGTCAGGCAGGGGAAGATACCTGGTCATATGCATTTTCTGGCTGCTGGTGAATTGCTGTTTTGAACTGGGCCAGAAATACAAAACCCTGGCCGTGAAATTGACCCCGGATTTTTTTGAATACATGCCCTTTTTGGAAAATACCCGGGCCTATTTTCTGAACGGGACCTTTGACGTGTATGACCTTTTGGCATTTTTTATCGGCGGGTTGGCAGCCTATGGCTTACTGCTGATTACGGGTCGCGCAAAATAAGAATATCCAATAATCAACGCCCAATTTCCATGGGGGGCACCCTATTTCATAATTATGAAAGCACTGGTACCTGAAGGAGCGGCATGGGCAGGGATAAATCCCTGCACTACATGTCAAAGCATTACCTTGAGCATATATGCTTGACTGGTTGTTGTCGATGTAGCCCAGGGCTTCAGCCCTGTTGTTTCTTGGGCAAGGCAGTCAGCCAAGGTTTGAAGAAAAGTTTGGCAACCGCTTTTAAATATTGATGTAATAGCGACGAAGTCGCGTAGAATAAAAGAATGCGCCGTCCTCTATGAAGGGCGGCGCATTCTTTTATTTGTCGTAAAGCACCGCCAGAATAGTGGCTTCACCTTGCTTGGCGGCAATGATATGGGGGGTCGTGGAGAGGTAGTACACGCTGTCCCCTGGCTCCAAATCAAACGTATCCGCGCCGATTTTGAGTCTGACCACACCATTGAGGACATGGATGAATTCCTCGCCCGCATGGACCGACATCTCCTCGTCCGGATTCTCTTTGAGTTCGACGATCAAAGCTTCCATGTGGCGGCCCTTGACGTCCGGCGCCAGGCTCATGTAGGTGTAGACTTCCTTCTGGCCCTTTTTGGAGGTCGAGCGGCTGATCTGGACCTTTTCGTCCTTGCGGGTCACGGAGTAGAGACGGTTCCCCTGGCCGGAAACGATGCGCCCGAAGGCGCTGTCCAGGGCCTTGGAGAGCCGGATGGAGGTCCCCAACTGGGGCTGAACCCTGTTCAATTCGATGTCTTCTAGAAAATCGACGTCAAACCCGGTCAGCTTTGACAGTTCTGCCAGGGAGAGGCCTTTCTCCTTCCTCAACACGTTCAGCCGTTCGCCGACGCTTTCGACCGGGTCTTCTCCGGACTTGGCAATCTCACCGGTCAGATCTTCGAAATAATCCACATTGATGGGCGGTTTGCGGTCATTGTTTTCCATGTCGCGTTCTCCTTAAAGCATTACACCGAGGATATAAAAATAGATTTTGATGATATTTATTCATTTTACGGTTTTAGGTTAAGACCTTATCACGAAAACACGAAATTTTGAAAGACTACTATCCATTTTGCTAAAATATCGTCAAATTTCATGCAGATTCAGGTTATAGGCATTTTGCCCCTATATGCCTGGAAATGACGATGCGCTGCACTTCAGAGGTGCCTTCGCCGATATCCAGCAGTTTCTGGTCGCGGTAAAAGCGTTCCACGTCGTATTCACGCATGAGACCGTAGCCGCCGTGAATCTGGACGGAATGGTTGGCACAGCGGTACATCGTTTCAGAGCAGTAAAGTTTGGCCATGGCTGCTTCCTTGGAAAAGGGCATGTCGTTGTCGCGTAGCCAGCAGGCTTTGTAAAGCAGCAGCCGGGCGCATTCTATTTCCATGGCCATGTCAGCCAGCTTGAAGGCATTGGCCTGGAAGTTGGCAATGGGACGTCCGAACTGCTCCCTCTCGTTGCTGTACTTAAGGGCCATGTCAAAACACCCCTGGGCGCCCCCCAGCCCCATGGCGCCGATGGAAAGCCTTCCCCCGTCTAGGGTCTGCATCATCTGGTGAAAGCCGTGGCCCTGGGTTCCCAGCAGATTTTCTTTGGGGACCCGGCACTCTTCGAAAAACAGCTCACTGGTATTGGACGCCCGCCACATCATCTTGTCGTGCATTACCCGGGCGGTATATCCGGGGGTGTCGGTCTCCACCAGGATGCACGACAGTTCGGGCTTGCCGTCCTCACGGGTGCCTGTTTTACAGAGCACGGTGACACCCGCTGAAATGTCGGTGGAAGCGTTGGTGATGAAGATCTTGCTGCCGTTGATAACCCATTCGTCACCGTCCAGGATAGCATTGGTGCTGCTGTTGGCGGCATCGGACCCGGCATTGGCTTCGGTCAGGCCGAATCCCCACAGGGCCTCCCCGCTGCAGAGTTTGGGCAGGTATTTCTTTTTTTGCTCCTCACTGCCGAAGTAGTACAGCGGCCCTATGCCGAGGGAGTTGCCGGCTGCAACCGTGGCCGCGTGGGAGCCGTCCACCCGGGCGATCTCTTCGGTGGCGATGATGTAGGAAACGTAATCCATTTCCTGGCCCCCGTATGCCTCGGAGACAAAAATGCCGAAAAGGCCCAGTTCGGCCATTTTCTGCATGGTCTCATTGGAAAACGTCTCCTGTTTGTCGAGTTCGCGGGCCACCGGTTTAATTTCGTTTTCGGCAAAACTCCTCACCGAGTCTCTTAGAATTTCCTGCTCCGTGGAAAGGGTGTATTCCATTCTGGTTCCTTAATTTCTAATTTAAGAGATGTTAAAACTATGCGGTTGAAGATCCAAACGTCTGTCGTGCAGAATAGAGAAAAATCTCGCGGGTGTCAATCCGCCTTTTTAATAATCAATAACCAAGATTCAATTAACTATTTGTTATTAAAGTGTTATATGTCCTTTTAAAAGCTCTTTTAATAAGGTTTGCCGCTCACTTGTATCTTTATTTTTAACAGCCAAAGCCAAGGCTCTGCGAGTTCCCACCAAGACGGCGATATTTTTCGCTCTCGTTAACCCCGTGTAAATTAGATTTCGAAATAACATTTTGAAGTGTTGCGTCAGGACCGGAATAATAACCGCTTCAAACTCGCTCCCCTGTGATTTGTGAATTGTAATGGCGTAGGCCAGATCCAACTCCGGGATAGTATCTCGCGTGTATTCCACTATCCGACCATCAGGAAAGAATGAAACCGATAATGTCAATTCCTCAGTATTAATTTCTCGGATGGTTCCGATATCACCATTGAAAACGTTAAGATCATAATTGTTTCGGCGGTGAATTACTCTATCACCGACCCTGAAGATTCTTTCGCCGACACTTAATTGACCTTTTCTTTTCTGAGCGGGATTTGCTGACTCTTGGATCATTTTATTCAAGCTAAGCGTACCCAGGCTACCTCTTATCATGGGTGAAAGAATCTGGATCTCTATTTTTTTCCCAAAATATTTTGGAATCCATTCCAGATAAAGTTTCTTGACCACATCGAATGCCGATAGACCATAATGCAACGACGACCACGGATGCACTTTATTCATTATCGATAATAATTCATCAACTTTACCTCTTGCATTGAATACCTTTTCAAGGTCGACATGCTGAAATTTTTTGGGAATAGTTAATTCTGTTTCGTAGGGGGCGATAGGTTCATCAATTCTGAACTCGTACAAGTTGGGAGGTTCTGATTTGTTTGCATTGGTCAAACGAGTTGTTTGAGAATCATAAAATCTTTTAACCCTGGCAATAAAATTTAGTTGCTCTTGGGTTGCCTCATCTGAATCTATCAAAAGACAATCAGTTTTTATCTGCCATATTTCAGGTTTTTTAAACGGTGAATCAATGTACGGAATATTGCCAGTGTTAATTTGATGAGCAAACTGGATAATGAGAGATTCCTGAGCCTGTCGGAAAATCTTTTTTAGTTCGAAACAAGAAACTGTTCCAGAGGCTATAATATCCCGAAGTACATTGCCGGCTCCAACAGAAGGCAATTGGTCAGCATCACCAATAAATAAGATTTGGCTTTCCAGAGGTATCGCTTTTAGTAATGAAGCGGTCAGGTTGATATCAAGCATAGAGCATTCATCAATGATGATGAAGTCAACATCAAGTGGATTTTCTTCATTCTTCTTGAATTTACCAATTTGCCACTCTAACAGACGATGGATTGTTTTAGATTCTTTTCCGATGACATCCATCATACGCTGAGCGGCACGACCGGTTGGGGCGGCAAGCAAGACTTTCCGCTTCATCGCCTGAAGTAAATGGACGAGCACGAGAGTAATGGTTGTTTTTCCGCATCCGGGGCCTCCGGTCAGTACAGAAAACATTTCACACACTATTCCCTTGACAGCATCACTTTGTTCATCGCTTAGGGAAAATTTTTTTGTTGCGCAGTACCGATCGATCCAGGTTTCAACTCTTTCATTATCAATGATTAGTGGCTTCTTTGTATTAGAAATTCTCTTCGCAACGTATAGTTCATCAAAAAAAAGTGACTTAGAATAAAAACAGGATACGCTTTCTCCCTCTATGCCTGTGAGTTCACGTACCATCAAAAGCTTATCTTTCTTCATTTGACCAAGGTAATCAGACATTCGGTCATCAAGTTTCAATTCCAAAAGTTCATTCACCTGTGCCGTTATTTGCGATTCTGTCAGGTAGCAGTGACCGAATTCCCTACTGGCGGCCAGGACGTGGTTTATACCGGCTCTGATCCTTTGAGGACTGTTTCTTTCGAGACCGATGCTCAGTGCTACTTTATCCGCAGAAAAGAAACCTATGCCGAAAAAATCCTGTGCCAAACGGTATGGGTCTTGATTGACATATTCGATAGCATTGTCACCATACTCTTTATAAATGCGTACGGCAAAAAGGGTGCTAATGCCATGAGATTGCAAGAACATCATCACTTTTCTGATTGCACGATGCTCAATCCAGGCATCTTTGATTGTAGTCAGTTTCTTATTAGCGATGCCCCTGATCTCGGTGAGTCTTTCGATTTCATTTTCAAATATCTCAAGCGTTTCACTCCCAAAATACTTTACAATCTTCTTCGCAGTCTTTGGACCAACTCCTTTGATAAGCCCTGATCCAAGATATTTTTCCAATGCAGCTGTAGTCGCGGGTTTTCTTTCAATCGCTTTGGTGGCCTTGAATTGGCGTCCAAATTTTGGATGTACGGTCCATGCCCCATGGAATTCCATCGTGGCACCAGCAAATACCTTGGTCTGGTGAACAGTAACTGTTTCCTTCTGGTTGGGATTATTGAAGGGTAAAACACGAAGAACTGACCATCCGTTATCTGGATTGTGGTATGTGACGCGATCTACGATACCACGGATGGATTCTATTATCATTCCTGCAGGTTGCATTTTTCAATCAGGTTTTCATAGGGTAAGTAAATGTGATCCTCGTCAGACAGAGTGACCCTTTCGATTTGTCCTGTCAGTCCCGGTTTATCCAATCCGGCATCTTGAGATTGGTGAAAGCTCTTTTTTCCGGGACGTAACATTTAATATCCACAACCGGCGATCCGTCACGGGCATCGATGTCGTCAATCCTTATGATGGTGCCGTCGATGGATTCGATTTTACAGGTGGAAACGGCGATCAGGTTTGGACGCACCGGGGCATGGGTGGCAAAAACGCCGGTGAGCGGGTTCTTGGGGTCCCTGCGCGGCCTTACCTGCAGGATGCTCCTGTTTTCGGAATCATCGTTTTCGTGGAACCAGTAAAGCACTTGAATGTGCGAAAACCCTTCCATTCCCAGCAGGGCGTCCTTGTATTGGGGATCGATTTCTATGTTGATGCCGCTTTCCTTTTTACGTATCCATCCAATCGGGTGAACTTGAAAGGTGTCATTCATATTGTCCTCCATTAAGAACGCTCATTTCATACCCTGAATCTAAGGAATGTGTTACTTGATATAGTACACATCTGTCAATATATTGTGATTTTATTGACAAACCCACCCTTTATGTTGTACAAATAAGCAATGCAGATGCGTAAACAATCAGGCATGGACCGCAGGCGCTTTATCTGGAAGTGCGGGCTGGCTTTGGGCGGTTTTCTGGCCGGCTGTGGTCGTATTGCTGATGTCTCGGCCGCCGGGATGGGTTCCCTCTGGGGAGCGACCCGGCGCCCCCAGATAGCCCTTATCATCGATGACATCGGCCAGAGCCGTACGCTGGCCAGGGAATTCATGGAGATCGACATTGCCCTGACTTTTTCCATACTGCCCCATTTGCCCTATTCCGGTGAACTGGCCGAGGAGATGCACAGGGTGGGGTACGAGGTTATGCTGCACCAGCCCATGGAACCGTTCAGTAAAACCCAGGACCCGGGCCCAGGCGCTCTGTACGTAGGCGACGGTCCAACGCGGATTACGGAGGTCATGGAGTACAACATCCGCAGCATCCCCCATGCCGTGGGTGTCAACAATCACATGGGATCGAAGTTTACAGAAAGCGGCAATGACGTGGGTGATGCCCTGAAGATCGTCAAACAGAAAAAGCTGTTTTTTGTAGATTCCTGGACATCGTGCCACTCAAAGGCCCATGACATCTCAAGATCATTCGGAATTCCTACATTGAGCAGGCGCATTTTCCTGGACAACGTGCGGGAGGAATCAGCCGTGATGGCAGAACTCACCCGGCTCAAACAGTGTGCTCTGCGTAACGGGCAGGCTGTCGGCATCGGCCACCCGGATTCTTCCACTGCGCGGGCCATCAACCGGTTTGCCAGGGACCGGCGCAATGCCGACATTGAACTAGTCAGTGTCTCCGCACTTCTATAATCTTGCATGAAATTTGATGCGTTTTTATCAAGCTATCAGAATGTGCGGTTGAAAGTCCTATTTTATGCATCAAATTACACCCTTGGGGCGGGCCGGAGGCTTTCATATGCTACGTTGCCAAGGATTCGAAGTAAAAAACTACGACTTCACCCTTGGGCGCCTTGCCTATGAAAGCCTCCGACCCGTGCAAGATCCAGGTATCAAATCTTGAAACACGATTTTATTTTGCCTTTGAAAGCTCCGCTTCGATCATCTGTTGAAAGCCTTGCATGCTGCGGTTTTTTACCCGCTTTCCATTGAGAAATATGGTGGGGGTGCCCCGGACACCGATGGCCTTGCCGTTCCTGATGTCTCTTTCGATCAATGCGTTTATTTCCGACAACTGCCGGTCGGCAGCGAATTTTTCCATGTCCAGCTCGAGTTCAATGGCGATCTCCTCGATCTTTTTTGCATCCAGGGACCTGTAATTCTCAAAAAGTTTTGCGTGGAATTCCCAGAATTTACCCTGTTTATGCGCAGCCAGGGCCGCCTTGGACGCCGGCCTGGCGAATTTGTGGCTGGGCAGGGGGAAATGTTTGATAACCAGCTTGAGGTCGTTGGGGTATTTTTCCAGCAACTGCTGGAATAGCGGCTCGAGACGAGCGCAGTAGGGTCACTGGTAATCGTCGAACACGGCAATGGTAACCGCTGCATCGGCTTTTCCCTTGTAAGGGGAACCTTCAGTGCTGATGTCGCTGATCAGATCGATACGCACCATGTCGACCTTTTTATTG
This sequence comes from Thermodesulfobacteriota bacterium, assembly GCA_039714495.1. Classification (GTDB taxonomy): domain Bacteria; phylum Desulfobacterota; class Desulfobacteria; order Desulfobacterales; family B30-G6; genus JAJDNW01. Next base: position 11,540 of record JBDLJD010000067.1, read on the forward strand.
GAATTACTGCTCAAGATCAGCAGATCCAGCTTTTCGGCAAACGTCATGCGGTTGAAATGAGGGTTTACAGGGATGCGATTGATGGGATGGTCACCCAAATTGGAATAGATGAGCACTTCACCGGGAACAAGCACGAACATCAGTTTGCCGTCTGTGGAGGTTTCCACGTCGAGCGGCGGTTTACCGGTGGATAGCTGTTTCAACGTGGTGGCTTCGACGCCTACTGTCGCAGCCAGACCATTGGTCGATATGACCAGTGAAAACATTACAGCGACAATTATCAACAATGGGGTTATATATCTCAATAGTTAGTCCTCCTAGTGTAATTTTTGCGCAGCGAAAATTACTTTTATACAAAACGGGCATGGCGGTCAATTCTTTCCTCCAAAAATTTTATCTTTATTTGTATTCAACCAAATGACCATCCCAACTCCGTCATGCCGGACTTGATCCGGCATCCAGTGTCTTTCTGGATAGCGCCAAGGCTTCACTTCGTGTCCCGCCTCCGCGGGAATGACAACCGTGGGGTATTTAACCACCGGAGTAATATAAAGGAACTTGCTTTCATAAATTTGCATACTTTTAATATAATTGAAAATACGAATAGTTTTATCGCGGTGATGTTTCATGCTTGGTTGTGGACGCAAGAGCATCAAGGTATTATGAATAATCTACGATATTTTCGCGCTTGAAAATCAAACTATAATTCTCTATCATTGTTTTCCGAATTAAGGATAGCGACGCAGTCGCGTTATATAAAATCGTGGTACACGATTTTATTTGGGTATGAAAATTTATGGGGTATGTATTCGACTTCAATGATGCCGTGGCCTTTGAGCGGTGGGTAAAGAATTCCCGAAACAAAGGAACCGCCAGGCTCGAAAAACGGCTCATGACCGACATGTTGAAACCGATCAGAGGGGAAACCCTGTTGGATATCGGGTGCGGAACCGGTTCCAGCCTGTCCCCTTTTCTCGATCTGGGACTCCAGGTGACGGGTATAGATGCCTCCCCTTACATGCTGGATGCCACCACGCGCAATTTAGGCAGCCGGGTGGAACTTTACCGTGGTTTTGCCGAGGACCTGCCCTTTGAAGACAATTCATTCAATCACGCCAGCCTGGTGACCAGTCTGGAATTTGTGGATGATCCTGCCAAGGCCCTGGAAGAGGCCTGCCGGGTCGCCAAGGACCGGATTTTTGTCGGGGTATTGAATCGCTATGCTCTCAAAGGGGTTCAGCGACGGCTAAAGGGCATATTTTCGCATACCATCTACAACCGTGCCCGGTTTTTCAGTGTCTGGGAAGTCAAACAAATGTTCCGCACCCTACTGGGGCCGGATATCCCTGTTTCATGGCGCACGGTGAGCCAGCTTCCCACCAGGCCTGGAGAGACCGCCATGAAATTCGAGTCTTCCCGTATTGTGCAGCACTTCCCCTTTGGCGCCTTTGCCGGTATTGTGGTCACGCTGGTGCCGCGCTTTAAAACCAGACCCCTGACCGTGCGCCACCATGCCAATCACGGAGCCATGTCCTGATGGAAGCCTATCTGTATGAAAAACTGGAACAGGGAAACGTTCGCTGCATGCTGTGCAGCCATCGGTGTTTGATCAAGCCAGGCAGGCGGGGGGTTTGCCATGTACGGGAAAATAGGGAAGGGGCCCTGTACACGAATGTCTACGGGAAACTGATTGCCCGGAATGTCGACCCCATAGAAAAAAAGCCGCTGTTCCATGTTTACCCCGGCAGCCTCTCCTACTCGGTTGCCACCGTGGGGTGCAATTTTCGCTGCCGCTTCTGCCAGAATGCGGACATCGCCCAGATGCCTTGTGAGCAGGACGGCCGTGTGGTGGGGGACCCGGTCTCCCCGGAGGAGGTCGTCCAGGCCGCGGTTGCAGGAAACTGCAAAACCATTGCCTATACCTACACCGAGCCCACGGTATTCTATGAGTTTGCCTATGAAACCGCAAAGCTGGCCCATGCAAACGGCATTTTAAATGTTTTCGTGACCAACGGATACATGAGCGCCGAGGCTCTCGAGACGGTCGCCCCCTATCTGGATGCCGCCAATGTCGATCTGAAATCATTTGACGACGCATTTTATAAAACCTTTTGCGGGGCCAGGCTGGAACCGGTCAAGGAGACCCTGGTGAAGATGAAGTCGCAGGGGGTATTCGTGGAGGTAACCACGCTGATCATTCCGGGTTTGAATGACGGTAGGGATGAACTCGCGTCGCTGGCGTCGTTTTTGGTGGAAGCGCTGGGACCGGAGACGCCCTGGCACATCAGTCGTTTTCACCCCACCTATAAGCTCATGGACCGGCCGGTTACACCGGTCGGCATCCTGAGAGAAGCAAGAGAGATCGGGCTATCGGCGGGGCTTAGGTATGTTTACACCGGCAATGTGCCCGGCGAGGCGGCGGAGAGCACATTTTGCTCTGGCTGCGGCAAGCTGCTCATTGAACGGTGGGGGTTCTCCATCCATTCGTATGCCGTCGAAAACGGGATGTGCCCGGCCTGCGGTAAGATGATTGCCGGGATCGGTATGTAAATGGAAATACTCTAATCCAGCGAGACCGATTCGAACCATTTCTGGTACAATCTGTTATATGTTCCGTCCTCGAAAAGCGCGAGCAGGGCCTGATTTATTTTTTCCCGAAGCGGTGAGCCTCCGGGTATGGCAATGCCGTATTCCTCTTTGTGAAATATCGGGCCTGCGGGGCGCGTAAGGGATTTGCCTCTGTGGGATGAAAAATAAAGCACTGACGGCGCATCATAGACAACCGCATCTATCTCACCGTTTATGAGATCATCAAACGCCTTGTCAATTACATTGTACAGCAAAATACGGGCGCCGGGCACGTTTTTGGAGAGCCATACCGCACTGGTTGAACGGCGTACGGTGCCGACCCTGTGTCCGGCAAGCGCGCCAGGCCCGGTAATGTTGCTTGTCAGCCGGGAGACGGTGACGGTACTGGAGACGATGGCGGTGAACCAGACAAAGCCGAGATAACCAAAGATGATCCAGAGAACGGCAAAGGCGCGGCCCGGATGTGTGCGTAGAATCTTGTCGCCATAGCCGACAGTGGTAACCGTCACCAGGGACCACCAGAAGGCGTCCCACACACCGGGCCAGTAGTTTTTTGCAAAGTGTCTGTTGCGCCGCCTTTCAAGCAGCCAGATGACATGAGCCGCCATAACCAGCATGGCGAAAAGAAAAAAAATGGCCGCCATAAATTTCCGCGATGTCAGGATAGATACAATTGTCGTCCATACCTGAGTTGCAATACCGGCTTCCGCACTTCGCACAAGCACTTGAAGTCCGGAGTGAAAATAGGAGTGGGAAAAATCCATCTTGGCTTCACGGCTTGCGGTAATGTTAACGGCTGATATGGCCGCGTCCGCACTGTCGTTTTCAATGCCGTCAAGCAATTCGACAAGGCTGTCTACAAATCGGTAGGTGGTGGTAAAGCCGGCCCGACTAGCCAGTTCACGCCACAGATCGATACTGAAGCCGGACAACCGGCCCTGTTCCTTGATAACAAAGGGAGAGACTTGGTTGACCAGTACGACCACTTGTGTGTCGGCGGCTTTGGTTGGTTGCGACATTGCGGGCTTGCCTGCCCCTGTCAGCGTCAGGAGGGCCACGCAAAAAAACAGCGCCAGTCTAAACTCTTCCGCAAAACGCAAGATGAATCCGCCTAATGTTCCGAGAAGTATTTTATAGCCCCTGGATGCTGCTTAAGCCCGGCCATACTCTTTTTGGCCGTATCCAGGGAAAACAATGATAATGATGGATGGGCGCCTGTCAGACGTTTTTTACTGCCGTTAATTGCATCGATGATCTTATAGACCGTTTCTTCATCGAGATCTTCCGAGGCGACCAGCATGGCCCGGGTCCCGAAAGTTATCGCTTCCTCGGGAAGAGATGGATATGTATCGGCGGCGATGCTGATTTTCCAAAAGGCAGGGTGATCGTTGACCACATTTTCAATATCGCTGTCATCCATGTTCACCAGATCGGCCTGGCAAAGCTTGAACAACTGCTGCAAAGACGAATCCGGGTGCACGCCGATGTGCACCATGGCCTGCATGGTGCCGTGGCAGAATGCCATGGTATCCTGTGACTGGGACGGGGGGAGTTCCCCGAAGAGACTAAAATCATTTTTCGACCAGTTTTTGGCTTTCATGATCGTATCCATTGCCAGGTATTGAAGCGATCGCGGTGCGCCGGCATTTATCCGTTTTTCCTTAAGGTCCCCCAGGGAAGTGATTCCCGCATCTTTGCGGACGACCAGTGTTATGGGAATGTCATACATCGGGGCAAGCATACGTAGATTTTTGTAACTGATATCGAGGAATTCGAAGTGACCGCTTTTATTGACTGCATCGAACAGCATGCGTGAATCGACCAGGCCGATATCCAGGGATCCGCCCTGGAGGTTGGTGAGATTGTGCACATCGTCGGGTGCCGGCACTGCTTGACAGTTCAAGTCACCCGTGTGGCTGTTGATCACCCGACAGAGCATCCGGCCGGTGAAATGAGAAAATGTACCGGGCTCTCCCGTGCCCAGATGAATGTCGAAGGCATGGACGCAAAAAGGGAACAAGCCTGCGCCGACAGATAAAAGCAACCAGATGATCATCAGTCGCCTGAAAAATGAAGCAGTTCGAAGTAGGTATGTTGGCTTTATAGCGGTCATGGTCACCTCCCCGAGGTTTGCAGCCATCAAAGGCCTATGTTCCATGCTTTGTTGTGCGCACATGGGCACGAAAATTTATGTCAGCACGTTTCGCAGCCGCAGCACGGAACAATTGGCTTTGTCGGAAACGCGCCAGATACAGGCGCTGCTGAACATTTCATTCATATCACGGTGGCGGTTGTGATAGGTAATGATCAGATCAGCCCCCCAGTTGTCCGCGGTTTTGATGACTTTTTCCCAGTGCTTGCCGGTTCTCACCCGATAGCTCACGCCGGGGTCGCAATTATCACGGATAAAATTTTCCAAGGATTCCTGCAGACGTTTTTTGGCTTGTTCACGTATTTCGTCGGAGACATAGGAGGCCACGATGGGCATGCTGAATCCCGGCATGACACTCACCAGCCGAATTTCAGCATTGCTCCATTTTGCAATCTCGGCGGCTTTTCGGTACACGGCCGCCGCCGTTTTCGGATAATCCACATCGATAGGGACCAGAATTTTTTTAAACATAGCATTATTCTCCGTAAGGTAGCATTGATCAAGCTTCAGCAGGGCTGAAGCCCTGAACTACATGGCATTCAGCTGACTGCTTTGTAGCGCAGGGATTCATCCCTGCCAAACCGTGTACCGAATTCCGAATGCTTTATGCTGCTGCATCCCTGCGCACACGATCAAAAAAATCAAGTGGCGGCAACGGTTTCCAGCCTTTTTTTGCGGCCGCGCTGCATGAACCAGACCAGGGCATACAAAGCCAGGGCCGGAATAAACATGAGCTGTGGCGGCATCCGTTTGGCGGGTACCTGGATATTCAACAGCTCCTGGTCGAAATCCATGCCGGCCTTTTCAGCCGCGCTGGAAAAGACCACATTGTCGATCAGTATTTTACCGTCTTCATTGCGCGTTTCAAGTCCAATGGCGGTCAATCTCTCGACACCGGTTTTTTCGTCACCCACGGGCAGCATCACCGTCTTGGTGAATTCAGTCCCGTCCATTTTTTCGCCTTTGAACATGATCCTCAACTGGGCGCCGGGCTCCATTTCCTCAACCATCTGTTCCAGTTTGGCGGCCGGTTCCTGGGTAAGCGGCGGAAAGGCCATGTCCCACCAGAACCCGGGACGAAACAGGGTAAAGGCCACGAGTAAAAGCGCCACGGTTTCCCAGATGCGGCTTTTGGTAATGAAATACCCCTGAGTACCAGCGGCAAAGGCCAGCATGGCGATCACGGCAGCCACAATCACGATAATCAGGTGAGCCCAGTTGGCCACACCGATAATCAGCAGCTGGGTGTTGAAGATGAACATAAACGGCAACACCGCCGTACGAATGTCATAGGTAAACCCCTGGATACCGGTACGGATGGGGTCGCCCCCGGATATGCCGGCCGCGGCAAAGGCGGCCAACCCCACAGGCGGGGTGTCATCCGCCAGTATGCCAAAATAGAAGACAAACAGATGCACGGCAATCAAGGGAACGATCAAACCGTTTTGGGCGCCCAGATCCACAATTACCGGCGCCATCAGGGTGGAGACCACGATGTAGTTGGCGGTGGTGGGCAGCCCCATCCCCAGGATCAGGCTGATAATGGCGGTGAAGAACAGGATCAGCATCAGGTTGCCGCCGGAGATGAACTCCACGAATTCGGTCATGACCAGGCCGATGCCGGTCAGGGTCACGGTACCGACGACGATGCCGGCCGCGGAGGTGGCCACACCGATACCGATCATGTTGCGGGCGCCGGAGACCATGCCGTTAATCAGGTCATTAAATCCGCTTTTGAAAGAAAATTCATCCCCCTTTATCTTGCGAAAAATGCCTTTTAACGGCCGCTGGGTGATCACGATAAAAATCAATAGCACCGTTGCCCAGAAAGCGGACAACGCCGGGGAAAGCCGTTCCACCACCAGGCACCACATGAGCACCACGATGGGCAGCAGAAAATAGTACCCGGCCTGGGCCGTCGGACCCAGTGGGGGCAGTTCTTTGATTTCGGTACTTGATTCCAGTTCCGGTACCTTGCAGGCATATTGAAGCAGAAAAAGATAGGCGGCAGCCAAAAGGATACAAACTACGTAGATGGTCGCATCACCGGCAACGGTTTTAATCCAGCCCAGGCCGTAGTAAGTGACCCCGGCCAGGATGACGATAAACAAAAACGACAAGACCGCCGACAGCAGTTTCTGGGACATGGTTTTGGCGGTGACCAGCTTTTCCATTCTTTTCAGGTCCAGCTTACAGGCCTCAAGATGAACAATGTACACCAGAGCAATATAGGAGATGATGGCCGGTAAAAAAGCGTGCTTGATCACCTCGATATAGGTAATGCCCACATATTCCACCATTAAAAAGGCGGCCGCTCCCATGACCGGCGGCATGAGCTGGCCGTTGGTGGAACAGGCCACCTCCACGGCGCCGGCCTTTTCCGGCTGGAAACCGACTTTTTTCATCAAGGGGATGGTAAAGGTGCCGGTGGTGACCACATTGGCGATGGATGATCCGGAGACCAGGCCGGTCAAGCCGGACGAAACCACGGCCGCCTTGGCCGGCCCGCCCTTCATATGACCGAGTCCGGCAAAGGCGACACGAATAAAGTAGTTGCCGGCGCCGGCTGATTCCAGCAGCGCGCCGAACAGCACGAACATGAACACCATGCCGGTGGAAACCCCCAACGCCACGCCGAAAACACCCTCGGTGCCCAACCAGTAGTGGGACATCCCTTTGGAAAGGCTGGCGCCCTTGTGCGCGATCACAGAGGGCATGTAGGAGCCGAAAAAGGTATAGATGATAAACACACCGGCCACCACCATCAAGGGCGGTCCCAGCGCGCGGCGCGTAGCTTCCAGCAGCAGAATCAACCCGACGACGGCGACAATTAGATCCATTTGGGTCGGCATACCCGGACGCTCGGCCAATGCATCATAAAATAGAAACAGGTAGGCCGCGCAAAACGCCCCTACGAGTCCCACGATCCAGTCCTGAATAGGGATATAATCCCGGGGCGATGATTTAAACGTTGGATAGGCCGTATAAGACAGGAAAACGGCGAAGGCTAAGTGGATGGCTCGGGCTTCCGATGAATTAAAAACAAGAAAATTAAACAAAAAAGGGAGAGGGGATGCGTACCAGAGCTGAAATATGGTCCAGAGCAGCGGTACGTAAAAGAGAATTTGTTTCGGAATCGTGCCGGTAGGATTACGAGCCCCTGTATCTGTTTCGGCAATCATCTCCTCGAGCTGTGCTTCGGATTTCAGGCTATCTGTCGATTCGGTCATTGCGATGATTCCTTTTGTGAGAATAGTGATATCGATCTATGCGTTCACGGCGAGCTTTTTACTGGAAAAGAGAGTAACATCCGGTGTTGTCACTGCCGGGATGGGGACAGAGTGCGCCGTTTAACCGACGCACTCTGTTCGACTGCAATTTGAACTAAGCGATTTTTTTTCTGCAGAGATGGGTTCAGATCGAGATGAAAATCGCTTCTTTCAAGTGTTGATAATTACATCAAGCCGGCTTCCTTGTAGTACTTCACAGCGCCCTTGTGCAGAGGGGCGGAGAGGCCGTCTTTGATCATCTCTTCTTTTTTAAGATTGGCGAATGCCGGATGGAGTTTTTTGAAGGAGTCGAAATTTTCAAAAACCGCCTTGACGACGTTGTAAATGATCTTTTCAGGTACCTTGGCCGAGGTAACAAAAGTAGCGCCCACACCGAAGGTCTTGGTGTCATTGGGCGTTCCACGGTACATGCCGCCGGGGACTGTCGCTTTACGGTAGTAGTCGGCTTCTTTGACCAGTTTGTCGACTTCGGGGCCGGTGACATTGACCAGCACGGAGTCACAGGAAGTGGAGGCCTCTTTGATGGACCCGCTGGGATGACCAACGGTAAATACCATGGCGTCGACCTTGTTATCACACAAGGCCTTGGACTGCTCGGCGGACTTCAGCTCGGAAGCCAGTTTGAAATCTTTTTTGGTCCAGCCCAGGGCCTTCATGACAACTTCCATGGTGCCGCGCTGGCCGGAGCCGGGGTTGCCGATGTTGACCCTTTTGCCCTTGAGGTCCTGAAAGTTCTTGATGCCGGCATCTGCCCGGGCCACAACGGTAAAGGGCTCGGGGTGGACGGAAAACACGGCCCGCAGGTCTTTGTTGGGGCCTTTGTCCTTGAAGTTTTTGCTGGTGCCGTTGTAGGCGTGGTACTGCCAGTCGGACTGGGCCACACCCATGTCCAGTTCGCCGGCGGCAATGGTGTTCAGGTTGTACACGGAACCGCCCGTGCTTTCCACGGAGCAGCGGATACCGTGTTCTTTTCTGGATTTGTTGACCAGGCGGCAGATGGCGCCGCCGGTGGGATAGTAAACACCGGTAACGCCGCCGGTGCCGATGGTAACGAAGGTCTGGTCAGCTGCCTGGGTGGCAGGAGCACCCATAAACAGAGCCAAGCCAAAGAAAAGTGCAATGGTTAGGATAATGGTTTTTTTCATTTTAGCCTCCTTGTTAGTCTTTAGAAGTTATAGGAAAATGCCTCAATGGCGTAAACTAAATTAAAGAATGGATATGTATGTCGGCAAATAGGGCACCCTCCTTTCATGGCGCCGACATCGAAAGAAAATAATTGGGCAATAAGGAATGAGCCGAATTCAGAGAAACATCCTAATTAATTAACAAAGCCGTGTTTTTAGCGCAACCTTTTTATTCCCCATCGTTTTTAAGCAAGATCCTGGCATCCGCCAGATTCACCCCATGTTCATAGACGATGACTGGGTTGAGGTCCATTTCCGCTATCTGCGGATAGGCCTCGATGATTTCAGAGCAGATGAGCAGCAGGCTGGTGAGTGCCTTCTGGTCCTTGGGGCGTGTTCCCCGGACACCGTTCAGAATTGGAAACGATTTTGTTTCACGCAGCATATTTTTAGCTGAGCGCGGAGAAATGGGGAGCACGCGAAAAGAGACATCCTTCATGATCTCGACCATGATGCCTCCCAGGCCGTACATGATGATGGGCCCGAACTGGTCATCGATTTTCGTGCCGATGATCACCTCTATACCGGTTTCAGCCATGGGTGACACCAGCACACCGCGAATGTCCGCTTCAGCATTGTATTTGCGGGCATTCTTAATGATGCGCTTGAATGTCCGGCGGACGCTTTTGGCGCCGGTCACATTGAGAGCAACGCCGCCGGCATCGCTCTTGTGCAGAATATCGGGCGAAACGATCTTCATGGCCACATCACTATCGATAGCATCGGCGATGGCCGCCGCCTCCTCTTCTGTTTGGGCCAGTTTGTCCTTGGCAACGGGCGCACCGTGCAGGGCCAGAAGCTCTTTGGCCTCATACTCCAGCAGGGCTGTCCGGCCGTCTTCCAATGCCTTTTCAATGATCTGATTGCCTTCCGGCTTGGCCTTTTCTCCCTGTTCAAGAATGAAGCTGGCCTTGGCTTTGTAGGATTTCAAATAATCCCCGTAAGTCGACAGCACGCCGACACACTTGCAGGCGATATCCAGGGAATCGTACACCGGGATGTCGTAGTAACGCAAGAGTTCCAGCGCGTGGGGCCTGGACGAATTGAAGAGACTGTGCACCACGATGGGCTTCTTGCGTTTTTTCACCATTTTGCCCATCTGATGGGCGGCATCCTCCTCCATCAGGGCCAGGCTTTCGGCAAAACGGATACCGTATCCTCCAAAGAGTCCCACGATCAACAACCCCCCCACGTTGGTGTCGTTCAAGATGATGCGGGCGCATTCCGCGAAAATGGAGGGGTCTGCATCCGTACCACCGGCCACGTCCACGGGATTGGGCACGGATGCGGCAAAGGGCAGGATCTTTCTCAGCTGGTCCTGGGTTTTTTCGCTCAGGGTCGGTATGTTGACGCCCAGGTCCGTTAAAAGGTCTGCTGCGATAGTGGCATGACCGCCGCCATCGGCCAGGATGGCAATGCTTTTGTTTTTTAGGGGCGGCAGGCTGGACAAGGCTTCGGCTGCCGGGAAAAGCTCGTCCGAGTTTTCGATGACAATGATACCCGCACGTTCAAAAGCGCCCTTGGCCACTTCGGACATGCCGGCCAGGGCACCGGTGTGGGACCCGGCCGACTGTCTGCCCGTGGAGGAGCGCCCGCTTTTCAACAGGACAATGGGTTTGTCCTGGGTGGTTTTGTAGGCCTGCTGGAGAAATTCACGACCCTGACGCATGCCTTCCACGTACATCAAAATGGCGCGCGTATCAGGGTCTTTTCTGAAAAACTCGAGGTATTCATGGAACTTGATGTCCGCCTCGTTGCCCACGCCGACGTAGTAGGAAAATCCCTTGCGACTTTTTATTTGTGCTTCGGTGATCAGGGTCAGAGCCATGTTGCCGCTCTGGGTGAGGAGGGCGATGTCCCCTTTGGGTGCATTTTTCAGCCCCACCAGGTTCATGTCATGTTTAAGGTTCATCATGCCGGACGTATTGGGCCCGATCAACCTGATATTGTGCTTCCTGGCTACGGCAACCACCTCATTTTCCAGGGTGCGGCCCTCCTGTCCGAGTTCTCCGAATCCCCCGGCAATGAGAACCGCCCCGCTGACGCCCTTTTTGCCACAGTCTTCAAGAATGGCCGGGATTGTTTTAGCAGGGGTGGTTATCAACGCCAGGTCAACCGGGCCTTTGATGGCTGACACCTTTGGGTAGCATTCCAGGCCCAGTATGTGCTTTTCCTTTGGGTTGACAGGGTAGATCCTGCCGCTGTATTTTTCCTCGGTGAGGGTCCGGATGGCCTGAAAGCCTCTTTTGGTTTCATTTTTCGAGGCCCCTACGATGGCGACGGATTCCGCATTCAGCACTTTTTCGAGAGACATATTCCATCTCCTT
>JBDLJD010000068.1:0-22758 GCA_039714495.1 Thermodesulfobacteriota bacterium
AAGAAATCGATATCCGACACAATCATGCGTTGCTGGTTCAAAAAATCGCTCAAATAACGTCAACCATCATGCATATTGATCAACTGACGACGAGTATCATGAATATCATCAAAACGTATCTTGATTTTGATCGCGGCTTGATATTACTCGCCGATAAAGAGTCATCACGTCTATTTTACCAATCTGGATTTAGGTATACCGATATCAATAAAACCCACCTACTTGATTTATCAGTAGATTTAAATAAATCTCTTCAAAATGAAATCCTTTTGAAGGCCTTCAAGAATCAGCAACCTTACTTGATAAACAATGTAGAGGAATATGCTCAGAAACATACGCTGGACGTTTCTTTTTTCAATGAATTAGGCTCTCAGGCCTGTATTTGCATTCCCATCATCTATGAGAAAAAAAGCATGGGCATACTGGCCCTGGACAACACCATATCCAAAAAGGTCCTGGCAAAAAGCGATATGAGCCTCCTCATGGGAGTTGCGTCTCAGATTGCTGTGGGAATCAATAATACCATTACATTCAACAAACTGGAGGAGCATAAAAAAGAACTGCAAAAATCAAGAGACCAACTTGAGCAGCGTGTCGAGGAAAGGACTGCTGAGCTAAAGCAGGTTAACGAAGAATTGAGTTTGGAAATTGAGGAACGTAAAAAAACAGAGACGCGCCTTCGGGCTTCGATCAAAGAGAAAGAGATTCTCATTCGCGAAGTGTACCACCGGGTTAAAAATAACCTGCAGATCATCGCTAGCCTTCTGGACATGTCCAAACGTCGTGCCCAACACCCTGAAACCGTTGATATGCTTTCCGAGGCGCATGCAAAGCTTTACACCATGTCTCTTATTCACACGCAGCTGTATCAAAGCGACAGGGTAGATCAGATCAATATGGGCCGCAACCTTCGTGATCTGGTTGAGCATTTGGAACAGCTGTACGGTCAGAGCAGGAATGTAACTGCAGAAATAGACACCACGAACTTTTATCTTTCTGTCACCCAGGCGGTTCCCTGTGCCCTGGCCCTCAATGAGGTCATCTCTAATGCCTTCAAATATGCTTATCCAGATCAGAGAGGTGGCACCATTGAAATTTCACAGAAGATCTCAAAGGATGATCTTGTCACCATAAAGGTGATAGATCAAGGGGCAGGTATTCCTGAGAGTGTCGACATCGAACGCACCGACACCTTGGGTCTCAAGTTGGTAAGAAATCTTATCGTACGGCAGCTCAATGGCGACCTTCAGATCCGGAATCGAAATGGAACTGATGTATTGATTGAATTCAGAGCCACCTTCGAATAAATGGCTCTTATACTATCTGCCTTGCTGCCCTATGAGCGCCGCACCGATGGCCCCCAGCACTTGGGCATGCTCGGATATCTCAACCGGCATGCCGATTTTTTCCTCCAGCATGCGGACAAGCCCGACATTTTTAGCCACACCGCCGGTCATCATCACCGGGGAGGTCAACCCCAACCGCCCTGCCATGGCCACGACCCTGGCCCCTATGGAGCCATGAATGCCGGCAATGATATTCTCCCGCTTTTCCCCTTTGGCGATCAGCGATATGACTTCAGACTCGGCAAAAACGGTACAGAGGCTACTGATGGTAGCTGGCGCATTTGACTTTAAAGAGATGCCCCCCAATTGTTCAAGGTCTATCTCCAGGGCTCTTGCCATGACCTCCAGAAAGCGTCCGGTCCCGGCAGCACACTTGTCGTTCATGGCAAAATCAAGGACTTTTCCTGCAGGACTGATGACCATGGCCTTGCTGTCCTGCCCGCCGATGTCGATCACCGAGCGTACGTCAGGATTGGCAAAATGGGCACCGGCAGCATGGCAGGAAATCTCTGTTATGGTCTTGTCCGCAAAGGAGACGCTTTTTCGGCCGTATCCCGTAGCGACCACAATATCCACGTCTGACTGTTCATGCTCGGAAATAGCGAGGACTTTCTGCAAAGCTGCTGCCGCCGCTTTCTTGGCATCATAGCCCGTCCCCTGAAAGAAGGTGCCCTTCAGTTGTCCCCCATCCAGGATGGCGGCCTTGGCAGTGATGGATCCGATGTCGATGCCTACGCTTATCATTGAGTAACCCTTTTTGTTTCAGATGTTGCTAGATACTTAAAAGAAATATGAAAATTCAGTGGGAGGCCACAACCTCCATAAATGCATCGATGCGCGTATCGATCTGGCTTTCTGAAAAGCTCCGTTCGTCCACAATGTCGGCCTCGATCATCAGGGTGGGGAGTCCGGCCTTTTCCTGGATGATTCTCTGGATGTCATATTGACCCAGGGAGTAAGGTTTGCAGCTGCGGTTGGAGTGCAGCACCACGCCATCCACATCATATTTTTTAATCATCTTCAGTATATTCCGGGCCATCTCATCCACGCCGACATTCAAGTAGATACGCGTGTAGGTTTCGGCCAGGCTCTCCATGAAGTTTTCTTCATCGATGTACGTCATCATCCCTGACCATGATGAGGTATACGTGTCAGCCACCAGGCAGGCGTCGCGGGAGGCAAACTTTTCCGACAGCCAGCGTGTTCTGAACCAGACGGGAATATTGTCCCAAAGAAGCCGGTAGCGTTCATTGGGTACCGCGGAAATGCCGTTTTTGACGCGCTCATTCATCTCGTCCAGCAGTGTTTTATAATAATCCACGGTTGCCTGGGTGCCCCTTAGGGTAACGATCAGGGCCAGGTGTATGAAGGCGTCAAAAGCACTCATGGGAGACGGTTTGTGCAGCGTGGTGTCCAGAATGGCCTGCCACATCTGCTGCCCCTCAAGCGACAGTTTGCCGACTTCCTCGAGCCTGTCGTAATCGAATTTTCGGCCAGTATTCTGTTCCAGGAATTCAAAATATTCCGCCAGTTGCCGTACCACGTAGTCTTTGGCTTCCTTTGCAAAGCCTGTATGACAAATGGGGGTGTCCAGGATAAAAAGCGGCACCTTGAAATACCGGGCCTGCACTTCATACCATTTCAGGACGGTTCCGCAGATATTGTTACAGCACACCAGCATGTCCGGGCGGGGCAATCCCCCGATGGGCCCGCCGTTGACGGGCGCGCAGGCGATATCAGCCATGGCGTAGGAGCACAGATCACGGGAATATCCCATCTGTTCGGCCTTTTCGCACAGGTCCACACCCATTTTTGAAGCCCCGATCATGGCCCCGTGGTTTTCCGGATAAACCGGGATGATATCCATGGCAATCAGAGGCTCAACCGGACCGCCGCTGGTAATCCAGGCCACCTTTTTGCCTGTTTGTTCAGCGGTTTTGGCCTCGATGTAGTAATTGGTCATGATCTCTTTCATTTTCCCGGCTGACTTGATTTTCCGCCTTTCACGATCCGGGTCAATAGATCTGTTTTGATCTGTCATTCCTTTAATCCCCTCGCAGATATATAAGAAGTTTCATCTCATTCCATGCAAGATCCAGATTTTACAGCATCTCGACAAAGGCTTCACAACGGGTGCGGAACTGGCCTTCGGTGGGCGATGAATCCTCGAGTTCGAGCAGCAGGTTCGGAATCCCTTCGTCATCCAGCATGGTTTTAATATACGGATAATCGAATGCATGCGGGTCGCAAAATTTCAGGTAGAGAAAAATCACGCCGTCTGCATGGCCTGCCTTAACAAGATCGACAAGATGTTCCCCCCTTGTGTAAAGGCCGGCGTGTTTGGCCGGACAAACCGCTCTTTGCGCATACCTGTCGGCAAGGGCCTTGAAGATATCACCGTCGAGTTCGACCCCACCGTCCACAGAACGGGATCCAGTACAGATATCGTCATCAACGATCACGCCGCCGGAATCCTCTATGACCTCGAAAATATCCGGCATATTACAAAGTCCGCCTGCCAGGATGATGCGTTTTTTTCCACTGGCGGAAAGGTCATTTCCTGCGTCAAGCACTGTCCTCAATTCCGTCAACAGGTCAAGGGCTTCATGTCGGTCCATCATCATGCTGCCCCTGGTAATTGATAAAAGGTCGCTGCCGCTGATCAGGCTGTCATTTTCCCTGCGCACGGCATATACGGACCGCAGACATTCCCTCAGGGAATTGTACACCCTGGCTGCAGACTTAATGCTCTTTTCTGTGATATCCGCTCCAACGGCCTGTGCCAGGTCATCGCGAAACCGTCTTAACACCTGGGCCATGTAATCCCTTGATATTTCACTGTCCAGCTTGACCGGTAAAACCACATCCAGGTGAAAATCCGGGCCGGCATTCATCCGCCACATATCTGACAGACGCTGAATGGAATCACAGGTGTGCGGAAACACGGTCCCATCCAGAAAATCCAGATACCCTCCCAATACATCTTCCATAGCGCCGCGAACCAGGCTGCAGCTATAAGCCTGCAGGTGTGAATCTGCGCGCCTTATCTGCCGCCCTGATCCGAAAATTCTATAGGGCAGGGCCCCGGCAGCAAGCATGATTTCTTCGGGTGCATAAGAGCATAGGTATCCAATCACCGGCCTTCCCTTCCCTTTTTTCCAGTTGCGTGCATATTTATCCGGACTTTCGGACACTTCCGTAAACTTTTCTATGATTTTTTTGATGCTTTGATACATATTGAGGTCTCCCATCGACAGCTGCCTTTAAACCTAACACCGTCAAAAACATTGGAATTTCAGCCTTTAATAGAAATACGCATCCATCTCTATTTTAAAAACCATAAAAAATCAACATGCTAAATTTAAGCAAGAGTGTCTTGACTGAGACCTATTCCAAGGAATTTGCCTTGCTACGATACAGCTAAATTACAGCTAAATTGTCTTGACCCTGAATTGCATAGATGGTAATTATCCAACTGGTTTGAACAAAAAACGGGCACTTCATCCTCCAGGCCCAAAGTTAGTGTATAAACCTATAACGCGATCAGCTGTATCTAACGATCCTCACATGCCGCCGCTGAAAAGGGTTCTAAAAAATGACATCTGCAAATAAAGAATCAGGTGACCGTGTCGTCGAAAGGGAGCTCACCCAGAACAAAGTTAAATTTGAAATCTACGGTGAAGAGATGATCGAGAAAAAGGTTAAATCGAGCGGCAACAGCGGCAGGGTCTATCTTCCGCCCAACTGGGTCGGGCACCAGGTCAAAATCATCAGGATCGATTAACCCCTAAACCAGACAAAGGAATGACTGCGTGGAAGACATCATCATCAGAGAACTTGTAATCGGTGACATTGAAGCGATCAGTGAAATTTACAGCGGCATTATCCAAGATCCGGTAAAGCCCGATTTCAAAGAGCTCATTCAAAGACATGCTGAGCGCAAGGAAGATTTATGCTTTGTCGCCGAGGTCGATGGAAAGGTTGTGGGTTTTATGATCAGTTATATTCTGACATTGGGTTTTGGCATCGAAAAAAGCGCCTGGATCGCCACTCTGGGGGTTAATCCCGAGTTCATGGGCCAGGGGATCGGCAAAAAACTCGGGGAAAAGCTGTTCAACTATTACAAGGCTTTGGGCATTGAAAATGTCTATACGTCCGTCCGCTGGGATTCGACGGACCTTCTGTCCTTCTTCAAAACCCTTGGGTTCGACCGCAGCAACTTCATCAATTTACGCAAACAAATCTAACAGTTTGTGCCAAACTGTTAGCGAACGCGACTGTGTCGCTAAATAATAATAACGCTGGAGATCACAGCTATTTACTCGTGTTCTTCGGCGTTTTTTTATATTATCTGTTTAAATCTGTGCGCGCCCTGTTATAGCGTTTTTCAAAATAGCGTTCCGAATGCTTAAGAGGCGTGGCCTTATTTTATCGCCATATCAAACCAAATGATCCGCCACCAGTTCCGCGATATCCCTTGTCCTGATGTCGTCTTCTTTGCCCAGTTCTTTCATGCCGTCTTCCAGCATCGTCAGACAGAAAGGACACCCCACCGCAACATTGTCAGCCCCTGAGCGCACAATTTCCTCTGTTCGTTCGAGGTTGATCCGTTTCCCGATGATTTCCTCCATCCACATCCTTCCCCCGCCGGCACCACAACAGAAGCTTTCCCGGTTGTTTCTCTCGAGCTCTTTGATACCCTGCTCGAAAATGCCTTGGAGAATGGATCGCGGTTGCCTGAAAACCCCGTTGTAGCGCCCCAGGTAGCAGGGATCGTGAAACGTAAGCTTGCCTTGCAATGTCCGATTCAGTGAGATCTTACCCTCTTCTATCAGTTGCTGGATGAATTCCGTATGATGGATTACCTGAAAGTGCCCGCCCATCTGCGGATACTCGTGTTTGAGGGTATTGAGGCAGTGGGGACAGGCCGTAATGATTTTTTTCACCTTGTACTTGTTCAGGGTTGCAATGTTTTCCTCGGCCATCATCTGGTATAGCATTTCATTGCCCACGCGGCGAGCAAAGTCACCTGTACATTTTTCCTCGGTTCCCAGTATGGCAAAATTTACACCGGCCTGCTTCAAAATCTTGACCAAGCTGGTGGACACCTTTTTACTGCGGTCGTCAAAAGACCCGGCACACCCGACCCAGAACAGGTAGTCCACATGGTCGTCATCCGCCATCAGTTTCACATCAAGGCCGGCGGCCCAGTCAGCCCTTTTGTCATAGCCAATGCCCCAGGGGTTGCCGTTGCGTTCGAGCCCTTTAAGGGCCGGGTTCAGCTCTTTGGGATAGGCCTCGGCCATCAGCGTCTGGCCCTGCCGCATGGCGATGATACGGGGAACGTGTTCGATGGCCACAGGACAAACCTCTTCACAGGCACGGCAGGTGGTGCAGGCCCACAGGGCTTCTTCGGCAATCACCTCTCCCACCAGCTGTTTGCGACTGTTGAGATCGGTCATTTCTGTCTTGATCTGTTCAACCCTGTTTTGATCTTCCAGGTGTTCGACAGTTTTAGCCAGCTGGGACCGGCTGATAATATTCTGCGAATTGGCTAACAGTTCCGCTTTGAGGCTTTCATTGAACTCATAGAGATTTAAGGGTTTGTCGGTGGTATAGGTGGGACAGACCTCCTTGCAGCGCCCGCACTCGGTGCAGGTGTACAGATCCAGCCCCTGTTTCCAGTTTAGTTGATGAATGTGGTTCAGCCCCAGGGATTCATCCTCCCAGGCATCCTCATTCTCGAGGTCCAATACCTGTGCCTTCTCATGGGGATACCCCAGGCTCTTCAAAAAGACATTGGGCAATGCCGTGATGACATGGAAGTGTTTCCCGAGAGGTAAAAAGTTCAGAAAAACCAACTGGGTAATTATATGCGTCCAGAACATCAGGGTCAGCAGGCAACCGAGTGCACCGATGCTCATCCCTGATATGACGGAAGCCGCTCCCACGGAGACAGGCGTCCACAGGAACTCGCTGCCGTAGTGCGGGTTACTGAAAAAATGAAGATGATCAGGGTTGCCGTGCAAATGAATCAGGTTATAGCGGGCACCGTCATACAGTAGATCGGAGATCATCAAGATGCCGATCATCCCCAGCACCAAATAGGCTTCCCAGGTATTGTGCAGCCGTTTGGGCTTTACCACTGCCCGGCGAAAAATGGCATAGATCACCATCATCAGGACAACCCCTTCCATGATATCCTTCAAGGCTATATAAAGGTATCCCAGAAGATGCTCAGCCCCCAGCAGGGGCAGTTGAAACCCTGCGGCAAACCCTTCTCCGTACAATGTCAGACTGCGAATCAGCAGCACGCAAAATCCCCAGAATATCAAAGCGTGCATGATCCCGGACGATCGCTCTTTTTTTCGACCCACCAGGCGCTGCTGCCCAATGGCCATAACCATCAGGCTCCGTAAACGTTCCATGATAAAATTGCCGCGGTCAACTGGTTGCAAGGCCATGAGCAATCGGATTTTTTTGAACATGGTGTGTCCAAAAACAGCTAATCCGACGATCAGCAAAAGGGACATGAAAATAGGATTCATAGAGGCACCTTGTTAGGATGAAGGGACTGGTTAAAAACAAATCACGAAAACACGAAATCTGAAAAGCACGAATTGGTAAAGATCTTATCGCGATTTCAATTTATCGTGCTTTCGTGATGAATAGTCGGCCTCTTTTACGCGTTGTTCCGCTTTAGGCTCTGACTCTCTTGATCTCTTCCCGCAGGATGGGCAATACCTCGAACAGGTCGCCGACAATACCGTAGTCAGCCACGTTGAAAATGGGCGCTTCAGGGTCTTTGTTGACGGCCAGGATGACCTTTGATCCGTTCATGCCTGCCAGATGCTGGATAGCGCCGGAAATACCGACGGCCACGTACAAAGACGGCGCCACGATCTTACCGGTCTGCCCCACCTGTTTGTTGTGCGCCATGAACCCGCCATCCACCATGGCGCGGGACGATCCAAAGCCTGCATTCAGGTCGGCAGCCAGATCCTTGACAATATCCACGCCAGCCTGGTCTTTGGCCCCGCGACCCACCGATACAACGATGTCCGCATCGGCAAGGTCTATCTCACCGCTGGCATCTGATACGAGTTCCTTGATAACGGCTTTCAGGTCGGGTTCGGGCGGAGACAGTTGCACAACATTCTCGGTTCCCGAGTTGTCCTCTGACGCTTCGAATGCACCGGCCCTTACAACTGCCACCAACTGCCCGGTGTTCACTTTTACCCGCTGAACCACCTTGTTGGCGATAGCCGGACGGACGATGGCAATATTTTCACCGGAAATGTCCACTTCCGTAATTTCAGTAGCGCAGGCTGCACCGAGCCTTGCGGCCACCCTCGGGGCGGCAGCTTTTCCGCTTTCTGAAAATCCGAACCAGACGAGATCGGCTGCGAATTGCCGGGCAGCCTCCGCCACACAGGCGGCATACGGCCCAGCGGAAAACAGTTCCAGCTCGGGATCATCGGCAATGTATTGGGTGTCTGAACCGGCGTTTACAAGATCAGGCACCAGACCTGAAAGATTGCTGCCGATGGCTACCACGGCCTTCTCCGCTCCCAGGGAACCGGCCTTTGAGAGCAGTTCGGTGGTGCTGCCTTTGAGTTCTCCTTGTTTTATATCTGCGACTACGAGTATTTTTGTCATGATGATGTTTCCTTATCTGATCGTTGCAGGTTAAATGACATTGGCCTCGTTAGCCAACAAGTCAACCACCTTGGCGGTGATTTCGGCAGCATCGCCTTCATATTTTTGTCCGGCTGCGCGCGTTTGCGATGCCATGAACTCGACAATTTCCGAGGTAGGCGTATCGCCGCCCACCTCTCCGATGGAAATTCCCAGAGCCGACAAATCCATCGTCTCGATGGCTTTTTTCTTGGCCATCATGATGCCCCGCATCTGCGGCAAACGCGGTTCATTTATGCTGTCACTAACCGTAATCACGGCTGGAAGTTCAACTTCAAGGATTTCGGTTCCGGCGTCGCCCAGCCGGGAAACCTTTATATGGCTGTCGTCCACAACCTCGATGTTCACTACGTTGCTGACACACGGCAGTTCCAGGTATTCAGCCAGCATGATGCCCGCCTGACCGTTATCCGTGTCCTGGGCCTGCTTGCCTGTGAGAATCAGGTCGTATGCTCCCAATTCAAAAACCTTTTTCAACACCTTGGCGTATACCGACGAGTCTGCTTTATCCAGGGCAGAATCTTCCACGTGGATTCCCTTTTCAATGCCCATGGCATAGCATTTGCGGATCATGTCGGTGTTGTCACCGCCGCCAATGCTCACCAGCGTGGTCGCGGCATTGTTGTTTTCCTTCAACTGCACGGCTGCTTCCACGGCATTTTCATCCCAGGCATTGATCAGATACTGCAGGCCGTCTTCAACGATGGACCCATCCTGTACACGAATGGTCAATTCCACGTCGACTACTTTTTTTACAGTTGTGAGAATTTTCAATTGCATCCTCCTTTACATTAAAACCAGCTAATTGCCTTTTTTTCATTTTTTAAATAAGGTAACGTTTACCTCTATAGTACTACTATTCCGCTTGTGTTGGAAATGCCAGCGACTCGGTCAAAACAAATGCCGCCTGGAGGTACGATGTAGGACAGAGCGGAAAACACTCTTTGCAGGCATTGCACTCCCTGGCCGCTATTTCTGGAATAAAGCTGATCTCTTTCCGGATGCCTCTGTCCACAAACCCCACAGCATGTTTTTGTTTTACCTCGGCACAGTATCTGACACACAGGCCGCAGTGAATGCAAAAAGAAGGATCTTTTTCAAAGCGGTCTTTGTCGGCGCCGTATTCTTGCGCGAGTTCCTTGAGCACTTCAGCATCGGGTGCATGGGCAAGCAGCAATTCCAGAATGGTTTTCCGGATTCTGTCAATTTTATCCGACCGGGTTCTGACAACCAGGCCATCCGCCACCAGATAGACACAAGAAACCACCAGCTTGGCCCAACCGCGTTCGTCCACCTCAACGATACAGAGCCTGCAGCCGCCAAACGGCTCCAGCTTTTCGTGGTGACAAAGGGTCGGGATATAGATTCCAGCGCTTTGAGCAGCTTCCAGAAGTGTTATGCCGTCAGTGGCCGGCACTTTTATTCCATCTATTTCCAATGTGATTTTACTCATTTTTCTATTTTTTCTTTCCTTCTATTTTTCTTTTTCCATCGGCAAGAGGCGGTGGAACCGGCTCCCCTGATAGTTTCTTGACGGCGCTGAAACGGGAGGGACAGACTTCGAAACAGGTGCCGCAATTGGTGCATTTTTCCTGGTCGATGACATGAATCAATTTCTTGCCGCCGTCAATGGCCTGTACCGGACACTTTTTCATGCAGATCGTGCAGGCCCCGCACTTCTCAGGATCGATAAAATAAGCGATCATTTCTTTGCAGGACAGGGCCGGGCACTTCTTATCCTTGATATGGGCTTCGTATTCATCCCTGAAATACCGCAGGGTGCTCAGAAAGGGGTTCGGGGCACTCTTGCCCAGTGCGCATAGGGAAGCTTCTATGGCTGTTTCTGACAGTTCCTCCAACAGCTCGATATCCCCATCCTTGCCTTTGCCGGTGGTAATATTGGTCAATATCCTATGCATCTGGCGTAGACCTTCACGGCACGGCACGCATTTGCCGCACGATTCATCCGTAAGAAACTCGATGAAATACCGGGCCACGTCGACCATGCAGGTATCTTCATCCATGACGATCATGCCGCCGGATCCCATCATGGAACCGGCTTCGCTTAGCTCGTCGAAACCCACCTCCAGATCCAGCATGGACTCGGGAATACAGCCGCCTGATGGCCCACCGGTCTGGACCGCCTTGAACTTCTTTCCATTGGGGATCCCGCCCCCGATGTCGTAAATAATCTCCCTTAAGCGTATTCCCATGGGAACTTCTACAAGACCGGTGTTGTTGATTTTGCCCACCAGGGAAAAGATCTTGGTCCCCTTGCTGCCTTCAGTGCCGAACTGTGTGAACCAGTCAGCCCCTTTGTTGATGATATGGGGTACATTCGCCCATGTCTCGACATTGTTCAACACACTGGGACGCTCCCAGAGCCCCTTTATATTGGAGCGGATATATTTCGGCCGGGGTTCCCCGACCCTGCCCTCCAGGGCTGTCATCAGCGCCGTAGATTCGCCGCAGACAAATGCGCCGGCGCCCTGGTGCACGATCACCTTGAAATCAAAACCGGAACCGAGAATGTTTTCTCCGAGAAAACCGTATGCCTCAGCCTGTTGGATGGCCAGGTTGATATTTTCCACTGCCAAAGGATATTCCTGCCGCACGTAAACATACCCTTCGTGTGCGCCAATAGCATAACCGCCGATGATCAAGCCCTCAAGGATTGAATGCGGGTTGCCTTCCAAAAGGGCCCGGTCCATGAAAGCCCCGGGGTCGCCTTCATCGGCATTGACAATCACATATTTTATGGGCTCCGTAGCATCACGCGAACCTTCCCACTTTCTGCCTGCCGGGAAACCAGCCCCGCCCCTGCCCCGGAGATTCGATTTTTTCACCTCCAGGAGAACATCTTCGGCGGACATGTCGAACAGGGACCTGCCCAATGCCGAATAGCCGTCGATGGCCAGGTAGTCGTCAATGCTTCTTGAATCGATCCAGATGTTGCTGGAAATGAGATGGCGCTTCTGATTCTTATAAAAAGGAATATCGTTTTCGTGGACGGCAGGCTCACCTGTCTCTGGATCCTTGTAAAGCAGGCGTTCGACCACTTTTTTATCCTTGATGGTTTGGGTGACAATTTCGGGAACGTCATCAACCGTAACCCCAAGGTAGCATATTTCTTCGGGATGTATGACCAGCACTGGACCCTGCTCGCAGAATCCCGGGCACCCCGTTCCTTTGGTGTCCACTACCGCTGCAAGCCCCTGGCTGTCGATTTCGGCTTTGAAGGCCTCAATGACTTCATTCGCCCCGGAAGCAACACAACCAGCACCGGCGCATATGGAGATGCATGGCTTCTCCGTGTCCCTTTGGGCAGTTAGTTTATTTCTATAATCATTTAAAGCTTCGGGCGAATTCAAACACGCCATAGTATTCTCCAAACAAATGCTTCCATTTATAACGTAACGCGGAACACGCTGTTATCCCTTACGCATAGTTTTTCAATACATCCCCGGCTTTACCGGGCAGCATCTTGCCGTGGATTTTTCCGTCGACCTCCAAGACCGGTCCCAGGGCGCAGCAACCCAGGCAGTTTACCGTCTCGAGGCTGAATTTCAATTCCAGGTCGGTCTCCCCTGGTTTGATGCCGGTCAGGTCCTGCACCGTGTCGAGGACACGCGTCGCCCCGCGGACATGGCAGGCCGTCCCCAAACAGATGTGCACCTCATGGCGCCCCTTGGGAACCAGGCTGAAGGCTTTATAAAAGGTGGCGATGTGCTGAATCCTGGATATGGGAACCTGCAGCTTCTCACCGACTCTTATAAGGGCCTCTTTGGGAAGCCAATGGTTTTCACTCTGGATCTCCAATAGCACCTGAATGAGTGAACTGGCTTCTCCCTGGAATTTATCAATAATTTGATCGACTTTTTCAATGTTCATTGCAGTTTCCTACTGTCCAGCTTTCAACGATCCCAATACCGGCAAATTCCGCATGCCGGTCAATTCTATGCTTCATCCATTTTGAGCCAAAACATAACAGTTGTTGGTGGAGTCATACCTGACCAGGCCGTGATTAGACGAACGGTTCATATGCCTCGACACATCAGACGGATTCATTCCCAACTGCTCGGAAATGCCGCTGGTTGAAAGGGGCGTCTCCTTCAAGAGCTGAATAATTTGGTTTACGGCTAACTTGTCCATGAGTATGCCATCGATCAGGTTGTTTATCTCTTCACTTTCAAAAAAGGCCTGGTACGCTTCTTCTGTTTTTACCGGCACCCTGAGCCGCTCTCTCTCCACCAGTTTCAGGTAGGGTACCAATTTTCTAGCCGCGGCAAGTTTAAATTGCAGGGTATCTGCGTCCATGCCCTCTTCGCCGTTGACAATGGGCCCCAATGCCTTAACCTGCTCTGCAAAATCGTCGGAAAACTCCGCTAAAAGATTTCCATCGGCGCCGGACATAAAGTCGATCCTCAGTCTTTCAGGATTCAGGCCGATGTGCGCCATAATTCTTTTACACAAATAGGTGGTGCTTAATGCATCGAAATTTCCATGGGTAATATAATTGCACTCACCCAGACGGCAACCGCCGATAAACACGCCGTCCTGCCCATTGGCAAAGGCCCTGAGGATAAATTCCAGATCAACCCTGCCGGAACACATCACCCGCACCAGTCTCATTTCAGTTGTATATTGCAGTCTGGAAACTCCAGCCAGGTCAGCTGCGCCGTATGCTCACCAGTGACATACAAAACCTAGCATTTTCGGTTTGAATTCAAATCCGTTTGCCATTATTTTTATTCCTCAATGTTTTCCATGTGCAGTTGCTTTTATTCCAGGCGCTTGATCCAGGCCTTTTAACCATTTCCCATTGCCGCGTCCATTTGTTGCAGTATTTCTTCCTGCGTACCGGCAGCATCGATCTGGCTCAAGAGTGCTTCGTCGGTAAAATGCTTCAGGATAATGGCATTGGTGGGGCATTTTGCATTACAAAGCCCGTCCCCCTTACAGAGAATGGGGTTCACCCACGCTTTTTTACCCTTGGGTGTTTCCACAAATTCTATGGCATCATATGTACAAGCGGTGATGCAGGCACCGCAAGACACACAATCCTCCTGGTTTACATCGCAGACCGAGCCTGAAGCCGTGACCGTATCGTTGGCCAGCAAGGTCAGTACCCTTCCGGCGGCTCCATAGGCCTGGTTGATGGTTTCCTGGATGTGCTTGGGATAGTGGGCTGTCCCGCATAAAAATACGCCGTCGGCGGCGAACTCCACCGGCTTCAATTTGACATGGGCTTCCTTGAAAAAATTATCCGGACTCAGCGTGACCTTGAATTGTCCGGCAATCTCCTGGGTGGAAGAAGCAGGAATTACGGCAGCGGCCAGTGAGAGGATGTCCGCGTCCAGTTCAAGGCGCTGTCCCAAGATGGAATCCGGCACAATAACCCTTATGATCTCTTTGCCGCCCTCTTTGGCGGCTTCAACCTGAGGCGGATCGTCCGGCGAATAGCGAATGAACTTCACGTGCTTATCTGACGCTTCCCGGTAATAGTCCTCTCTAAATCCGTAGGTCCGCATATCCCGATAGAGAATGTAGATGTCCATCTCCGGGTTGATCTCCTTCAGTTTCAAGGCGTTCTTTACGCCATGGCTGCAGCAGACCCTGGAACAATAGTTTCTTTCCTCATTCCGGCTCCCCACACACTGAATCATGACCACGCTGCGGGCGCTGGTAACCTTCTCTTCTTTTTGGGCAATGAGCTCCCCCAGCTCCATATGGGTGACAACTTTTTCATCTTCCCCATACATATATTCAGTGGGCACATATTCTTCGGCGCCGGTGGCCAGCACAGACACACCGTGCTGTATGGTTTTAACCCGGCCTTCACTCACAAGCGTGGTGGTAAAGTTCCCCAGATAACCGGCTACCTCCTTGATTTCCGCCTCATGGGACACATGGATCATGGGGTTGCGGTAAACCGCGCTGATCATATCCTTAAGATACGCCTGCACGTCCATCCCCTCGATGGTTTTGTGCAGCCGGCGCGCGATGCCCCCCAGATCCTTTGCTTGTTCCACCAGTTGAACCTCATGCCCCTGGGCGGCAATGGAAAGCGCACAGGTCATCCCGGCAACGCCGCCACCCACTACCAGGGCTGTTTTGTTCACCGGCAGATCGAATTCCTGCAAGGGTTCCAGATAAAGGGCCCTGGCCACGGACATGCGGATAATATCTTTTGCTTTTTCGGTTGCTTCTTCCTTTTCCCGGGAGTGTACCCAGGAACATTGCTCGCGGATATTGGCCATATCGCAGTAGTACTGATTGAGGCCCGCTTCCCGCAAGGTGTCTCGAAACAAGGGTTCCAGGGTCCTCGGAGAACAGGCGGCAATGACAACCCGGTTCAGCCCCTTTTCCCGGGCCAGGTCGGTAATTTCCTGGGCAGAGTTCGTAGCACAGGAAAACAACTGCTCCTGGGCGTAAACAACGCCCGGCAGGGTCAGTGCGTATTCCACTGACGAAGGGACGTCCACGACACTGCCGATGTTGGCACCGCAGTGGCATACAAATACGCCAACACGCGGCTCCTCCTGGGAGACGTCTTTTTCAGGCGGATAGATCCTCTCCCTGGCCAGCTTGCCGCGGCGAAAATCCAAAAGTTCCCCGCATTGTGCACCGGCACCGCTGGCCGTGAACACTGACTCGGGAATATCGGTAGGCCCCTGGAAGGCTCCGCTGACAAAAATACCCCGGCGGTTGGTCTGCACCGGATTGCTGTGGATGGACTTGCTGAAACCGTGACCGTTGAGTTCTATTCCGAACAGGTCGGCCAATTTTTGATGATCGGAAGGAGGATTCAGTCCGACGGACAACACCACCATGTCGAATTCCGTTTCCTTGACGCCATCGTCTGGGGTGGCATATCTGACGCGTACGTTACCGTTTTCCGGATTCTCACCGGCAACGACGGCATAGCTTCTGATGAATTCAACCCCGGGAAGCTGTTCCGCTCTTTGAAAATACCGTTCGAAATCCTTGCCAAAAGAACGGATGTCGTTGTGGAAAACAGTGCACTCGGAAGTGGCGTCATGATCCTTGGTAAGAATGACCTGCTTCTGGGTGTATGTGCAGCATACGCCCGAGCAGTAACTGTTTTCACCGGGCGTAACCTTTCTAGAACCTACGCATTGAATCCATGCTATTTTTCGGGGGTGTTCCTTATCGAAGGAGCGTAGAATCTGGCCGTCATAGGGTCCGGTGGACGACAGCAGCCGTTCATAGTCCATGCTGGTGACCACGTTCTGAAACTTGCCGTAGCCGTATTCCGCCTTGGTTTTTGGATCAAAGGGTTCCATGCCGTATGACAGGATAACGGCCCCTACGGCAATCTCGGTTTTCTCCTCAACCATATTGAAATCAATGGCTTCGTTTTTACATACCGCGCGGCAGATGTCGCATTTATTTTCTTTCAGGAACAGGCAGCTTTCATCGATATAGGTCACAAGGGGAATCGCCTGGGAGAAATAAACGTGTATAGCTTTATTCATGGATATTTCCTGATTGAATGGATCAGGGTATTCCATGGGACAATATTTAACGCAGGTGGCACAGCCGGTGCACTTATCTTCGATAATATACCGGGGCTTCTTGCGCAAGGTAACTTTGAAGTCACCTGCCGTTCCTTCCAGGCTGTCCACTTCCGTGTATGTCAGGACTTCTATGTTGGGGTGCCGGCCGACCTCGACCAGTTTGGGTGAAAGAATTCACATGGAACAGTCGTTGGTCGGAAAAGTCTTGTCGAGCTGGGCCATGTGTCCGCCGATGCTCGGCTCCTTCTCGACCAGGTAGACTTTGAAACCGGCAACGGCAAGGTCGAGGGATGCTTGTATCCCGCTCACGCCGCCGCCGACCACCATGACATCCCCAAAATGGTTGTCCTCGGCATTTTCAGAAATCTGATGTCTGACCTCTATGGGCAATACGTCGTTTCCCACGCTATTCCCTCCCTAACAGTTTGTTCCAAACTGTTAGTCTACGCGACTTCGTCGCTATGAATTTATATCATGTAGATCTTGTTATTCTTGTTTAATACTATATTTCTCTGAAGATGCTCGGCTTCTTCTGTTCTCTGGAGATCTGAGGTTTCGGCCACTGCAGATCTGAAGCTCCGTTCTAAGTCGATACCTCGTTTACGATTTCGGCGATGTCCTTGATTTCCAGGACGTCCTCGAATTCCAGATTCAATCGGCTCTCTTCGAAATTGGTTATGCAGTAGGGGCAGGCGGTTGCCAGCACTTCGGCACCGCTCTCCTTGGCCTGGTGCAGCCTCAGGTCCGAAAACCGCTCGTCCTGGGGCGTATCCATCCAGATGCGTCCGCCGCCGCCGCCGCAGCAAAGACTGTCCTGGTGCGAATCGGCCATCTCCGTGAGTTCCAGGCCTTTTATCTTTTCAAGCAGATCCCGTGGAGCCGCGTATATGTCGTTATGCCGCCCCAGATAACAGGGGTCGTGATAGGTGACTTTCCGGGCATATTCCCCGTTAATTTCGAGCCTGTCCGATTCCACCAGTTCCATAAGGTACTGTGACAGATGCACCACTTCGAAATTCACCATGAATTCCGGATACTCGTTTTTAAAGGTGTGCAGGCAGTGGGGTGATGAGACCACGAGCCTTTTCACGCCACGGTCGATGAAGGTTTTAATGTTATCCCTGGCCAGTTGTTTGAAAACCTTTTCGCTGCCTGTTTTACGGATGCTTTCACCACAGCAGTTTTCATCGTTGCCCAGTATACCGAAATCCACCCCTGCCTTGTTGAAGATATCGACGGTGGCCATGGCAACTTTTTTCATCCGCGGATCATAGGACAGGTAGCAGCCAACAAAATAAAGGATCTCCATCCCTTCGTCGTAGGGTTTAACCTTCAGGTCCTTGGCCCAGTCAGCTCTTTTCGGCCGTTCCCCCTGCAGAGGGTTGCCCTCGGAGATAAGGCTAGCGCGTGCCGTGCGGGCTGAACGGACGGAAGCGGGAAACACTTCATATTCAGAGGCGACGCGGCGCAGGGAAACGCTCACTTCTATTTGTTTAACGCCCCGGGGGCACCTGTCCGGGCATCTCCCACAGGTGGTGCAGCGCCATATGTCATCGCCATCAATCTCGGTGAGGCCGAAGGTGGCCTCCCGGATGATTTTGCGCATGCTGAATTGCCGAACTCGATTCCATGGGCAGACCGCATCACATAAACCGCACTGAAAACAAAATCTGAAGGCTTCCCCGCCGGCCTCCATGATTTCGTCGACAACTTCTTTAAATGGGGCTACCGTTTCCAATGTCCTGTTTACCCTTCATTTTTTTGTTCTTATTTTAGCTTTCCACAGCAAGCAGCCATGAAACTTTTCCGAGTGGCACTCGATGTTATTCTTTTTCAGACATCCGGCTTAACGCGTCCTTTATTTTCTGCAGGCCATACTTGCCGGCCAGGGCTTCCAGACCGATCTCCATCTCTTCCTGTTCGACCTCCTCGTCGACCTCCTCTTCCCTTTCCTCGTAAATCAAGGCATCCGTTATACACCACTTTACACAGAGCGGCTCTTCTTCTCCTTCACACATGTCGCATTTCAAAGGAAGCCCGGAGTCAGGTTCCTTGAACTCGGGCCTGGAAGGACAGGAGGCCCTGCAAAAGGCACACTCTTCATATTCTTTGCCGTCGATGGTATATTTGTCTCTTCCGGCGCATTCTGCTGGCGTGTACTCCCCGGCATAAACCGGTACGTATACGTCCGTGTACGGTTCCCGAATCACGCGAATCCGCGACCGGGCAGGATTGTTGCTGGAGTATTTCGGTTCTGCGTGAAAGGCGGAACAGATGACCTCGCACGCACGGCATCCATTGCACTTGTCCACGTCGACCCTGATGGTCTTGATTGTTTTCTTAGGCATCCTTCAGAATTCCCCTATTTAAAAATTCTTCAGCCACATATTCCAGGCCTAATTCAGTTAGGCTTTCCAGGGTGGGAATACCGTCAGCATTCCATCCCTTAAATGCGTAGTAGGTATCCAAAAGCTCTTTTTCGAGTTCTGGAATTCGTTTTTTCCAGTGGTCCTCGGGCGGCTTTTCATCTTTTCTGCGCAGCCCCCTGCGAATATTGTTGGCCCTTACCAGCGTTCTGTAGCGCTTCACAGCCGTGGTCAGAGTTTCCTCATCCATCTCGATCCCGGCGCCGTAGGAAATGAATTTTGGATAGTTGTGAATATGATACGGCGGCTTCAGATGAAATGAGGAGAGCCCGGCGCACATTCCCAGGGCATCGTCGATATAGTGCATTTTCTCCATCCAGTCGACGATTTCACAGGTCATTTGAACAGTCGGGTAATACGGCATGGAATTTTCACCCCGTGGTTCCCAATCCAGAAAATACTGTTTGAATTTGTCATCCGGGACCTGGAACCAGTCTTTGACAAATTTTTCCCGGTGCTCTCTTTTGGGAAAAGGCCCCTGGGGAAATTGCCCCTCGATCTGGGTGATATTGATCTTTTCACCCGTGCAGTACATGAGGAAATAGATGGGGTTGAGCATGCCCAGCTTCAGGGGCAGCTGCTCGTGTTTTTTGATGTTGTTGTGCGCGTATTCTTCCGCACCGTTGCCGATTTCCTTGGAGGCCCAATAGGTCCCGTTGGCCAGGATGTCTCCGATTCCTTCGCGACGCACGATCCTGTCCAGCAGCCAGTAAAAACGCTCCTCGGTTTCTTCGGGCATCCCTTCGAAATCCAGGTCTGTTAGAATACCGTTTTCCAAAAGCTCCAGGGCAAAAGCCATCACCTGGGGGGCCGAGTAGCCGTCTACCCCGTACTCTGTTGCCCTCTGGGCGATGGTCAACCCGAAATCAAGGTTGGACATGGCCGCCATGGTGTAGGTCAGTTTGGTGAAACATTTCATCATATAGGTGGGCAGTCCCGGCATGTTCAAGGTAGCTCCGCATTTCAGGGGGCAGTTGTGGCAACTGATCATGCGTGTCCGGGCGTTGTCCAACGTTTTATACCACTCTGCGGCAACGTCGTCTGTCCAGAAATCCCTTCTGCGCGTGCGGGAATTTCCCCAGGAAAAATTTTCAGTGTGCCACTTCTCGTCGTGGATCATCATCTCCTGGGGGGATCCGAGCACGGACAGAATCGGTATGACGCCCGGGATGGGATGATCCTCCCGGAACTTTATGTACTCCATGACTTGGTTGCATTCTTCCAGATACTCTGCCGGCTGCGCCACGTGGATGTCATTGGTTCCCCGTACGGCTATGGCCTTGACCCCTTTATCCCCCATGACTGCCCCGATACCGCCACGGCTGGCACTGGAACGGCCCTGTTCGATGGAAGCAAAAAACACCCTGTTTTCACCGGCCATACCAATGGCCGCCACCTGGGCCTTGGGCTCCTTGAGCTCCTTGCGTATCAACTCAGACGTTTCATTGGAACCCTTGCCTTTGAGATAGGACGCATCCCGTATCTCCACCTTGTCATTGTGTATCCACAAATAAACCGGGTCAGGAGATTTGCCCCTCAAAATTATCTTGTCATAACCGGCATATTTCAGTTCCGGCGCCCAGAACCCTCCCATCATCGAAAAATGCATCAGTTTTGTTTGGGGGGATATGGTCGTAATGATGGTGCGGTTGCAGCCGGTGGCAGGTGTCCCGCACAGAAGTCCGGCGGCGAATATGAGCAAATTTTCAGGAGAGAATGCCTCGACTTCCGGCGGCACCCTGTCCCACATTATCTTGGCATTGGTTCCCAAGCCACCCAGATACAGTTCAGTATCCTTGGGGTCGGTGGCCACCCTTTCAATATTTCCTCGGGTTAGATCGATCTCAAGGTTGAATCCGGTTTCTGCGTATCGCATGTCTTTCCCCTGTCTTTAGAGAGATATGACGAGCCGATTTGTTCAGTATGGCTATAAACTAGCTACAATTTAGTTATAATAAAGCTTTTTAGGCATTTCCTCGGAATATGTCAAGATAAATATTTTTTTCGATTATTTAAAAAATCCCTATAGATTTTAAAGTATTCGGTATCTTCATATCCAATGGATCCAAGGGGCAGACGATTGAAATTTAAAATGTCCGCATCTGGGCAGGCCAGCAGGATGGGACTGTGGGTGGCAACGATGAACTGGGCGTGCCCCATACGGCTCATATCGTGCAGCAGCCCCAACAGTTCGAGCTGACTTTTGGGCGACAAGGCGGTTTCAGGCTCGTCCAGCAGATAAAGACCTTTGATTTTATAGCGGGTTCTGAAAAAAGACATGAGGG
Organism: Thermodesulfobacteriota bacterium; assembly: GCA_039714495.1. Taxonomy (GTDB): domain Bacteria; phylum Desulfobacterota; class Desulfobacteria; order Desulfobacterales; family B30-G6; genus JAJDNW01. Next base: position 21,297 of record JBDLJD010000068.1, read on the forward strand.
ATTGCCCATGGGATTGAGACATGAACGATTTGCCGCCAAAGTATTTGAGCATCCCGGGGTCATTGGATGACCACTCGTCCAGATTCTTGGAAAAATTACGGAAAATATCCGCTGCAAAAAAGGATCCCGGCACCATTCCGTTAGTCCATTCCAGGCGTATGAACCGGTATAGATCATCCTCATAAGGGTTGACTTCGAAACGCGAGCGGTCCAGGCCCCGCCAGATGTGAAAACCGCTGCGAAGGGCAATGGCTTCAAGCAGGGTCGATTTGCCGGTTCCGTTTTCACCGATAAAGAATGTCACGGGAGCCTTGAAAACAATTTGTTTGGTCTTTTGATAAATATCCAGCGAAAAAGGATAGTTGTCCATGGTCGGAAATTCATCTGTCAGCAATGTAGCACGGGTGAGATGCATGCAAACTCCTTATGATTTGTTCCAAAAGGGCGATGTACGGCTTTTTTTATACAATTTTCATGAAAATGCAAGCTTGCCTTTCAGGCAATGTCTGCTAACATGAACCGGCATGAAGACCCAGCTGGTTGAAAAAGTGCTTGCAGGGAATGCCCAGGCAGCCGCCCGGCTCATGCGGGATATAGACGACAATATACCCGGCACGTCAACCCATCTAAAACACCTTTACCCCCATACGGGCCATGCCCACATCATCGGTCTTACCGGTGCCCCCGGTGCCGGCAAGTCTACCTTAATGGACAACATGATCCAGCACCTGCGCGGGCAGGGAAAAAACATTGGCGTGCTTGCCATCGATCCCACCAGCCCCTATTCCGGCGGTGCTATCCTGGGGGACCGGATACGCATGCAGCGCCATGCCAACGACAGCGGGGTGTTTATCAAAAGCATTGCCACACGCGGCCACATGGGGGGACTGTCACAATCCGCTTTCGGCATAACAGCCGTCATGGAGGCCATGGGCAAGGAAGTGGTCCTTATTGAAACGGTCGGAGTGGGCCAGGATGAAGTGGACATCATCCGCTTGGCCCACACGACGATTGTCGTGGTCACCCCCGGCATGGGTGACGGTATCCAGGCCGTGAAATCAGGCATCTTGGAGACAGCCGATATCTATGCCATCAACAAAGCCGACCTTGAAGGGGCTGAAACCACCCGAGATGAGATCAAAATGATGCTCGGCATGCGCCCAGCCAAATTCGCCTGGGTCCCGCCTGTTGTCGTTACTGTTGCCTCGCGCGGCCAGGGCATAGACGAACTGCTGCTGCAGGTAAAAAACCACTGGAACAGTTTGGAAGCCGGAGGGTTGGAAGATTACCGGCGTCAGAAAGTGCGTACGGAACTGGTGATTCACTTCAGGCGTCTTCTTCTGGAACGTGCCTTATCTGACATGGCCCCAGATCAAAAGTGGCAGGATATGGTGGAAAGCGTCCTTGATTCTGAAATCGACCCTTTAAGCGCTGCAGCAGAACTGGTTGAGAAGGTATTAAA
>JBDLJD010000069.1:0-22295 GCA_039714495.1 Thermodesulfobacteriota bacterium
ACGCCTCCACCACATCAGACAGACGGGGTTCATCATGGGTGGACTGTTTGGTCCACCCGGCTCGGATAAGTTCGAATTCTCTGGACATATCGAAAAATCAAAGTGCCAAGTGATCTTCAAAGATGCATCCTGCAATACCCGCTCTGGACCAGGGTGGTTGCATCAACGATTCTTCCAGTCAGGTCTTCTTTTTTCGTAAAAGCTGGCAATGCCTTCCAGGGTATCCTCGGTTTTCATGAGGGTGTTGAGGAACAGGTCACTCACACCATCCAGCGCGTCTTTAGCGTTCATGCCAAGGTGCTGGTTTACGGCCCGTTTGTTCAGGCGCAGGATCAGAGGGCTGCTGGCCTGAATTTCATGGATCAGTCGAACCACGGTTTCAGTGAATTCATCGCTGGCGACGCTCTGGCTGACAAAACCCATCAACTGGGCCTCATCAGCAGAATAGATCTTTCCTGAGGTACAGACCTCAATGGCCTTGGCCGGGCCCACCAGCAGAGGCAGGCGGATGGCGGCGTAAGGCGGCAGGAACCCCAGTTTGACTTCGGGTTGGCCGAACTTGGCCTTTTGGGAGGCGATCACTATGTCGCAGGCTATAGCATATTCCATGCCGCCGCCCAGGCAGTTGCCGTGCACGGCCGCAATGCTCGGGATTTCAAGTTCGCCGATAAGGGTAAGGGAGCGGTTGAAGGTGGCAATCATGTCCGGCGCCATTTCCGGTTTGTGGTCGCCCACATCCACACCGGCACACCAACTGGCGCCTTCACCATAGATCACCACACATTTGAGGTCGGCGTCCTGGCTCACGTCCTCCAGCACGCTGCAGAATTCCTGCATCATGCCGATGTTGAATACATTGTGTTTGGGTCTGGCAAGGGTGATGGCAGCCACCCCTTCGGACTTTTCCAGTTTGATGGTCACGTTGTCTGTCATGTTAACCTCGGTATTTTGTATTTAGTGTTTTGTGTTTCGTATTTGGCAATCGGCCAATAGTTCACATATTCGCAGATTAAGGCCTAATCCGGGTGAACCCGCTATATGCTGACAGGCCGGAACTGAATATCCAACGTTATTGGATATTGGTTATTCGCTTTTTCCTTTGTGCCTTTGTGGCGATATAAAAATATGCCAATTGCAGCGGTCTATGATTTTGTGAATACATAATTCAGCTGCCCGTTGGATACGGTATTGGTCACCGTTTTCATCTGCATACCCACCTCTATTTCCTCTTCGGGGATATCGCTGGAAATCCTGCCGAACACTTTGTATTCCCCATAGTCGAGCAGGGCGATGCAATAGGGCACATCATCCTCGAATCCGATGGGGGCAAAAGTTAGCTTGCTGAAGGTAACTAGCCGGCCGCTGCCGGATACATCGAACCACTCCATGTTGCTGGACAGACAGTGGCAGCAATCAGCCCGGGGCGGGAAAAAAACCGCGCCGCAGTCCAGGCATTTCGTTCCAGCCACTTTCCCGCTTTCCAGGTGCGCGATAAAATCGTTGGTTTTGGTTATGGCGGTGAAACTCACCGTACCGAACTTATTAAAACGGTCGTCGACCTCTTTCTTTTTACCCATGATTACCTCCCCAGAATGGTTACATTGCCGTAGAGGCCCACGCCCCCGATATTGTGCACCAGGCCGATTTCAGGGTCTTTCACCTGAATATCACCGGCTTCGCCCCTCAACTGCAGCACGATGGTCCTTGTCTGCGATCCGCCCGTGGCCCCTATGGGATGGCCTTTTGACAACAATCCTCCGTCTACATTAACCGGAATGGATCCTTCCTTGTAGGTCTCCTTGGCGCGGATCAGCTCCTTGCCCTCGCCGGGTTCAGCAAACCCGAGGTTTTCATAGGCCATCATTTCGGCAATGGTGAAGCAGTCGTGGACTTCGGCAACATCGATATCTTTGGGGCCCACACCGGCCATGTCGTAGGCCTGCCGGGCAGCCTCCTGGGCAACCGTAAGCCCTGAAAAAAGGTCGCGCCCGGCCAGGTTCACACTGGTGGTGGCCGAGCCGAGCCCTTTGATCCAGACCGGTTTTTTACACAGGGCCTTGGCCTTTTCCTCGTTGGCCACGATGATGCAGGAACTGCCGTCGGCATTGGCGCAGCAGTCTCCAACCCGCAGCGGCGTGGTTACCGGCCGCCCCATGATATTTTCAGGATCGTTGAACATTTCAAGTGTTACGGGCTTGCGGTAAACCGCCCTGTCGTTAATTTGACCGTAGGTGGCGGCCTTTTGGCGAATGAGGGCCAGATCATCAGGCGTGGTGCCATATGTCTCCATGTGAGCCTTGGCATACATGGCATAATAGGCCGGCATCATGGTGCCGAAGGGGCTCTCCCACTGGATATCTGCGCCACGCCCCATGCGTTCCTGGGCCTCGGAGGATGATATCTCCGACATTTTCTGAAAACCGAGAACGGCGACAACATCATGCAGACCTGATTTTACCAGTGAATAGGCGAGCCTGATCCCGGTGGTGCTGGAGGAGCACAGGCTTTCCACGTAAAAGGTCGGTTGCGGGTTCAATCCGAGATACTCGGCGAAAACGCCGGCAGGGGAGCGCTGTTTGTCATATTCCGGCGCCGAGCAGACCACCGAGGCATCGATATCCTTGGTGGTGATGCCTGCATCCTGCAGACTGTCTTTGAATCCATCGAAAGCCAGTTCCCGGATGGATCCCGGATATTGCCGTACAAAGGTACTCTGGCCAACACCGATAATGGCTACTTTGTTTCCCATAAAATTTCCTTTCGTGAAAAATAAATTTTCGTGAAGACGATTTTTATTCACATAGAAACAGTTAGAAATTTGAACATAATTTCATACAGACTTCGGTTTCTGGGTAATTGCACGAGCCGGAGGCTTTCACAGGCAAGGCACCTGGGGTGAAGTCGTAGTGGGCTTTACTGCGAACCCACAGTAACGCCGCCTGTGGAAGCCTCCGGCTTGCCCGCAGGGTGAAATTTAATGAGATCAAATGATCTATATCCGCATGAGATTAGTTCCCTCTCATTAAATTTCATGCAATACCCAGAAATTAGATCATACCGTAGCCGCCGTCTACACAGAGCAACTGCCCGGTGATGTAATTGCTTACATCCGACGCCAGAAAACAGAAGGCCGGTGAAATATCTTGGGGTTCTGCAAAACGCTTCAGCAGAATACGGTTCATGTAGATTTCTTTCAGCTTTTCATCGGTCCTTATTTTTTCTGTCATGTCTGTGGCCACGATCCCCAACGAAATCACGTTGGCGCAGACGTTGTACCGTGCCATTTCGCGGGCGATGGATTTGGTCATGCTGATAATGCCGCCTTTGGCGGCGCTGTAGTTTATCTGGCCAACCGTCCCGACCAGCCCGGCCACCGAGGTCACATTGATGATTTTACCGCTTTTCTGTTCCTTCATCAATTTCCCGGCGGCCTGGGAGCATAGAAAAGCACCCTTGAGATGGATATCAACAACCTGGTCCCACTGGTCTTCCTCCATCTTCACCATCATGGCCGGCCGGGTGAAGCCGGCATTGTTGACCAATATATCCAGTTTTCCAAATGCTTCCACCGCCTTTCCAACCAGCAGCTCGACATCCGATTTGAGGGCCACATCCGCTTTTACCGCAATGGCCGCCGTCCCCAGGGATTCTATTTCTGAGACGACTTCTTCTGCAGCACCTTGGTTTGATGTGTAGTTGACAACCACCTTGGCGCCTTGTTGTGCGAAACCGAGGGCCACGGCGCGGCCGACACCCCGGCTGCTGCCTGTGACCAGTGCAACTTTACCATCAAGATTCATAGTGTTCTCCTGTTGAAATGTTCATTTTAGGTTAGAAATAGCATCTAGCTATATAGTAGCTACATCGAAGCCAGTCAAGCAAAAAAGCAAGTTCTAACGGCCCTTCCACAGGGGAGGACGCTTTTCAGCAAAGGCTTTTGGGCCTTCGATAAAATCCTCGGATGCGTATTAAAATGGATTTTTTTGCTCTTTTACGAGCATCGTAGTTGAAAAAAGGCTGGTAGTGAGATGTCATGGCCGCTCTCCAAATATATGATTACATAAAAATATGTAATGCTTGGGAAGACAGTTATATCACGGAATCACAGTAACAGAATTATCCCCTGGATGCACCCTATTTATTGCCGTAGTGTGAGAGCTATATGGATTTTTTACAATATTTTAAATTATATATATTGGAAACATGCATTAGCACGGATAGTGTTGAAAACTTAAGATTTTAGGACAAGAATGCCATTCCTAAGCAAGGCGTTATGTTTCTAATGAATGAAATGTAAATAGTCTTGACCCTTGCATTGAATCCAGCTACATTGTAGCGGTAATATAACCCCTAAGGTTGCATAACCAAATTATCATATCCATAAATTAAGGAAATAAACCTACATAAACAAAGGAGGTAAATACCATGGGAGCAGTTCCGGATAAAATATCGACCTGGCAGATGGTGCAACCCACTTCGCGCAACAAGGAAACCGGCGAGGTTACGCCGGGTAAACTCGAAAAAATGGAAATTCCTGTTCCCGACTTGCAGCCGGATGAGGTTCTTGTTGAAGTTGCCGGATGCGGCGTGTGTCACACGGACCTGGGGTATTTCTTCGACGGCGTCCCCACGGTGTGCAAACCACCACTGACCCTTGGTCACGAAATATCTGGGACAGTGGTTGCCGGCGATGAAGCCTGGATCGGCAAGGAAGTCCTGATACCGGCGGTCATGCCCTGCCGCAAGTGCCATTTATGTAAAACCGGCCGGGGAAATCGCTGTCTGGCCCAGAAGATGCCCGGCAACAGCATCGGCATCTACGGCGGCTTTTCGAGCCACATCCCCGTGCCTTCCATTGATTTGTGCGAAATAAAAAACCGCGGTGATGTTCCCCTGGAGCATTTGGCTGTGGTGGCCGATGCCGCGACCACACCTTTCCAGGCTGCCAAGCGGGCCGGGCTGGAAATCGGAGACAATGTTATTATCATCGGTATCGGCGGGGTAGGGCAGTACATGGTCCAGGAGGCTAAAGCACTGGGAGCCGGTTGTGTCATCGCCATTGATATCGATGCGGACCGTCTTGAACAGATCCTTGACTATGGAGCTGATTTTGCTGTGAATGCCACGGATAAGAGTACCAGGGATGTGGCCCAGGAAATCAAGGCCATACGCAAGCAGCAGGGCCTGCCGGGATTTGGCTGGAAAATTTTTGAGGTGACCGGCAGCAAGCCGGGCCAGGAAACAGCCTTGAGTCTGCTCAGTTTTACGGGAAAGCTAATTGTTGTAGGCTATGGTATGCAGAAGGTGGAATATTCCATCAGCCGGCTGATGGCTTTCGATGCCGAGATCATCGGAACTTGGGGCTGCCTGCCGGAATATTACCCCCAGGTGCTCAATATGGTCCTCAAGGGCAAGATTGCCCTGGCGCCCTTTGTGCAGACCCGGCCCATGAGCACCATCGCGGAGGCTTTTGAGGAGGCTCACAGTAAGTCACCGGACAAAAGAATTGTCTTGGTGCCGGACTTTGATTAAAAAGGATTCAAGGATTCAAGGGGCAGGTCATAGCTGTTAGCTCGTAGCTCATAGCCTGCTATCAGCTATGAGCTACGAGCTAATTTCTCACTTGACCCCTTGACTCCTGTTTGACAGAAAAATGCTATAGAAATTTGTCTATAATGAAACAGTGAAATAAATCATTTTTGAAAGGAGTAAGCAAAATGGCTTTAGATTGGATGCCCAGAGACAATGAGTTGAAGAACCACATGCTGCACACGGATGCGCATTGGGGTACGGATGCGGATGCGCCATGCGTGGTGTATGAAAAACGCCCCCTGGTTGACCCTCAGGGTAAGGAAGTGGACGGGTTGTTTGTGGCCTGGATCCGTCTCAACAACCCCAAACAGTACAATTCCTACACAACAGAAATGGTAAAAGGGGTTATTGCCGGTTTTGAGAACTCCTCGTTGGATCGCAGTGTGGTGGCTGTTGTCTTTACCTCCACCGGACCCTATGCGTTCTGCACCGGCGGAAATACCAAGGAGTACAGCGAATACTACAGCCAGCGGCCCAATGAGTATGGGGAATACATGGAACTGTTCAACCACATGGTGGACGCTATTTTGGCCTGCAAGAAACCGGTGATCTGCCGTGTCAATGGCATGCGGGTGGCCGGCGGCCAGGAAATCGGCATGGCCTGCGACTTGACAGTTTCGTCCGACCTGGCCATTTTCGGGCAGGCGGGACCCAAGCACGGATCAGCGCCCGACGGTGGTTCCACGGATTTTCTGCCCTGGATGCTCAGCAACGAAGACGCCATGTGGAACTGCGTCTCCTGTGAGATGTGGTCGGCCTATAAGATGAAGGTCAAAAACCTGATCAGCAAATGTGTGCCGGTTCTGAAGATTGACAATGAGTGGGTCCGCAATCCCACAATCGTCACCGACCGGTATGTGGACGACGGCGAGATCGTCTATGGAGAGTTCAAAAAGGGAGATGAACTCAAGGCGGGCCGTGCCCTGGTCAAGGCGCACCAGGCCAATGCCGATTTCGAGCTGCTTGACAAGGAAGTGGACAAGATCGTTTGGCAATTTGCCAACCTGTTTCCCGGGTGCCTCATAAAGAGCATCGACGGTATCCGCATGAAAAAGAAATATTTCTGGGATATCTGCAAAAATGCCAACCGGCACTGGCTGGCAGCCAACATGGGCGGGGAAGCCTTCCTGGGATTCGGCGCTTTCAACACCAAGAAAATCACCGGCCAGGACACCATCGACTTCATCAAATTCCGTCAGAATGTCGCTGAATCGAAACTGTGGAGCATGGACATGTTTGCGGAGGTCATGGGGCAGCCCCAAGATTAATGAAATAGTTTAGACACTCCATTGCCTATTAGGGAAGAAACAGTGTCGAGCAATCAAAGCCCGGCATAAGCTGTTGGAGGAGAAATCTACCGTGAGCTATCCCAAAGAGTGCGTGTTAAATGATTGTGCAGAAGCCGTTATCCGGCCGCTGCAGGCGGATGACGCAGACCTACTTTCCCGGTTTTTTGAGGCGATTCCCGAAGATGACCGGTGGTGCATGCGCTATGACACCACGAACCCGGAGATTATCAAAAGGTGGTTTGAAAATCTTGAGTCGAAAAGCGTGTTCGCCATTGTGGCTCTGTGCAACGATGCCATAGTGGGGCACGGCAGTCTGCACACGCGAGGGTTCGGCGCAACCAAGCACGTGGGACGCTTCCGTATCATCGTCCTGCCCGAATTCAGGAACAAACGCCTGGGGACCTGGATCCTGCTGGACCTGATCCAGGCAGCCATGGACAAGGGGCTGGAAGCCTTGAGGGCCGACCTTATCGTGGGCATGGAGGATGGCGCCATTGAAGCGGTGCGGAAGTTTGATTTTTTCAAAAGGGCCGTACTCAAGGACTATGCCGTTGATTCCCAGGGTGAGCGCCGAGACATGGTTGTCATGGTCAAACGGCTGCATAAGGGGTGGAGTGATTTCTAACGCTGGATTTAACTTCTAACCCATTTTCGGAAGATAACACTGTCATTTATTTGGTTTTATCTTTCGCATTAGGTTTCAAGGGGCCGAGGGGTCAAGGCGCCAAGTGAGAAATTAGATCATAGCTCGTAGCTGATAGCAGGCTATGAGCTCCGAGCTAACAGCTATGACCTGCCCCTCGGACCCCTGGACCCCTTGGAACCTTGAAACCTGTTTATTAAAATATGTCCTTTCGCGATGAGACCATATTGAAGACCGCACCGGAGAATATCCGGCTGCGGTCTTTTTGCAGCCCTGGCGAGATCCGGCAATACGCCTTTGACAAAGAGTTCGGGATGCATGCCCAGTACCGGTCCCTTTACACGAAAAAAGAGAGCCTCGAAAAGGACGCCAATCGCGAAGGCGTCAACGTCGTCCTGGCTGTGGACACCAGGGAGACTATCGTGGGTTTCGGTGTTCTTGATTTCCCGGAAGAAGGCGAACGGTGGCTGGACATGGGACCGGGACTCATGATGGAGCTAAAGGTGATCGAGGTATGCCGCAGCTGGCGTTCGTCACACCTTGCAACGGAAATTGTGAAATTGCTGGTGGTCGGCGATGAAGTCAACGACATGATCCTATATCTGGTGGGCTACTCCTGGACGTGGGACCTGGACGGCAGCGGCAAAACAGCCCAAGCTTACCGGAAAATGCTGATCAACCTGTTCGAGCCCCACGGTTTCGAGGAACTTCAAACCAATGAACCCAACATCTGTCTGAAGCCGGAGAATATTTTCATGGCCAGAATTGGCGAGCGCATATCAGACGATCTACGAACCCAGTTCAAATGGCTGCGTTTTGGCGTGACGCCTTAGGCATCGACAATGATCCCGCAATCCTCACAACGGTAGCGCACGATGGTTGCCGGTTCGTCTTCAACCGGTTCAAAATCTGACCGCTTCTCTCCATACACCTCGTAGCATTCAGGGCAATGATTGTCACCCAACTCCTCCGGATCGATGGTCAGGTGGCAGTGGCGGCATCTTATCCGCCGGCTGGCGGCCGGGAGAAGCACGAGATTGCGATGTTGGCAGACGGTCATGGGATTGCCTGTTGTGTTCACAAACGTTAGGGATATTGAAATAGGCCACTTCCATTCAAACCAGACATGGATGACAAGCAGCCATACAACAAAACGTGCCATCGGTAAAGGATGATCCGATAGAGCGATTGCCTGTAGCGGATGACATTGGGTTCAATTCTCGATAAACATGAAATCGTGAAGTCGAGAATCGACAAGGCTGCCGTGCGGGGCACTCTGGAGTGATTGGCCCAGCCTGGATCGAAAAATGGCCGGCTGAAGCCTTTTCACTGTTGGCGAGATCAAGCAACGCTTTTGGTTCTTATGGGTTTATGTCAAGTTTGCCTTCACGCGATCCCTTAAGGCATTGCTGTTGTCATCCACGGCAACAACATCGATATCGCTGACTGCGCCCACCCCGATACCCAGTTCCACGGCCCGGGCAATCTGTTCGTGCTGGAATATGGGCGTGCTCATGATGGCTTCATTGGCACCCATGGTTCTGAGGGCGGCGATTCCCACAGCATCGATGGCGATTCTATCTGTCGCGGCCAGCAGGATATCGCCTTTAACCCGTTTGCCGGTGGCCGGTCCGCCATCCACAAAGGCATTGACGCCGTCCATAAATACCAGATGGGGTTTAAAGGGGGCGTTGATCTCGGCAATCAATTTTTGCTGGTGGGGGGAATGGTGGAGCTCGGACATGTAATCAAACCCGTTGCGTGTGGTGGGAACGACCCCTACGTGGAGTTTCAACGAGTGGGTGAAAACGCCGCCGAACTGGTGGGTTTTCAGACAGCCCGTGGAAACCAGGCATTCCGCCTCCAGGATAGGCCGGGCAACCCGGAATCCATCCCGCCAGTGTGAGTTCTCTACATCCACCTTTACCCAGTCTTTTGGTTTGAGTTCATCGAAATCGATAATTTTCACATCCAGGTCTTTCATCAGCGGAAGGATGCCTTTCTGCTCCATGACCTGCCTGGTGGGTGGAAAACTGCGTTCACCAAGGCTGACGGCGGATGCTCCCATGGCCCATATTTTCTTTACCAGTGCTATGAGCGTGTCATTGTGGGTAGAACCGGGGGCAGGATCCGCGGTATTGAAATTGGGCTTCAGGAGTACGTGTTTGTTATCAACCGGGTTCACCCCCAGGCCATCGATGGCTGGGCCGACACCGTTACTGCGGTCCCCGGTGTGCATTAACGTGACGATTGTTTTTGATTCGGGCATGGTCCCCCCTCCAAAGTATTCGGAACAGACAGACTGCCCCTTATTTTCGGGAATGGTTGTGGACATAAACAGGTATTCATGCTTTTAGACATTAAATGCGTTAATAAGTATAGCGTTTGACATAAAAAATGAATTCATATCGGAACAGAATTATGACAACCGGTATAATTGTTAACAAAAATTGCTGGTGTTGCCAAGCTTGACGACGATAAGGATAAAGAGAGGCAGTTTCATGGATAAGGTATATCGTACAAAAAGGTTGATGGGAATATTGGTGATGGCCCTCTTGAGCGCGATTGTGCTGGGAAGGCCTGGATTTGCCGGGCAAGAGCCAAAAGGGGCCACATTGAAGGTGGCGCTATTGCCCATCATCGACGCGCTCCCTTATTATGTGGCGGAAAAGAATGGCTATTTTGACGAAGAAGGGATCGCCGTGACAATGGTCCCGGTTGCCAGTGCCCTCGATCGAGACCAACTCATGCAATCCGGGGCAGTGGACGGCATGCTGAACGAGATGGCATCAGCGGCCATGTTCAACCGTCAATCAATAAAGGTGCAGGTGGTGGCCAGCTGCCGCGCTTCGCAGAAAGGATATCCTCTTTTCAGAATTCTGGCGGCCCCGGATTCCGGAATAGGGGATGCGGCCGAACTTGCAGGAATACCCATCGGCATATCTAAAAACACCATTATCGAATATGTCACCGATCGTTTGCTTTCCCGGCAGGGATTAATGGAACGGCAGCTGACCAAGCGTTCGGTGCCAGCCATACCTGAACGCTATCATTTGCTCATGAACGGCCAAATTAAAGCTGCCACACTTCCAGACCCCCTGGCCGCGAGTGCCATGGCGTCCGGTGCTCATCTGGTGGTGGACGATTCTTCTTACCCCTTGATCAGTGTAAGTGTTCTGAGTTTCAGTACGGCCGCCGTCACCGAAAAGAAGGGCATGCTGCGCGGCTTTTTAAATGCCTGGAACCGGGGCGCTGCTGAAGTAAATGCAGCACCGGATGCTGTTAGGAGTGTTTTGCTGGAGAAAATAAGGGTCCCTAAGAATGTTCAGGACAGTTATGCCATCCCGCCATTTCAGGTCAGACAAGTTCCGGCCAAGGAGCAGTGGGACGATGTCATGTCCTGGATGACAGAAAAGGGGCTGTTGGACGCACCGCTCGAATACCATGATTCCATTACCCCTGATTTTCAATAGGATTTGTGCTGAATGATCAAGGTCGCCAACGTGTCGTTTGCTTATCCTGCCCAACCGGACCTTTTTTCCAGTTTCAGCCTGGAGATTCCCAGGGGGACCTCTCTGGCGATCATCGGCCCTTCGGGCTGCGGAAAATCGACCCTGCTTTACCTTATCGGGGGTCTTATCAAGGCGGCGAGCGGGAAAATCACCATCGATGGCGTCCCGTTGCAGCGCCCGCGCCCGCGAACGGGCCTCGTGCTGCAGGACCACGGTCTGCTGCCCTGGGCGACGGTCTGGGACAATGCTATTTTAGGGCTGAAAATCAGGCGGTTTTACGGTCCAGACGGTAAACATGCGCCGCCGGCACCCACAGATAGCGCCGATGTTGAAAATGACGCTGTCGAATACTGGCTGAAGCGTCTGGAAATAGATGACCAGCGGGATAAATACCCTGCCCAGTTATCCCGGGGCCAGCGGCAGCGTACGGCCATTGCCCGCACCCTGGTCCTGTCGCCGGATCTGCTTTTGATGGATGAGCCATTTTCAGCACTGGACGCCGCTATCCGTCGCGAACTGCAGGAAACCATGATCGACCTGCAGGGAGAGAGGGGCATGACAAGCGTCATGGTAACCCATGACATCGAAGAGGCGCTGTTTATCGGCTCCCAGATTCTGGTTATGAAAACCGCGGCCGGTGGAGATGCGCAGATGATAGACAATGCGTTTGCCGGCAGCGCCGGAGACAACAGCTTAGGGGAGTACAAACATCTACGCGAGCAATTGAGGCATATGCTGGAGAGGTCTACATGAAGCGGGGCTTGAACCTGACTTCCGGTACTCTCGGCATGGCCATGTTGTTGGTCGGGTGGCAGGTGCTGGCCTGGGTCGTACGGCGGCCCATCCTGCCGTCGCCTGTTGAGGTGTTTCCGGTGTTCGTGAAACTGTTGCCCGGAGAACTCGGCCTGCATTTTGCGGCCAGTGCCGGCCGTGTGCTTGTATCCATCCTGCTGGCGGTTGCAACGGCCGCCCCCCTAGGGTTGGTCCTGGGGCAGAGCAGGCGTCTGGACCGTGTGTTCGATCCTTTGATTGCCGTGACCTACCCGATTCCCAAAATCATATTTCTGCCCGTCATCTACGTACTGATGGGCATTACCGACCTGTCAAAAATATTTCTCATCACCTTGATTATCTTTTTCCAGATCCTGGTGGTTGTCCGGGATGAAGCGGCCAAACTGCATTCCGAACTGATCCTTTCCGTGCGTTCGCTGGGTGCTGGAAGACGGGCGCTTTTCCGCTTTGTTTACCTGCCGGCCTCTATACCTTCGGTCCTGACGGCGCTGCGCGTGTCCACCGGAACAGCGGTCGCCGTACTGTTTATTGCCGAACAGTCGCTGACAGTTTACGGCCTGGGGTATTACATCGTCATCGAAACCTACCAGGTGCTGCGCTATCCGGAAATGTATGCCGGCATCATGGCCATGAGCCTGTTGGGATTGATTCTTTATGTAACCATTTCGCATCTGGAAAGAAAGACCAGTCCGCACCGTACAGAGATGGCAGATCAATGACGAAAAAGGGCCAGCCATTTTCAATTGGTGCCTGGCTTCTGGCCACACGTCCCAAAACTCTGCCGGCGGCCCTGGCGCCGGTTATGGTGGGAACCGCTTTGGCCGCAGCTGATGGAAGGTTCGCCCTTTTGCCGGCGGTTGCCGCTCTTTTCGGCGCTCTGCTGCTGCAGATCGGGGTCAATCTGGCCAACGACTATTTCGACTATGTAAAAGGTATCGACACGGAGGAACGCCTGGGACCGATGCGTGTGACCCAGAGTGGTCTGATGTCGCCAACAACCGTCAGGAAGGGCATGCTCCTGACCTTTGCCCTGGCAATGCTCGTGGGCGTCTATCTTGTTTATGTGGCCGGCTGGCCGCTGCTGGTTGTCGGGATAGCAGCCATCGCCTCTGCCCTGGCCTATAGCGGCGGGCGTTTTCCCCTGGCATCCGCCGGACTGGGGGACCTGTTCGTCTTTTTGTTTTTTGGCCTCGTGGCGGTGAGCGGAACCTACTATGTGCAAGCCCTGGCAATGCGCGGAATGGTCGTGGCTGCCTCCGTTCCGGTGGGATTTCTGATCACGGCCATTATCGTGGTCAACAATTTGCGGGACATCGATACGGACAGGGCAGCAGGAAAATTTACCATGGCCGTACGGCTGGGTAGAAAATGGACGTGCCGCGAGTATGCGATGCTGATGGTGGGGGCCTATCTTTTCCCGCTGTATTATGGTTTGAGCGAAGGGGGATCGCGGTGGGTTCTGTTGCCCCTTTTGAGCCTGCCGGCTGCCGTCTCCCTGGTGGTAAAGATCTACCGGACATCTGGTCCGGAAATGAATGCATTGCTGGCGCGGACCGCCCTTTTATCACTGGTATTCTGTTTTCTATTTGCATTGGGGTTGGTGATGTGATTTTTATCTGAACCTTGCATGCTTGAGATGTGCGCAGAGACCGGAGGACGAAATACGCAAACATGACTGAAGATAGAAACAGGACCAACATCAAGGTCATCTTCGGGCTGACCCTGGTGCATTTCATCGGAGATTTCTATTCCTCCTTTTCCACACCGTTGATTCCCGGTTTCGTGGAAAAATTTTCCCTTTCCATGGCCCAGGTAGGGGTATTCACCGGTATCATTCAGATTCTGGCTTTTATCGTGCAGCCCTCGGTGGGGTATTTTGCAGACCGCTACCAGACCCGTTTTTTCACCCTGGGTGGTCTGGCCATGACCATCGTATTGATCCCTCTGGCCGGGGCATCCCCCAATTTTTATCTGCTGGTTCTCCTGTTTGCGCTTGGTTCCATGGGATCTTCCATGTTTCACCCGGCGGTTACCGGCATGGTGCCTTTGTACGGCGGCCGCAACACGGGTTTTTCCATGTCCATTTTCAACACCGGCGGCACGCTGGCGTTCGGGATCGGCCCGGTCTTCATTACCTGGTTCGCGGTCAAGTTTGGATTGACCGCCATGCCCTGGACCATGCTGATCGGTATTCTCCCTTGGATGTACCTGTATAGCGTTTTGCCGGTTCCGGTGAGCGAGGGCATGCGGTATTCGGGGTTTATCGGATCCCTCAAGGAAACCCTGGGGGCTGTTTGGAAACCGCTCACTCTCATATGGATGGTCATGGTGATGCGGGCAGCCATTGCCCAGTCATACATGACGTTCATGACCGTGTTGTTGGCCGACAGGGGATATTCCTTGATTTCCATCGGCGCCATTACCTCTATCTTCATCGTTGCCGGGACATTCAGCGGGCTGCTGGCCGGTTTTCTGTCAGACAGGATTGATTTCAAGAAAATTTTCTATGTGGCCCACGTCATGATGGCGCCCGCATTACTGGTATTCCTGCATGTCCAGGGCGTGTGGGTTTACGCGGCAGCCGCCCTCGGCGGTTTTTTTGCCCTTGCCACGCTTCCCATCGGCGTAGTAATGGCTCAGGAACTGGCGCCCAAAGGACGCTCCATGGTGGCGAGCCTGATGATGGGATTTGCCTATGGACTGGGCGGCGCTTTTTCGCCCCTGGTTGGGAAATTTGCCGATATGACATCCATCGAGGCGACCCTGTTTGTGCTCGCATTCATGCCGTTGATTACTGTGGCGGTGATCTGGTTTTTTCCCCGGGTCAGAAGAGCGTAAACCAGTAAGTAGTAGGGAGTAGGGAGAAATCCCAGAGGGCGGAACCAGAGGGCCCCAGAAGACAGAGGACGAAAGACAGAGGGCGGAGGCCGGTGTGACAGAAAACAGAAGGCAGAAGACAGCGTTCCGGAGATCGGATGACCGAATTTGCCACTAAGACTCAAAGACACAAAGGGTTTGATTTTATCTTAGAGACTTTGTGGCTTCGTGGCCACTTAATTATTATAACATGTTAAGTCTTAATTGATAGTAAAGTAATAAGCTAAGGCCAAAGGTAACTTAGGGAGCTAAAAATAAAATATGTCCTCCATGGTTCAACACGCACCTGATTTCAGTCTTACGGATGCGGAAAAAATAGCTGCCGATCTGTTTGGTGTTACTGGTCATTGTAAAAAACTGCCCAGTGAACGCGACCAGAACTTCAGACTGCAAACAGCCGGGGAAGGGAACTTCGTTCTGAAGATTGCCAATGCGGCGGAGTCCTTTGAGGTGCTGGATTTTCAGAATCAGGTTATGGACAGGTTGGTTCAGGACAACCGCATGCTGATCGATGGCGCTGACAGTTCTCCTGAGGTTCGCAGAACGCTCGGCAATAAAACCATTACCACAGTTGAGGGACGGGACGGGCAGACGCACTTCGTGCGCCTGCTGACATATCTGCCTGGAAAACCGTTCGCCTTGGTAAAGCCGCATGACGCCGCTCTCCTCACCAGCCTGGGCCGGTTTTTCGGCCGCGTGGACAACACCCTTGGGGGGTTTGACCATGCTTCTGCGCACAGGGAGTTTCACTGGGATTTGCAGCATGCGTCCCGTGTTGTGGGCGAGTTGATACACCACATTGCTACTCCTGAAAAACAAGATCTGGTGTCCGGGTATCTGAATCATTTCCAAACCCAAACAGAGCCGTTGCTGGATGGTCTACGCCAGAGTGTCATACACAATGACGGCAATGACTACAATATTCTGGCGGTTCCCAAAGGAGAGTGGGGGAACCAGGTGGGTGGGGTCATCGATTTTGGCGACATGGTTTATTCGCACACCATCAATGAACTGGCCATCGTCTGCGCTTATGCCATGCTGGATAAAAATGACCCCCTGGCCGCAGCAAAGCATATCGTAAAGGGGTATCATGAGGTAAATCCATTAACGGAAAATGAACTGACCGTGCTTTATAACCTTTCGGTTATGCGCCTCTGCATGAGCGTCTGCCACTGCGCCCACCAGTCCAGCCTGGAACCGGACAATGCATACCTGCGCATATCAGAAAAGCCGGCCTGGGATCTGCTTAAAAGGCTCGCATGCATTTCACCCCGCATGGCCGAATACCTGTTCAGGGATGCCTGCGGACTCACGCCCGTGGCCCACAGCATCCGGGTGGTGCAATGGCTGGAAAAGGAAAAAAGCAGTTTTGCGCCCATTGTAAAAACAGATCTTGGAAATGTAGACCCCTTGGTTTTCGATTTCAGTGTGGGCAGTACGTTTATGGGATTGCGGCAGGATAGTTCGGACCCTGCAAGTCTTTCGGCCAGAATAGCCGCGGAGATGACGTCTAAGGCAGCCAGGGTGGGTATCGGGCGTTACGATGAAGCCCGTGCCATATACAGTACGCCCGCCTTTGAGGAATTGACGGACATGATGCCCGAACGGCGCACCATCCACCTGGGCGTTGACCTGAATATGCCCGCGGGATCGCCGGTTGCTGCTTTTTTTGACGGAAAAGTTCACAGCTTTCAGAACAATGCCGTTCATCTTGACTACGGTCCCACGATCATCCTGGAACACCTGGCCGGCGAGGTTCCTTTTTACACCTTATACGGGCACCTGAGCCTTGACTCCCTGGAAGGACTCGAGCCCGGCAAAACCATCCGCAAGGGCCAGGATTTTGCACGTATAGGCGACACGGGTATCAATGGCGGATGGCCGCCCCATCTTCATTTTCAGATTGTCATTGATCTGTTGGGCGAGTCCGGCAACTTTCCCGGAGTGGCCCTTCCGAGCCAGCGGGAAGTGTGGAAAAGCCTTTGCCCGGACCCGAATGTGGTTCTGGGTATTCCAGAAAACTGCTTTGATTCCGCGGAGAGGACCAAGCAGGAAATCCTCACGTTCAGAAAAAAACATATCGGGCGCAACCTGTCCATTTCCTACGATAACCCTTTGAAAATCGTTAAAGGAGAAGGTCAGTACCTGTTCAGTGAAGACGGCCAGGTTTATGTGGACGGGGTCAACAATGTCAGCCATGTCGGGCACTGCCACCCCGAGGTGGTGGCTGCTGGTCAGCATCAGATGGCGGTACTTAACACCAACACGCGATACCTGCACGACAACATCATCGAATACGCCCAACGGCTGTTGGATACATTTCCGGATCCCTTGAGCGTGTGTTTCTTCGTGTGTACCGGCAGCGAAGCCAACGAGTTGGCCTTCCGCCTGGCCCGAACCTATACCAGCCGGCGGGACATTATTTCGCTGGACGGTTCCTACCACGGCAATACCAATCTACTGATCGATGTGAGCCCCTATAAACACGACGGCCCAGGCGGGAAAGGGGTACCGGTCGGTGTTGAGACAGTGGTAATGCCCGACGGTTATCGCGGCCCTCACAAGGGAAACAGTTACGAGACAGCGGTGGTCTATGCCGACTATGTAAAGAAAGCTTCAGAAAAGCTGGCTGTCAAAGGCAGCGGCGTGGCAGCCTTCATCTGTGAGAGCATTCTGGGGTGCGGCGGGCAGGTGGTACTGCCTGAGAACTACATGCAGGCCGCTTTTGAACATGTCCGTACGGCCGGCGGGGTTTGCATTGCCGACGAGGTTCAGGTGGGATTCGGACGGCCTGGCGCCCATTTCTGGGCGTTTGAAACCCAGGGCTGTATTCCCGACATCGTCACCGTGGGTAAACCCATGGGCAACGGCCACCCCATGGCCGCCGTGATTACCACCCCGGAAATTGCGGATACGTTTGCAAACGGAATGGAATATTTCAACACTTTCGGCGGAAATCCCGTGTCATGCGCCATCGGGAAGGCGGTGCTGGATGTGATTGAAAAGGAAGGTCTGCAGGAAAATTCCAAAAAAGTGGGGGATCAACTGCTGAACGGTTTCAACCGTCTTATGGAGCGATTTCCCCTGATCGGGTCGGTGCGCGGGTTAGGGCTTTTTCTGGGTGTGGAACTGGTAAAAAATAGGAGCACCCTGGACCCTGCACCCGGGCATGCCAGCTATATTGTCAATCGAATGCGGGACCACGGTTTCCTGATGAGTACGGATGGGCCGCTGCACAATGTGCTCAAGCTTAAACCACCCCTGGTATTCTCGGAGCAAAATGCCGACGATTTGTTGATCGCGCTGGAAAAGGTGCTTCAGGAAGATTGCCTGCTAGTGAAGAACTGATAGCAGATAGGTGGTAGCTGATAGCTCATAGGGGGGCTATGAGCTATCAGCTACAACCTATGCGCTAAGACCTATCAGCTATATCCTATGACCTAAAACCTATAACCTATGAGCTATCAGCTATGGAAATAAAATACTGCCATGTATGCGGCTCCAGTGTCACGCATGAAATCCCGGAAGACGATGATCGCCTGCGCCACGTTTGCCACTCCTGCGGCAACATCCAGTATCAGAACCCTAAATTGGTGGTGGGCTGCATACCGGAATGGGAGGGGCGCATCCTTTTCTGCCGGCGCGACATCGAACCCCAAAAGGGAATGTGGACCCTGCCGGCCGGCTTCATGGAGAATAACGAGACTGCAGCAGCAGGCGCCGTCCGTGAGACCTGGGAGGAAACCAGGGCCAAGGTACGCATCGTGGCGCCCTATAGGGTGTATGACCTGCCTTTTGTGAACCAGGTGTACTTCATGTTTCGCGCCCAAATGACCGAACCACATTTTCAGATAACCCAAGAGAGTTCAGAAGTAAGACTGATGCGGGAAAAAGATGTTCCCTGGGATGACATCGCATTTCCGGTTATCCGGGAAACCTTGAAGAGCTATTTCGCAGACAGGAATGCCGGACATTTTGAATTTCTCAATCTGGAGCTCAAGGCCGAACCCATCTGAAAAACATCACAAAAAATGAAATTTAGAAAGCACGAAAGAATAAACCCTTTCGTGCTTTTGTTTTTTCGTGATTTCGTGATAATATTCAATATCTCTCATAAAAAAACTCAAAGGTGGTGCCAATGAAGAAAGGTGTCCACAAGGTAAAAGAACTGCTCCATACGATCTACGGCAATGAAAAGGGCGGGGAGGCCTTTGACCGCATTATGCCTCTGATCGAGGCGTTTCGCCAGAGACCTAAAACAAACAGCAGCTATTTTTCAGAGAAAGACGTAATCCTGATCACCTACGGCGACACGCTCAACCGCCCTGGGGAGCCGCCTCTCAGGACACTGCACCGGTTCTTGACTTCCCGGCTGAAAAATGTGGTGTCTGGAATCCATTTTCTCCCGTTTTTTCCGTTTTCTTCTGATGACGGGTTTGCGGTCATGGATTTTTTTAACATCGATCCTGAACTGGGCTGCTGGAAGGATGTGGAAGCCATTGGGCAGGACTTCCAGTTGATGCTCGATTACGTTGTGAACCATTTTTCGTCCAAGAGTGCGTGGTTTGACAATTACCTGGCAGGACGTGAAGGGTTTGATGCATTTGCCATGGAGGTGGATCCGGCCGAAAACCTCTCCAAGGTCACGCGGCCCAGATCTCTGCCATTGCTGTCGAAATATAGGAAAAAGAGTGGGGAGACGGTCAACCTCTGGACCACCTTCAGCGCGGATCAGATCGACTTTAATTTTCAAAGCCTGGATGTAATCGAAAAAATGGTTCAGGTCCTGCTCCACTACGTCGACAAGGGGACGTCCATTTTGCGGCTGGATGCCATCGCTTATCTGTGGAAGGAGATCGGAACCCCCTGCATCCATTTGCCGCAAACCCATGCCATGGTCAAACTTCTGCGCTGTATATTGGACCTGACCGCACCGGATACCATTATTCTCACCGAAACCAATGTTCCCCATGAAGAGAATATCAGCTATTTTGGGAATAACGGGGATGAGGCCCAGATGGTGTACAACTTCACCCTGCCGCCCCTTTTACTGCACGCTTTTACCACCCAGGATGCCTCTTTTTTGTCGGACTGGGCCAGGACCCTTCATTTGGAAGCCCCGGACACTACCTTTTTCAACTTTACGGCTTCCCACGACGGCATTGGCGTGCGCCCCCTGGAGGGGATCCTGGAAACAAAGGAGATCGACCGACTGATCAGCCTTGTGGAAGTCCACAACGGACAGGTGTCGTACAAAACCGATCACGACGGCTCCAAGAGCCCCTATGAGCTGAACATTACCTATGTGGATGCCATCCTGGCCAATGAAAAAGGAATGGCAGCGCAGAAATTCATGGCATCCCAGGCTATCCAGTATGTACTGCCGGGTGTGCCGGCTACCTATATCCACAGCCTGTTGGGATCGCGGAACTGGGTGGAGGGAGTGCGCCAGACCGGAAGGGCGCGGAGCATCAATCGTGAAAAACTCAACCTGCTGCAAGTTGAAACTGAGTTGAATGATGCTGCCTCTTTCAGGGCAAAGATCTTCCAGGCCTATGGCCGTCTCATGAAAATCCGTAGGAAGCAACCTGCTTTCCATCCCAAGGCTGGATTCGAAATCTTGGATGTTGGTTCAAAAGTGTTTGCCGTCACACGCTATTGTCATGAGCAGGAAATTGTGGTCCTCACCAACATCTCTCGTCAGAAGCAGAAGGTCGCGCTGGGTGGAATCAGTCAAGGCCCTTCACGCACGGACCTGATAACTGGCAAACCCGTAGTCGGGGATACCATTGAACTGGAACCGTATCAGTATCAATGGCTGGTTTGAAAAGAATTGGCACAACAACGAGGTTGGAGGACCAATGAAGAAGATCATGCTGATGTTAATCTTGCTACCGGCACACTTCCTATTCACATTGGAGGCCGGAGCTGAGAATAGCATTTCGGGAACCAAAACCATCGCTATTGTCGAATTGGCACAGGAAACGAACAGTTTTTCACCCGTGCCGACTACCCGGGAGGATTTTGCAGCCCGCAGTCTGTATTACGGCGATGAAATCATTGTTGTCAGTAAAAAAGAAGACAAACAACTGGCTGGTTTTCTCGAAGCAGTAGAGGTGTTTGGAAAAGGGCGGGTTGAGGTGGTTCCCATCCTCAAAGCCTGGTCCATGTCCGGAGGGCCAGTTGAACGGGGCCTTTACGACGAATTCAAACAAACCATTGTCGATGGTCTGGCAAGCTGTAAGCAATTGGACGGCATTTACCTGTCCCTGCATGGGGCCATGGGGGTGGTCGGCATGCATGATCCCGAAGGGGACCTGCTGGCAGCCATCCGGAAGCGCGTCGGCCCTGAAATTCCAATAGGGGTGACTTTCGATCTTCACGCCAATGTCACCCGCCGCCGGGCCGAACTGGCTACATTTATCATTGGTTACAAAACCAATCCCCACCGGGATCATTTTGATGTGGGATACAGGGCCGGCGAGATTCTGACCCGCACCCTGCATGGTGAAATCAAGCCGGTCATGGCCTTTAGTAAGATGCGCTTGCTCAAGGGCGGTGGTATGACCATCGATTTTCTCTCCCCCATGCGCAAAATCTTCAAACGTATGAAAAAGATGGTCAAATCGTCGGACAAGGTTCTGGATGTATCCAACTTCATGGTCCACATCTGGCTGGACGACCCGGAACTGGGGTGGAGTACTGTGGCGATTACCGACAATGATCCGGCCCTGGCCCAATCACTGGCCGATGAGATAGCCGACATGAACTGGTCGGTGCGGGCGGAAATGCCGCCTGAAGGCAACACTGCCAAGGAGGCTGTTGCCATCGCAAAAAGTAAAACCTTCCTCCGAAAATTTGGAACCGTGGTATTCTGCGATGTCTCCGATGCCGTGGGTGCAGGGGCTCCGGGGGAAAACACCTGGATTCTCAAGTCACTTATGAAAGAGGGGCCGGAGTTGACCTCCTACCTGTTCATCCGCGACGCTGAAGCAGCCCGCAAGGCATTTTCACACGACCTGGGCGACGACCTGAAACTGGTTGTGGGGGGCAAGCTCGACACAGTGTACAATCGTCCGCTTGCCTTTTCAGGCCGTTTGATAAAAAAAACAGACGGCCCCCTGGGAAAGACGGCCATTCTGTTGCATCAGGGCATCCATCTGATTATCACCGAGCTGCCGTCATCGGCGTGGTCACCGTCGGCATTTACCGACCTGGGGCTGAGCCTGTGGAAAGCGGATATCGTCGTGGTTAAAAACCTCTTCCCGTTCAGATACCGGTTTCTGCTCTACAATAGAAAGACGGTGAACGTCATGACGTCGGGAACCACCGATATCGATGTCTTCTCATTGAAGTATGCATCCATCCCGCGTCCCATCTACCCCCTGGACAAGATAGAGAACTGGCAATAACACCGCCTGCGGCGTTGTTATATAAAAGCGTGGTACACGATTTTATTAGTCGTCGTGCCCCACCCGGTGAATCTTGATCACGTTGGTGGAACCTTCCTTCAGACCGAATCCCACGACGATGATGATGAGGTCGTCTTGGCTTGCGATCTCTTTGTCCACCAGGATGTTTTCGCTGGCC